>NZ_JASHLT010000056.1:0-47284 GCF_030056615.1 Streptomyces sp. HNM0645 | reverse complement strand
AGGGAGCACCGGCACGGGTACGCCAGCGTATGCCGTCTATCAACTGCCGCTTGGTGTGCACCGGTGGGCGTCCAGGCTTCTTGCCGACCGGGAGCAAGGGCTCCAGCTTCGCCCACTGTGCATTCGTCAGATCATGCCGCCCCACGAAGTGGATCTTGACACATCAAGATCCACTTCTGAAACGCACCCTAGTGCTGAGCGGTAAATACCGGGGCATGCTCGCCGACGACCTCTTCGACTACCTGTTCATCCGCTCCAGCGGCCACATCGGCTCGCTGATGACCCTGATCAACCGCGGCTGCCAGCGGGCCGTCCGCACCGGCGTCGAGCGGCTTGACGAGGATCTCCTCAACCGCGTCAAGATCGACCAGGCGGCCCACCTGGCCCAGGACGGCGAGCGCAATCGCCTGAAGGGCCAGCGGTCACGACGGACCCGCCAGAAGGCGGTTCGCCGGTGACGCGCGCGCGGACTCTGCCGATCCGCCTCGCCCCGCATCCGGGCGAGGCACTCGACTCCTGGTGGGAGGCGATCGCCCACCGGCTGGGAACCACTACCGGCGACGTGCTGACGTCGATCGGCCTACTGCCCCGCAGCCCGTCCAAGCCGGTGAGCTCGGGCATCCTGAGCTGCCTCGTCACCCTCCTCACCCCGGACCAGGCGGCGGCCCTCGCCTGGTCCGCCGGCGCCACGGAGGACGAAGTGCAGGCCATGACCCTGGCCCGCTACGACCAGCGGGTCCACGTGGTCGATCCCCGGCGGCGCCTGTTGTGCGCGGCGAGCGGGTCATCCGCATTCACGCGCGGGACGGCTGGTTCGGGAGGACTGGGTTGGCGGTGGCGCTTGCCCATGCGTTCGATGGTCTCAGGCAGCGATCGTGGCCCGCGCTCCAAGTCGTCGGCTTCGGTGTCACTGAGGACGTCATGCCGTACCTCGAGCCACTTGCGCGCACCACATGGGCGCAGGTCACGACCATCTCCGAGGTGACCAGGAACAGGAAACCGACACCTGTGCCATCACCGGTCGCGTGGTCGCGAATTCGGACGATCGCCTTGTGCAAGGCCGTATCGCTGCTGGTCCCGGTCGCAGTCACTGTCGCGCTCCCCGTCGTACACCGACCCCGTCCAGGCCCCGTTCGGCAGCCCCGAGTATGCCGTCCGGCAGGACTCCCCTGACGGACATCGCTACGATCTCCGGATCCCGAGCGTTGGAGGACTGCTATGAGTGATCGTCCCGTCCACACGGTGGAAGTTCCCCTGGGTGACGGCAGCGATGCATCTGTCCGCATACAGATCCGCGAGGTGGACGAGACCCTCGTCCGCGTGGGCCGGGGCGGCCGCTCCATTGCGCGGGCCGAGCGGTCGCTGGGACAGATGCTGGACACCGTACGCCCCGTCGCGGAGAGCTTCGTCGGACGGTTCCGGGATCTCGCCAACGCGCCGGACGAGATCACCCTGGCTTTCGGAGTGTCCCTGTCGGCCGAGGCAGACGTGGTGATCGCCAGCACGGCGACCGCGGCCAACTTCTCCGTAAGCCTGACGTGGAGCCGGAGTGACGGACGTGGCGTCAACGGAAATACTGTCCAAGGGAGTTGACCTGACGGGGGCGCAGTGAAGCGGAGGCGGCGTTGGCAGAGCCGGAGATGCACACGGACGAGGAAGACGCCGAGACTCTGTTGGTCTCGGCGATCGTCCGCGTCAAGGGTCCGGACGGCACGATCGGCGGCGCGGGTTTCCTCATCGCCCCAGATCTTGCGCTGACCTGCGCCCATGTGGTGTTGGACGCGCTGGGACTGAAGCGCGAGGGCACCGTAAAGATCGGCAGGAAGGTCACTCTCGACCAGCCGCTGGCCGGGAACGGCGGCGAGTGGACAGCCGTGGTCGAGCACTGGAAACCGATCAGGGGCGATGAGACCGGGGACATAGCCGTACTGCGCCTGCCGGACACAATCCCGGGCGCCCGTCCGCTGCCCTTGCTCGACGCGCGGGACGTCTGGAACCACAACGCGCGAGCGATGGGGTTCACCGATGACAACCTGAACGGAATCTGGCACAGCGGCAGACTCCGCGGACGCGTCGGCGGAGGCTGGGTCCAGCTTTCACGGGACGACGGCGAGGCCGTCCGCGTCAAGGGCGGCTTCAGCGGCAGCCCGGTCTGGGACAACAGGCTGCGCGCCGTTGTCGGCATGATGGTGGCGGCGCAGCCGGTGCGCGAGGCCCAGCAGGCCTTTGTGCTGCGCACCAGCACCCTGCTCGATGAAGTGCCCGCACTTGACCCGGTGGTGAGTCCGCCCACTCCCTTCCGTGGCCTGGCCGTCTTCCAGGAGGGCGACGCCGGGGTCTTCTTCGGCCGGGACGCCGACATCGCCCGGGTGGTCACCGCCCTGGACCGCGGTGCGCCGTCCGTCACCGTGTACGGGCCGTCGGGTTGCGGCAAGTCGTCGCTCGTGATGGCCGGTGTGGTGCCGAAGGTCCGCCGGAGTGGCCGCGAGATCCTCAAGCTCAACGCCGGGCACTTCGAATCCCTGCGCGCCGAACTCGCCACCCAGCTCTACGAGATCGTTCGGTCTCTGCGATACGGGGAACCCCGTATTGCGAGCGCCGGTGAAATCGAGTCCTGCCTCACGAAGTTGGGGCTGGCCGACACCGCCCGCCGTGCGCTGGGGCCGGAAGTCGACGAACTCCTCGTCATACTCGACCAGGCCGAAGCGCTCCTGGACCCGTCCAAGGACGTGGCCGGCGAGGCTGCCGATCTGCTCTTTCCCGAGGGGCGGCAGAGCGGGGTCCGTGTCCTGCTCACGCTGCGGGCCGACTACATGGACGCGGCACTCAAGCACGCACGTCTCGGCCTCGCGCTGAACCGGGGCGTGACGGTCCCGCTCGCCCCGATGTCCCGGGAACAGCTCGCGAAGGTAATCAGCGAGCCGGTCCGGCGCATCCCCGCGGTGGACTACGACCCGGGACTTGAACGGCGCATCCTGGACGACGCAGGCGGCGAGCCAGGCGTGCTGCCCCTGCTCGGATTCGTCCTGACCCAGCTGTGGGACAAGAAAAACGAGGGGAGACTGCAGGCCGCGACCTACGAGGAGATCAAGGGCGTCTCCGGAGCGCTAAAGCGCCATGCGGAAGAGGCCTGGGAGGCGTGCGTCAAGCCGAAGAAGGAAGAAAAGAACAAAAGCAAGGAAAAGGATGAAGGTGAGGAAAAGAAGCAAAGGGAGCATGAGATGCAGGCGCTCCGGCTCCTTACCGGCCTCGTCCGGTTCCTGCCTGGCGGCGAGGCTCCCTTGCGCCGCATGCTCCCCCGCAAGGAGGCGGGCGAGAAGCAGTGGAGGATCGCAGAGTCACTCGCCGAACAGCGACTGCTAGTGCTCCAGGGCGGCAGCGGGAAACCGGAGAGCGTTGAACTCGCCCACGAGGCACTGATCACGGCCTGGCCGACGCTCGCCCAACAGGTGCAGGACAACAGGGACTTCCTGGCAGGCCGAGCGGAACTCCAGCACGACCTCGACCGCTGGCGGCGAGCCGACGAATCATCCGACCTGCTGCCCAGCCCACACGAACTTCAATCCCTGCAGAGCCGACTGGCCAAGCACAAGGACCAACTTGACCAGGAGGAAAGGGACTTCCTCAAGCTCACCGAACGTCACCACCGGACGAGACGAAACCGGCTCCGCGCCGCGTGGATCGCCGCGGCGCTGGTACTCGCCCTGATCGTCGGGTTGGGCACCTTCCTCGTGTACCAGTCGAAGGTCAGCTCGGAGCGCGAGGCGCAGGGTAGGTCGCGTTCACTGGCCTCGCTCTCGGAGGAGCTGACGAAGCGGGACTCGGGATTGGCCGCCCTGGTCGCCATGGCGGCCTATGACATCTCTCCGACGCAGGAGGCCCGCGACGTCCTGCTGCGCAGATACGACCAGTACAAGAACGACTCGTGGGTGCTGACCGGTACCGAGTCACCGGTGGACGAGGTCGCGACGAGCGCGGACGGCGCGGTGACCCTCGTGACGACCGACGTCGGAGGGTTGGCGAGTGAGCTCGGCAGTGCGGTGCTGTTCGTCCGCGGCACCGCGGGCAGGGTCCAGCGCGTGTACCTTCGACTCGCCGAGCAGGCGTTCTATCCGCTGGTGAGCAGGGACGGGCGGAGGGTCGCCTATCTGTCCTCGGCGAATGACGGCACACTCGTCTGGTACGACGTGGACCGCGAGGCCGAGGAACCGGAGCAGATCCTGGGCCCGGCGCACTCGATCCGTAGCAGCGACTTCAACGGATTCCCGGTGTTCGGTCAGCAACTCGGAGTCGCGGACTTCTCCCCGGACGCCCGTGAGGTCGTCACCGTGGTGAACGGGCGCGCCCGGCTCTGGAATCTGGCCACGAGACGGGGGCGAGGGCTGCCCGACGGGGTCCCCCTGCTGGAGAAGGTGTGGTTCGGGCCGGACGAGAACACGCTCGTGGTTCAGCCGAAGTACGGCCGCGAGACGGATGGGGACTCCTCGGTCATGGCCGTCGACATCCTCACCGGCAAGACGCGTGAACTGGCCGCCGGTGTTCAGACGTCGATGAGACCGCGTCTCGCACTGTCGGGCGACGGTGGTGTGCTGGCCTTCTGCCGACGGGGGCCCGGCTCGGACGACCGCCCGGTGTACCGGGCCGTACGCGTGGCGGACGGGCGGGTGTTGACCCGCTACCAGCCCGGCAAGCTCGGCAGCGACTCGTGCAAAGGCATTGCGATCGACAGAACGGGCGAGCACTTCGCCGCGCAGGACACAGGGAGTTCGTGGGTCCTCGTCGACACGCGTCCGGGCAAGGGGGTGCAAGAGGCGGACGGGCCCAGCGAGGTTTCCGATCTGGACGCCCTGCGCCTCGTCGGGGACAGGCGAGAGCCGACGCTGGTCACCTGGGACGAAACCGCCGTGACCGGGCGACCGCTGATCCCCGGCACCATCGATGCCGACAGCTATCCGGTGCTGCTCGGCCGCGGGGACAAGATGGTGCTCCGCATGGGCGCGAACGGCGACCGCATGGGCATCGCACGGATGGACGTGGACGGAGACACCACGATCGTCAAGGAGGTGAAGCGGCCTCCGCGGGACACGTCGACGGACGCGGCTCAGGACGCTCCGGAAGTGAAGGTCAATGGGGCACAAACGTTCGTGGCCGACGTCGTCGGCCGGAACAAGATCCGGGTCTGGGCAATCCCGTCCCTGCGGGAGGTCGCCGAGATCACCACGGTCATGCCTCCCGCCGGCACGGCGACGACAAGCGATCCGGTGGAATTTCTCTTCGGTCCGGGCGACGAGCTGGTGACGGTCTCCGGCAGCCGGATCGAGTACTGGGACGCCCGGACCGGCCAGCGGCTGGCGAAGACGGTCGACGTACGCAGCCTTGGGCTCACCAAGGAGGACCCGCCAGAGTTCAGCCTGGACAGATACCCGAAGCCGGGATATGTGCAGGTCATGATCAAGGGCAGCCCGGTCCTCCACGCCGTGAACCTGCGAACGGGCAGGGAAAACAAGGCACTTGGCATTAAGTTCCCCCGGGAGGTGGACATCGTCTCACTCGATGACAGTGGGCGGTACGCGGCCGTGAAGACCAAGGGCACCATGGTGGAGCTGTGGTCGATACGGCCCGGGCGACCGCCGGAGCGGGTACTCGGTCCCTTCGGACCCCTCCAGTCGTACGGCCGGTACCGGGCCGGTTTCCTTGGCGACAGCTCGGAGTTCCTGCTGGCCAACGGGAACTCCATACGCTTCCAAGACGCGGTCGACCCTGGCAACGCGGAGTCCTACGATTTCGCGGAGGACCAGGAGTTCCTCGCCGCCTCCCAGGACGGCAGGACTCTGCTACGGCTCACCGACGACACCCACGTCGACCTCCTCCACCTCGAACCAGAGCTCTGGAAGGACCAACTGTGCGACATCCTCGGCCGTGACGTCACCAGGGACGAGCGCCGGGGACTGCCCAATTGGCTGCCACGTAACATCTGCCCGAACTGAAGCGGGTGGTCCAAGCCACTACCCCCAATCACCGTTCAGAGGAGAGCGCCGGGGTGCCGTGTCGCGTGGCCGGGGCCGAGGTACGGCAGGGGCGGAGCAGGATTTAGGCTCCGCCGGTGATCACCATATACACGGGGTGGCGCCCCCGATTCGACAGCCGGCTCAAGCACAGTTACGGGCACCTGCTGGTGATGCCGTGGCAGGCAGATGAGGAGCCGCTGCCCATGATGGTGTGTGCTCGGGGGAAGGAGGATCTCCTCCCGAGCTTGATGTACGAACTGCCCTCTCACAGAGGCCCGTTGCTGGGTCAGGTGGCCGAGGGTGACGAGATCCTGATTGACGGAGCGCACTACTGGCTCGTCCGTCCGCGAGGCGCTCTGGTCTTCACCGGCACCCCCTACCCGGTCCTCGCGGTGCGGTGTGGCCGGTGCGAACGCCTGGATCTTCTCGGGATCCGTCTGTGCGGCAGCTGCGAAGAGGCGATGGAGGCCGAAGCGGGAGGCGGTTCTCCCAACTGCCGGTCGTGACCTTGCCTCCCTTCATTACCTGCAGGAGGAGAGGCGGTGGCCGAGGGTCAGTACCGCTCATCGCGGTGCCAGGGGGCGCAGGGTGAGCCGCCCAGCTCCAGCCCGTACCGCATCATCCGCTGACCGTCCTCGCCGCCGAGGAAGGCAGCCATGCGACGGGCCGCACGGAAGTATCCCGCGTTGACGCACTGCAGGTGCTCATTCCGGGCGGCCTGCCGGTCGCCTGCCTTCGCCAGGCAGATGGCCAGTCCGTATCGGCCGAACGAGTGTCCGTCCTGGGCGGCGTACTCGTACAGCTGCTGAGCTCCGTGAAGGTCTCCAGACTCCTGCCGCAGCTCCGCCAGCCATCTCAGCGCGTCATCCGCGCCCGCGTCGAGACCGCGCTTGGCCAGTTGCTCGGCCCCGTCCCGGTCCCCGTGCTCTTCCCGCCGCTGCACAAGCCACTTGAGGCACTCGGTGGCAGACCCATCGTTCTCGGCAACGCCCAAGGCGGCCAAGACGGCCTGCTCGGCCCCGTCCCGCTCCCCGGCTTCCTCCCGCCGCTGTGCCAGCCACGCCAGCGCTTCCGGGAACTGGGCGTCGGCGGCGCGCTGGTAGAGCTGCTCCGCCTGGCGGTAGTCGCCGACTTGCGCCCGCAGTTCGGCCAGTAGAACCATGGCCGCCGGCTGCCCGGCAGTAAGCACCGACACAGGCGTTCTGCCTCCTCCCGGTCCCCCTTGCGCTTGTATTCATATGCCCGAACAGAAGACTCTGCGCGGAGGCTGCACCCAGGGCGTACTGATGGAGCTGGTCTGCCGCGTCCGCGTCCCCGCTGTTCCGTCGTCGCTGCGCCAGCCACAGCAAGGCCCCAGGCCGTCGGCGTCGGCTGCGCACCGGGCCAGGCGTTCCGCGTCAGCCGGACGCCCCCGCTGTTCACGCAGCCGCGCCAGGAGTTCCAGAGCCCCGGGGTCTCCTGCCTCGGCTGCGAGCTGCGCTGCGGCTTCCGCGCCTTGGTGGTTCCCGGCATCCTCCCGCCACTCGACCAGAGGCTCCAGGCATTCGGGACTCCCTAGCACTACGTCAGCCCGCAGTGCGGCCTCCTGGGCACCTTCATGGTCCCCGGCCTCCTCCAGCAAGGGCACCAGGGACCCCAGTGCCTCAGCCTCAGCCCCACCGTCCTCGACCTGCACTGCGCGCCGGTACCACTCGATGGCCTCCGGGCGATTCCCCGCAGTCTCGCGTATGCGCCCCAGGAGCACCATGCCCATGGCAGCTCCGGCCTCCGCAGCACGCAGCGCGAGTTCTTCGGCCGCCGCAGTGTTCCCGGGCCATCGCTCCCACGCCAGCGCCTCGAGCGCGTCGGCATCTCCGGCCTCGGCGGCCTGCTGATTCAGGCGATGGGCTGCCCTGGTGGTCTCCGGCGAGTGCACGCTACCTCGCCAGCCACCGCAGGGCGTCGATTTTTCCGTCAGCGGCGGCACGCTGGGCTTCCCGCTCGGCCTGCTCTCGCTGTCCTGCCTCCTGCCACATCCAGGTCAGCCCCAGCCATGCAGCACGGCCGCCGCGGCGCTCGGCCTGCTCGAACAGTCGGGAGGCCTCCCGGTAACGGGAACGGCTCGAAGCGGCGCCGCCCAGGGCGGTCAGATCGTCGGGCTCGGTGAGGTGGTCATGGGCGGCCTCCCAGAAGGAGCGGGGCGGGAACACTGTGCTGCGGCATCTGCGGCCGTGCTGCTGAAGGTAATCCGCCGAGCGGACCACCCCGGGCATGCGCCCCATGCCGGTGGGCTGACGTACGCCCTCCAGAGGGACCACAACGTTCTTGACTCGAACGCTGGCCGATGCCAAGGCACTGTCGAACCAGGTGTCGGGATCGGCGTCGGCACGCTGGGCGTCGGTGAGGTAGTCGGGTGCGGCGGCGCGCAGAAACTCGAGGGGGACCTGGCTGACGGCGCTCAGGCGGTGGAGGTCCATCGCTGCGGTGATCACAGCCCGGGCGTACGCGCCGTTGATATCGGGGGGATTTTCGTAGCGGTCCACCATGTCAGGTCCAGCAGCCAGGACTTGGGTGATCGCCGCCGCCCCGGACTCCAGCGCGGCGGCCAAGGAGGAGTCGTGTGCGGCGAGGGCACGGACAGCGTCCAGGTGCTCGGCGAACGAGCGCGGCACACTGACCAGGCGGGCTTGAGCCAGCAGCATCCTGGCGGAGCGGTGCGGGTCGCTGTTGCCCGTCGCGGGCTGTGCGGTGAGGGTGTCATACCGGTCGGGGTGGAGGGTGGCGATCGCGATCAGCGGGGTGTCGTTGTCCAAGCGCCGCAGCAGCGCCTCGGCAATCGCGTCGCCCTGCGTTCCGGAGAGGTATTCGTGGGCCTCGTTCAGCCACAGCACAGTACGCGCGCCGAGTACTCCCTCCTCCAACGCCGCCCGGAGGGTATCCGGGCCAGGGGAAAGAACAGGTCGAAATCCGGCACGGTCGCCTGGACAGCCTCGAACATCGTGCGGGTCTTGCCAGTGCAGGACTCGCCCCGCACCACCACCAGCACGCTCTCCCCGCCGTCTACAGCTTCCGTCAAATAGCCGCGTACCCGCGTGTCGTGCTCACGCATCACGTACGTGGGGAGCACGAAGGGATCGTCCTCCAGGTGCGCGGGCCGACCGGAGACGGCCGCGTGAACACCTAGCCGCTGCGCCGTCCAGGTCGCCGCTCGGCGGAGCGTGAACGCGGGCGGAGGCAGCCGCTGCAGTAGGCCGTGGCGGGCGTTGCCGGCATCGCGTGCCGCAGAAGGCGGACCCTCGTCTCCGTCTCGGGCTGACGGGGTGTCGCCTTTGGAGGCGAGGTTGTCTGAAGTGGCGCGGCGCCGCTCTTGGTCCGCCGCCTTCCGCATCTCCCGCCAGACGGGAACGCCTCGTTTAGGCGTGCCGGACCTCCGCAGCGCGCGACCCTCGAGCAGTTCGACGAGGGTGTCAAAGGGCCGGCCGTGTGCGGGCACGCTCGAGCCGCTGAACCACGCGCTGAGCTTGCCCTTGCTGAGGTTGACGGCCGGTTTCTGCTGCAGGCCCCAGGCCTCGATCGTGTCGTACGAGGGGGCGCCGGCGTCCTCCCTGAGCTGCCTCAGCTCGTGTGCAAGGAGCTCAGGCGCTGGCCGCACCTCCATTCGTCCCCCGTTCAGTCTGAACCTCCGCTGAACGCCAATTTCACCAGGTCCAGCCTGCGTCGTCGTCCTGTTCAGCATGTTCGACGGTCGCTGAACCCCACGCCGAACCGGATCACTGGTCACCGACCGGCCAACCGGGCGGATTCCGAGAAGGGGCAGGCGATGAAGAAGTTCGCAGAGAAGTGGCATGACCAGGCATGGAGGCACGAGGTGCTGAAGACCGCCGGAGGGTGGGTGGCGTCGGGTGTGGTGAGGGAACTCGTGCGCTGCGCTCTGGGCCTGTGGCTGGGGCAATGACGCGGTCCGGAAGCGCGGATGCCAATGATCACCACTGCCGCCATGCCTATCGAACTCAAGATACCCCGTTATAACGGGGGTACATGGTCTATCCTGAACAGGTCGCCTCGGCCTCTCCGACCACGAGGCGGCCTCGCAGGGAGGCGCGATGATTCAGATCACTCTCGGCAAGAAGAAGGACGTCAACCCGAACAGTGATCCTCTCCGCCGTTCACAGATCGGCTGGAGCGACGGGCTGTCAGACCGGCAGCTCTACGACATTGCCCGCGGAGTCTGGGTGATGCCCGGATCGCGCATCGAACGAGAACGGTTCGCGGTCGTCAACGGCGGCGGAGTCATCCGCCAGGCCATGGAGATCGACCGGGTTGTCGACGTCCCTGGTGGGCGACGGGCCTTCGAAGGCCGCTTCCTTGGCCCCGGGCATCCGGTCCACGACCACTACGTCGGCAAGCCCGCCCCGAACGGTGCCCAGCAGAATCCCATCACCTACTTTGACTCCCCCCTGGGCAACCGCGAGTGCAACTGCGGATGCGGCAAGCCGATCAGCCGGGGCGACTTCCTTCCCGGCCACGACCAGCGGGCCATTCACGAGCGCATCGCCCGCGTCGGCACCGTGATGGACTTCATCACCTGGTTCGACCAGACCTGGAAGCGGGACCGGGACCAGCAAGGCGATGCGGCATGAAGAAATGCCACCGAACTGAGACGGAACCCGCGGGACATTTGATGAGACAGCAGCAAAAGCAGCAGGTCACCGCGGTCCGGAATGACAACGGCGGCCAGAACCTACACGACGCCGCCCACGAGGGGGAGTGGGACGCGATGGGCATGTTCGACGACAGTCTCGACGAAGCGTTGGCGAACAAGGTCACCCGACCGGCGCCGAAGAGCGCCCCGGCGCAGATGCGGTTCCTGGTCAGGCAGCTCAGGGGCACCAGGCCGGTGGCCGAACTGCTCGGCGTCTCCCAGCGCACGGTCGAGCGCTACGTGAAGGACCAGATCAAACGGCCCCGCCCGGAACTCGCGGCCCGCCTCGCCGCGGAGGTGCGACGGCGCTGGCAGCCCCGGGTGCGGCAGCGCGCCAGGAAGCAGGCCGCCACGTCCACGGGCATCGTGATCGAGACCCGCGCCAGGTTCGGGTTCACCGCCGCTCCGGGCAGTACCGACGACGCCCGCATCCGGCTGATCACCCAGCACCTGCCCCCCGCGTACGCGGCCCGTCTCTTCGACGCCCAGACACAGGGAGCCACCGACCGGGAGCTGAGGAGCATCGCGGCGGAGGGACTCCAGGAGGAGTACTTCAAGGACCGTGGCCGCCGTGCGGCGGGTCTGTCCGTGGAGTTCACCGACGTCGACTACGTCGAGTTCGACATCTGACCCGCCCGGCCAGTGCCCCTCTCTCCGTGCGCCTGAGCCGGCACGATAGTTGTCACGTAGGCGGGCTTGTTGTCATCGGGTGGGACTGAGCGTTGTTCTTGTTGAGTGAGCAACTGTCCTGTCGCACCGAAGCTGTCGGATTCTCAGTGCTTCTCGTTCGTGCTGTCGGATTCTCATTGCGTCGCGCGCTGAGCGGCGGCGTTTGCCCAGTGCGTGGGGTTTGATCTCATTTTCCTGGTCCGGTTCTCGCTGTACCTGTCCCGGTCGCTTTCGGCAGGTGCGCGGAGCCGGGGGTGGCGATGGATCTGGATCTGGTCGATGTCGAGTGGGCTGACGGTGAAGGCGGCGGGCCGATGAAGTCCGTGCTGGAGGCGGTCTCCCGGGTTCGGTTCGAGTCGGTGCTCCCGGTGCGGCGGTTCACCTCGTACCGCGGGCAGCGGCACTTCACCGGCTGGTACTGGGCGGCGACGACGGAGTCGCTGGTGGGGTTCGAGTCATGGCTGGAGCGGGACCGGGCCATGCTCCTGGATCATGACCAGAGGGTGGTGGGACTGGCCTCGCAGCCGTTCCGGGTGACATGGCAGGGCGAGAAGCGCCAGATCTCGCACACGCCGGACTACTTCGCACGGCTGGACGACGGTTCAGGCCTGGTCGTCGATGTCCTGCCGGTGGGCCGGGTCGGCCCGGAGGATGCGCCCGTTCACCCCGTCCATGGCCGCCCGCCCCGGGGAGATCGTGCAGATCGACTCCACACGGCTGGACGTGATGGCGGTGCTGGACGACGGAGTCGTCGCTCGCCCGGAGTTGACCATCGCGGTCGATGTCACGACGCGCACGATCTGCGCGGCTCTGCTCAGGCCCGCGGGCACGAAGGGTGTCGACGCCGCGGTGCTGCTGGCGAGGATGCTGGTTCCCGAGCCGATGCGGCCGGGCTGGAGCCAGACGCTGGCGATGTCGGACTCGATCCTGCCGCACCAAAGGCTCATGACAGCCGACGCGCGGTTGGAGAAGGCCGCGGCCAAGCCGGTCATCGTCCCGGACACCATCGTGATCGACCACGGCAAGGTGTTCGTCTCCGACACCTTCTCCTCCGCCTGCTCGCTGCTGGGGATCTCGCTGCAGCTCGCGCGGCCCAGGACTCCGACGGACAAGACGATCGTGGAGAGGACGTTCGCGTCGATCAACTCGCTGTTCTGCCAGTACGTCGCGGGCTGCACCGGCTCCGATGTCACCCGTCGCGGCAGCGATCCGGCCTCCGAGTCGGTCTGGACCCTCGCCCAGCTCCAGGGCCTCCTGGACGAGTGGATCATCTGCTGGCAGCAGCGTCCCCACGAGGGCCTGCGCAACCCCTACATGGCGCGGCGGACACTGTCGCCGAACGAGTCGTACGCCATCGCCGTCGCCCGCGCCGGATACCTGCCCGTCGCCCTGTCGGCGGAGGACTGCATCGAACTGCTGCCCGCAGTCTGGAGGACCGTCAACGACTACGGCATCAAGGTCAACTACCGCACCTCCTCGGGCGTGGTGGCCGCTCACCCTAGCCCGAGCGTCCGACAGCATCGGCCGGCGAACCGGCCATGACATGTCGGTCGGATCGTGAGACAGTTCGCCACCCAGAGGGGACTGACGAGCTCGCTGCCGGAGCGCCGCTTCCGTCAAAGCCAACTCGCCTGAGAATCACGCCCGCCGACATTCGCAAACCACCTGGCAACCTCACTGGCCAGAGACCCAGCCGCTGCCAGTTCGGATGCGACAGGACAGCAACTGAGTTGGCGGGAATGAGTGGCAGGCTCGACGTCCAAGGCCGGCGGGCGGTGACCAGGCTGTCAGTGTCTGTCCTCAGGGTCGGCCTCATGACAAAAGACCTGGTCCGGGATTCGTGGAAGCGGATCGACGAGTGGCTGCGCGAGCACGTCCCTCGTACATTCGCAACGCTCGGGCCGCCCGCGTCCACGAGCGGGACCGATTGGCCCGGCAGGAACCGAACATCCCCGATCACCGCGAACCCCGACGTCGATCGTCGCATCACGGTCGGGTTCTCACCCCGCAAAGCAGTCCCGATCCGTCCCCCGATCACCGGTCATGGCCGAAGCCGTCGGGGCCGCCGGTGTGGGCGAGTGCGCTGGGGGTGCGGCGGCCGACGATCGCCGGGGCCTCTCGGACCAGCGAGTCGTCGGTAAGCGCCTCCACCATGAACAGTGCGAAGTCCACACGGCGCGTCAGGTTGCTGGCGAGTACCGGGTCGCCCACGTGCCGGCTCCAAACGGGCAGGCCCTGACTCTCGCCCTCCTCCAGGCTGCTGCCGCGCACCACGGTCCACCGGGTCTCGCTGGCGAACACGCGGCGGCACGCCTCCACCTGGTCGTCGATCTCGACAACGCGGGCCAGCTTGCCCAGCAGGGCCGCGACCCGGACGGCGGCCCGGAACGTCCGTGAGTAGGCGTCCTTTCCATCGCGTGTGATGTGCCAGCCGCATGAGAAGACCAGTCGTGCGCCCGGTGGTGCGTGGTCGAGCACCGCCTGCGCCGTGCCCGACGCGTACTGCTGGACGCCCCAGGGCACCAGCACCGTCAGCACCCCGTCGCAACCGGTGACCGCCCGCCGGATCACCTCCGGGTCGTTCGTGGGTCCGGGGACGACGGTCATCCGACCTTCGAACGGGGCCAGCTTCGGCACGCTGCGCTCCCGGCACACGCCGACCACCTCGTAACCGCGCTCCAGCGCGTGCCTGACCATGTACTGCCCGAGCTTCCCCGAAGCGCCGACGATGCAGACCTTCTTAGCGTGATCCGTGCCCATGCCCCAGCCCTTCGCCCGTATGTCAACCTTATGCTGTAAGGCAAGCTAGCCTTATGCTGTAAGGTAGTCAAGAGGGGCGAAAAGGAGAGCCGGATGCGCGAGCGAGACAAGGGTCGGAGGGGGGCGTCGGCACGCGCCCCACTCAGTCGCGAGCGCGTGATTCGGACGGCCGTGGCGGTGGCGGACGAGAAGGGGTCGGCCGCGCTCACCATGCGGGCCATCGCCGAACCGCTGGGCGTCGAGGCGATGTCGCTCTACCACCACGTCGCGGGCAGGGAGGAGATCCTCGACGGCATGGTGGACGCGGTTTTCGGGGAGATCGATCTGCCGCCGCGCGACACGGACTGGAAAAGTGCCATGCGCCACCGCGCGTTCTCCGCCCGTACCGTCCTCGGGCGCCATCCGTGGGCCATCGGCCTGATGGACTCCCGCTCCCAGCCCGGTCCCGCGACCCTGCGCCACCACGACGCCGTTATCGGCGTGTTGCGCGCCGGAGGTTTCTCCGTCCCGATGGCCGCGCACGCCTTCTCGCTGATCGACAGCTATCTGTACGGCTTCGTGATCCAGGAGTTGAGCCTGCCGTTCAGCGGCTCGGCTGAGCTGGGTGAGGTCGCGGGCGCCATCCTGCGCGAGATGCCCGCCGACGCCTACCCCCACCTCACCGAACTCGCCTCCGAGTACGCCCTCATGCCCGGCTACGACTACGCCGACGAGTTCACCTTCGGCCTCACCCTCATCCTTGATGCCCTCCACCCGGACGAGACCGCGGGCCCGGATCAGACGACCCCGGGGAACCCCCCTGGCCGTGGCTCCGCCGCCTCGAGCGCTCAGCGCCGTCAGGCCGGGCACTCAGCCGCCGACTGAAGCACTCACCGCCATCGACTCGCCGCGTGGCGTCACGACGCCCAAGGCTGTTCACATGTCCTGGGCGGTCGTCCGCGACGACCAGAAGACCCCCGCCGCCCGCCGCCCACGCTCCTCCGCTGGAGGGGCTTGCGGCTCGCTACCCGGCACCGGAGGTGGCGGAGTCGGGCTCGACGAGGGGGATGTCGTCACCCATTGCCTTCTTGGTGGCCCCGCAAAGGGGGCGCCCGGCCTCCGGAGTCGGCATGACCTTCTTCCCCTGTCGAACGCATGGCCTGGGTGGCCGTGTCACCAGCTCCGGACGCACCGACAGACCGCTGGTCAGGGGGTCTGACGATGCGGCCGATCGCCGATCCCTACCCCGGCGAGGCCAAGGCCGAAAGGCTGATGTCGTACGCGTACCGTGCCACTGCAGTCATCCGTCGCCCCACACGGGATCTGGCGCGAGGTCGGAAGAACGGTTCGCCTGCAAGCGACGGCGTCGCTCCGAGGGGACAAGAACGATCGCAGACGCCCAGGACACGCGTCCACCTCCGCAACGACCGCTGCCGAGGCAGCGCTCCGGCCGTCGGACTCACCGCAGACTGGGGCGGCCCCCTTCGGCAGGGAGACAGCGTGCGGCACTACTCCGCGAGATCAACGGATGGCCGTTGCTCTCTGGTCATGGACGGTATCGCCGTGTAGCGTCAGTCGTAGCTGTCGTGGTTCGCAGTACCTGCCCGCGCCCTGGCGTGGGCGTTTTGCTGTGCAGTGCCTGAGGACCAGGGCGATCACCTCCGGGTCCGCACGGTGCGGATCCGTTATCGACTGAGAGGCACCGGCATGGCCAGCGGAACCGTCAAGTGGTTCAACTCGGAAAAGGGCTTCGGCTTCATCGCACAGGACGGCGGCGGCCCCGACGTCTTTGCGCACTACTCCAACATCAACGCCACCGGCTTCCGTGAGCTCCAGGAAGGCCAGGCCGTCACCTTCGACATCACCCAGGGGCAGAAGGGCCCCCAGGCGGAGAACATCACCCTCGCCTGACCGGCGCCGGCCGCGACCAGGCCCCGGAGTCCGCCCGACGCTCCGGGGGCCTGGTTCGTGCGCCGGACGCGGTGGCCAGTTCGCCGCGCTCCGCTGCACTCGCAAGGCAGTTCCCGGGCGGGGAATCAGCGATCGTGGTGGGTGTACGCAGTTCGGGGCAGACGCGGCAGACGAAGAAGTACGTACTGCCGACGTCGCATTCGCCGCGCCGCCCTTCCCCGCCGACCTGCTCGGGGAGCACGGCCGGGCGACGCCGGGGGAGCGATTCGTGCCGTGGCCCGACCGGGCCCGGGGGCGCGCCCGCCTCACGGCCGGCGCGTTCCTCCGCAGGTCGACGGACGCCGGTAACTTGTCCGGCTCCGTGCCCCGCGCTGCCGATGCCGGAGCAGGAGCGCGATTCGCCGTACACCGTCGGCGGGCGTTGATCCGAGATCCGGCGCCCCTGCCGTTGGGGTCACGCATCCCCTTGCTGCCGCACGCCCTGATGGGGGCTCACGGGAAACTGAGGCGGTGTGGGTGGGCGGGATCGGTCGGGCAGGTGCGGAACGCGTGTCTGGCCTCGGCGGAGACGGACACCGACGGGACCGATGGCTCCCGGGCATCCCGCCGGTCCTCGACGGGCAGCCAGCTCCCTGAGGCGCCGTCGCACTCCCATTTGTCGACGGTGGGCATCGGCGGCATCGGGGTCCCGCAGCGAGGGCGGTCCACGGGGGCGGGGTCGGTCAGGTGCCAGGAGGCGCAGCCGCCGACTTTCCGGCCCGGGGCGAGGAAGAGGTCGCTCATGCAGTCGATCTCGTCCGGTTCCTCGGCGAGGGCTGCGGTCCATGGCCGCCTCGAACTCCTCGTAGGTGGCATGGCTTGCCGGAGCCGAGGAGTCGTGGGCGTCCTCGGCATCCTCCTCGTCGAGGAGGCCCTCTTCCCATTCGGCGATCTGCTCTTGGAGGGCCTCACTCAGTAGGCCGAGGCAACTGGCGCTCCAGGATCTGCTCCGGGTGGAGAACGCACGTGGTGGGAACGCACTCCTCGCGTCTACGTCGCCAGGCCGGAAGTGCCGACGATCACGCGTCCGTCTCGGCCTGAGCGCCACGCTACCGCTACTGGAGGTGCCGGGCGTAACCGGTGGGCATGGTGGGCCGTTGCTCTCTCATATGCCCAGTCCGGTCGAGCGATGGGTCTGCCTTGCCTCCTTCCAGTGTCCGCGAAGTCCACCCCGTCGCGCAGAAGGACGCGGGGCCCTGGCCCGCGAGAAGCACCGGTCTCACGGGTCGCTCGCTTCGCGACACGGCTGCCGTCCTGCTGGGCACGGTCCTGATCACCCTGCGGGGCTCGCGGCTCGGTCGCTGGGTGGTCGACGACGCCGCGATCACCTTCGCCTACGCCCGCAGCATCGACGAGGGTCTCGGGCCGGTGCAACAGGCCGGCTCGCCTCCGGTCGAGGGCTACTCCAACCCGGCCTGGCTCGCTCTGCTGGTCGTGGGCAGGCGCCTGGGCCTGTTCGATCACCGCACCTACTTCGGTGTGCCGGATCAGGTCCTGTACCCGAAGGTCCTCGGTGTCCTGTGCACGCTGGGGATCCTGATCGCCGTCTCCCACGTCGCGCGGCGGTTGGTGTCGAGTTCCTGGGTCGTGGTGCTGTTCTGCGGTGTGTTTCTGGCCGGCAACATGTCGTTTGTGGCCTGGATGTTCTCCGGTCTGGAGAATCCGCTGTACGCCCTGCTGGCCGTGCTGCTGGCCGCCGTGCTCGCCCGTGCTCTGCTGGAAAACCGGCTCACAGCGGCGCGTCCTGCTGTGGTGACGGGTCTTCTGGCACTGCTGGCGGCGCTGACCCGGCCGGACGGGGCGGTCCTGGCAGCGGCCTATCCCGGGGTGCTGCTGCTGCGGGTACATCGTGCGACGCTGGGCGCGTCCGCACGAGCGGCGGCTTGTGCCGTCGCTGCCTTCGCCGTGCCGTATGCCGCCTTCCTCGGATGGCGCTATGCCGTCTTCGCCCGTCTCGTGCCCAACACCGCGCTGGCGAAGGCACAGGACGCCCCAACGTGGGAGACGTTCTCCGGGACCGGGTCCCTCCTGTCGTTCGCCGGATGGACGGCCGTGCTGGCCGGAGCTCTGGTGACGGGAGCGGCCCTGGGACGCTCTGGACCCGTGCGGACGGCACTGCCGGGCGTGCTCGTACCCCTTGCCCTCACTCTCGCTGCCTTCGGGGTGCTCAATCCGGACTGGATGCGCATGTTCCGCTTCGCGACGCCGGTGTGGGTGCTGGCGTCACTCACTGTCGGCATCGCTCTGACGGACCAGGTGGAACGAGGAACACGACGTGCCAGGGTCGTGGCCGGCGTCACCGTCTGCACGGCGTTGCTCGTGTCCTGGAGCGGGCAGCGAGAGCGTGCCGCCTCATTCCAGGCCCATCCCACCCTGCCCGTGTGCCATGTCGCCCACCGGTACGGCGCCGTATTCAACGAGTACGCCAAGCACCTGAGGTTGACCAACGGCACACTTCTCGCCCCAGACCTCGGCGGCACTCTCCTCACGAGCAACCTCGCCGTCAGAGACCTCGCGGGCCTGACCGAGCCCACCATCGCGGAGGCCTACGCCAGCCGGAACATGACCGCCCTGCGGCGCCATGTCCTTACAACCCTCCGGCCCACCTTCATCCACACCCACGGAGTCTGGGTCACCACTCCTGGCCTGACCGTTCCCCGGCTGACGGCCGCGGGCTACGTTCGCCTCTTCTCCGAGGGCGCCGGCGGCGACTGGGTGCGGGCAGAGGCCGTTCATGACCCACAGCGGCTTGCCGCCACCAGGGCATGGGCTGCCCGGGAGGTGCCGAGGTTGCTGAGCCGGTACAAGACGAACCCCAACGAACCCTGCGGCCAACTCCGTCCCGGCCTCACCCTCACGGCCCGCATCTCCTGAACTCGTGGGTGGCGGGGACTGCGGTAGGACCCATCCCAACCGATGTCGGGGTCTGCATGGTCGAACAGAGTTCCTGGTCGGGTGACCACCCGGCCGTGCGTGCGGCGAAGAGGGACCTCGACGCGCTCGGGCTCGGTCGGATGGTCAGGTGTCCAGGCCGGGAGCCGCTTCTCGCGGAACGCCAGGGCTCCCTCGGCTGCCGAACTCGTGTGGAAGACGGGTGCGGTGAGCGGGTCCTGGACGGCGAACGCCGTGTGGTTTGATCAGGACGGGCTCGCGTGCAGGGTGGCCTTGCCAGTGACCCGGATGCCGACCGTCCCGCCCCGGCGCACCTGGAGCGGGCCGGGGGCGCGGATGTCGATCGGCTGGTTCACACCGTCGACGGAGACGGTGACCATGGAGTCGTGGCCGAAGAACCGGACGTCGGTAACGGTGCCTCGGGCGGTCGCCGTGCCCGGGTCGGTCAGGTGGAGCTGTTCGGGGCGGAGGAGGACGAGGCCCTCGCGCAGACCGGCCGGGGCGGCGAGGGGGATTCGGCCGAGTGCGGTGGCGGCTGCGGTGTTCGTCTCCGCCGTACCGGTGATGAAGACGGCGTCGCCTACGAAGGAGGCCACCCACGGGTCGGCGGGGCGCTGGTAGAGCTCTTCGGGAACGGCACATTGGGCCACCCGGCCGTGGCGGACGACAGCGACGACGTCGGCCGTTGAGAGCGCCTCCTGCTGGTCGTGGGTGACGAGGACGGCCGTGGCGCCAGTGGACCGGAGAGCGGCGCGGACATCCGCTCGTACGGCTCCGCGCAGTCCGCTGTCGAGGGCGGCGAACGGTTCGTCGAGGAGGACGAGCTGGGGTTCGGGTGCGAGGGCACGGGCCAGGGCGACGCGTTGCTGCTGTCCGCCGGAGAGTTCGTGCGGCATCCGGTCGCCGTAGCCGCCGAGTCCCACGAGTTCCAGCATCTCGTCGACGCGCTGTGCCCGGGCGCGGCGGTCCGTTCCCGTCAGCCCGAAGGCGATGTTGCGGGCCACGCTCAGGTGCGGGAAGAGGGCGCCCTCCTGGGGGACGATGCCGATGCGTCGGCGTTCGGGGGGAAGGTGCACGCCGGGGCCGGTGAGGGTGCGACCGGCGACGGTGACTGTGCCGGCGTCGGCCTGCAGGAAGCCGGCGATCACACGCAGCAGAGTGGTCTTCCCGCAGCCGGAGGGGCCGAGGACGGCGGCGAGGTGCCCGCCCTGGACGGTGAGGTCGAGGCCGTCGAGGACGGTGGCGCCGGGACCGTACGACTTGACCACGCCACTGACCTGGAGGTCGTTCATGTGCGGTGCCTTCCGAGGACGTAGGAGGGGACGGCGGCCAGGAGGATGAGGCCGGCGGCGTACGGTGCTGCGGCTGCGAAGGACCCGGTGCCGGTCTCGGTCCACAGCCGTGTCGCCAGCGTGTCCATGCCGGTGGGCCGCAGCAGCAGAGTGGCGGGGAGTTCCTTCATGCAGACGACGAAGGTGAGGGCCGCGCCGGCGGCGACTCCCGGTGCGGCGAGCGGCACGGTGACCTCGCGCAGCACCCCGAAGGGCGTGCGCCCGAGGGAGCGGGCGACGTCGTCCAGCACGGGGGGTGCCTGGATGACGGCGGCGCGGGTGGCCGCCACCGCGACCGGCAGGAAGAGCACGGCGTAGGCGCAGATCAGCAGCGGCGTCTCCTGGTACAGCGGTCGGACGTAGCGGACCGCGAAGAAGACCAGGGCGAGTGCGACGGTGATGCCTGGTACGGCATGCCCCGCGTACGCGGCCTGCTCCAGGAGGTGGGCGAGCCGACCCCGGTGGCGGGCCGCGATGACACCGACGGGCAGGGCCAGGACGGTGGTGAGGGCGGCGCCGCCGGCGGCGACGGCGAGGGTGGTGAGAGCGGTGGTGGTGAGGGTTGCCGGTTCCCACGTGGCGGAGGAGCCGACGGCGAGCCAGTACCCGAGGATGGCGAGCGGGAAGCCGACCGCGGTCGTGACAACGGTCCCGCACCAGACGAGGGCGGGCAGCCGCAGACGGCCGAGCGCGGCGGGAGCGGTCCGTCGGGCGGTTCCGCCTCCGGTGCGCGAGTACCCGGCCCGGCCGCGGCTGCGGGTCTCCGCGGTGACGAGCGCAACGGTCATGAGGACGAGCACCGCGCTGAGTGCGGCTGCCGGGGTGCGGTCGAAACTGGCCCGGTAGGACGTGTAGATGCCCCGGGTGAAGGTGTCGTACCGCATGAGCGACACCGCGCCGAAGTCGGAGAGCACGTAGAGCGCGACGAGCAGCCCGCCGCCCGCGGCGGCCGGCCGCACCTGGGGCAGGGTGACGCGCAGGAAGGTGCGCAGCGGGCCGTGGCCGAGCGAGCGGGCAACCTCCTCGTGCCCGGGATCGGTGCCGCGCAGGGCGGCGGCGACCGGCAGGTACACGTACGGGAAGCTGGCGAGGGTCAGCGCGAGGGCGGATCCCGCGAACCCGGCGAGCGAGGGAGCCGCGGAGAGCCACGCGAAGGCGGTGACGTAGCTGGGCACGGCCAGGGGAAGTGTGACCAGGACCGACCAGGCGCGGGCGCAGGGGAGGGCGGTGCGCGTGGTCAGCCAGGCCAGTGAGATGCCCAGGAGCAGGCAGGCGGCGACGACGGTGGCGCTCAGGCCGAGGCTGCGCAGGAGCAACTGCACGCTCCTGTCGCCCGCGATGACGTTCCAGGCGAAGGCGGGGCCGCGTTCGAGGGCGCGTACGGCGAGGTAGCCGAGGGGCAGGACGGCGAGGGCCGCCGCGACGCATGCGGGCACGATCACGACCCACGAGGGTCCGGCGGCGCGGTCGACGCGGCCGCCCGCACGCTTCGGATCGACGGCACGCTTCCGCCCGGCGGGCGCGGGGGCGCTCGCCGGGCGGGTGTCGTGACGCGTCCGGACGGGGGAATCCGGCGAGACCACGTCAGACCAGTCCGGCTTCCTGGAGCATGGCCAGCGTCTCCTTCAGCGAGTCGAGCTCGCCGAGGTCGATCTTCGGCGGCTGGAGGCTCTCCAGCGGAGGTACGCCGTCGGCCTGCTCGACGCCCGCGGCCAGCGGGTACTCCTTGGTCTCCGCGGCGAAGTAGCGCTGCGACTCGGTGGACAGCAGGAAGTCGGCGGCCTTCTGCGCGTAGGCGCTCTGCTGCTTGTCGGCACCCTTCACCAGGCCCACCCCGGCGACGTTGACAAGGCCGCCCGGGTCGCCCTTGGGCAGGTAGTGCACCTTGGCCTTGAGCTTGTCGGCGCCCTTCTCGGCCGCCTGCTCGTACCAGTAGTAGTGGTTGAGCAGGCCGAGAGACACCTCGCCGGAGTCGACGGCGTCGAGGACGTTGAGGTTGTTCTCGTACGCCTTCGGCTTGTTGGCCTTGAGGCCCTTGAGCCAGGACCGTGCGGCCTCGTCGCCCTCGAGGACGCGCATGCCGGTGACGAACGCCTGGAACGAGGCGTTGGTCGGGGCGAAGCCGATCTTGCCCTTCCATTCCGGCTTGACCAGGTCGTGGACGCTGTCCGGGGGTGTGGGTGCCTTGTCCGGGTTGTGTGCGATGACCCGGACACGCCCGCTGACGCCGACCCAGTCCCCTGCGGCGCTGCGGTAGATCGGGGCGACCCGGTCGAGCGTCTTCGGGGACAGTTGCGCGAGCCGGCCCTCCTTGGAGAGCGCGCCGAGCGCGCCGGCGTCCTGCGACAGGAAGAGCCCGGCCTCGGTCTCGTCGCCCTCCTCCAGGAGCTGGGCGGAGAGTTCGGCGCTGTCGCCGTAGCGGACGTCGACGCTGGTACCGAGGTGCTTCTCCAGCTTCTCGATGAGCGGCCCGACGAGGTTCTCGTTGCGGCCGGAGTAGATGACCAGCCCGGCCGGCTCGTCGCTGCAGCTCGTGAGGACGGGGAGGGTCAGGGCTGCCGCGGCGAGCGCGGTGAGACTGCGGGCCAAGGGGCGTCGCATGACGGGTAATGCCTTCCTGCCGTGCTCAACGCCGTCACCGCGCTGGCGGCCCCGCGCCCGCAGGGCTCAGGGAGGGTGCCACCGCGAGCGGCGAAAACGGTGCCGAGGGGAGAACCTTGAACAAGGCATTAATAAGGTAAAGCTTACCTAAGGGTCAAGTGCGCTGTATAACGGCTTGGCCGCAGATGGGCCCACCGAGCGGGGGCGCGCCGTATCCCCGCCGTACTTTCGTGCACCCAATTCCCCCGACTTGCATGCCCGTTGGCGTGCTGCAGTGGGGCTTCGCCGCCACTCTCCCCGCCCGGCCGGCCGGTGGACCCCTTTCCCGATAAGGGAAGCCTTACCTACGATGCGCCCGTGACGCTCCACCCAGCACCGCTCGTCAGCGGCAAGACGCTTCCCCTCGCCCGCGATCTCGCAGCCCATGGCGACAAAACTGCCCTTATCACCTCCAATGGTGAGATTTCCTACGGTCAGCTGGCCGTGCGAGTGGCGGACACCGCGCTGCGCCTCGGAACCGGGCGGCGCCTCGTGCTGCTGCCCGGGGCCAACACGGTCGAAGCGCTCGTCGTCCTTCTCGCCGCCCTGGCCGCGGGACATCCCGTGCTCCTGGTGCCCGGGGGCCATCCAGAGGCCGTGGAGGCGATGACCGTCGCCTACGACCCCGACGTCGTGGTCCATCCGGACCCCGCCGGGTGGCGGATCGAGGAGCGGCGGACCGGCTCCGCCCATGTGCTGCACCCGGACCTGGCCATGCTGCTCAGTACGTCCGGCTCGACCGGATCGCCGAAACTCGTCCGGCTCTCGTACGAGAACCTTCAGGCGAACGCCGAGTCGATCGCCACATACCTCGGGATCCGCGACACCGACCGGGCGGCCACGACCCTGCCGATGCACTACTGTTACGGCCTGTCCGTCGTCCACAGCCACCTGCTGCGCGGCGCCGGACTCGTCCTCACCGAACTCTCGGTGGCGGACACCTGCTTCTGGGACCTGTTCCGCGCCGCCCGTGGCACGGCGTTCGCGGGCGTCCCGTATACCTTCGACCTGCTGGACCGGGTCGGCTTCGCCGGGATGGACCTGCCGCACCTGCGGTACGTCACCCAGGCCGGCGGCCGTCTCGCCCCCGAACGGGTCGCCCACTACGCCGAGCTCGGGCAGCGGCGCGGCTGGGACCTCGTCGTCATGTACGGCCAGACCGAGGCGACCGCCCGTATGGCCTACCTGCCGCCGGAGCTCGCCGCCGCACATCCGGAAGCCATCGGCGTGCCGGTCCCCGGTGGCTCGTTCTCCCTCGAACCCGTCGAGGAGGCAGCCGAAGAAGGTGTCGGTGAACTCGTCTACGACGGGCCGAACGTCATGCTGGGCTACGCCTCCACCCCTGACGACCTCGCCCTCGGCCGCACCGTGGACACCCTGCGCACCGGCGATCTGGCACGGCGCACCGAGGAGGGCCTGTACGAAATCGTCGGCCGCCGAAGTCGGTTCCTGAAGATCCTCGGCCTGCGGATCGACCCCCGGCAGGTCGAGGTGATGCTCGAACGGCACGGGCTGAGCGCGCTGTGCGCGGGCGACGACGAGCGGCTCGTGCTCGCCGTCATGGGCAAGCCCGGGGGAGACGCGCGGCGGATCCGAAGACGTGTGGTGGACGAATGCGGGCTCCCCGCCCGCGCGGTCCGGGTCCACCTGCTGCCGGACCTCCCCCGCCTGCCCTCGGGGAAGCCCGACTACGAGGCCGTCCGTTCCCTCGACCGGACGGCCGGCGAGGCGGCCGGCGAGGCGACCGGCGAGGACCTGTGCGCCCTGTACGCAAGGATCCTGGACCGTCCGGACGTGACGCCGGACAGTACCTTCGTCGGGCTCGGCGGCGACTCCCTCTCCTACGTCGAAGTGTCGCTCCGCCTCGAGCAGCGCCTCGGCCATCTGCCCGCGAGCTGGCACACCACACCGATACGAGCCCTCCGCTCGGCCGAACCCAAGCCACCCTCGCGAATCCGGGCCCTGGAGACCAGCGTCGCCCTGCGCGCGGTGGCGATCGTGTGCATCGTCGGCTCGCACATCCGGCTCTTCGAGATCCGGGGTGGCGCGCATCTGCTGCTCGCGGTGGCCGGGTTCAACTTCGCCCGCTTCCTGCTCACCTCGGCAGAGCGTCGCGAACGCGTCCGCCGGACGGGGCGGAGCATCGCGCGCATCGCGCTGCCGTGCATGGCATGGACCGCCTTCGCGCTGCTGATCGGCGCCGACTACGACCTGAGCAACGTCCTGTTGTTGCACAACGCGCTCTTCCCGCAGGACATGGGACCGGGCATACATCTGTGGTTCGTCGAAGCGCTCGTCTACATCCTGCTGGCGACCCTCGCGCTGCTGGCCCTCCCCGCCGTCGACCGGGCGGAGCGACGCTTCCCGTACGGGCTGCCCCTCACCCTCGTCGCGATCGGCCTGCTCACCCGCTACGAACTGGTCGGCCTCCCCGATCGTTCCCAGATCACCGACGCGGTCACCGTCTTCTGGTTGTTCGCCCTTGGATGGGCGGCCGCGAAATCCCGCACGACGCCCCATCGGCTGCTCGTCACCCTCGCCGCGCTCGCCACGGTCCCCGGCTTCTTCCCGGGCGAACCCCGGCGTGAGGCGTTCGTCGTCATCGGCTTCGTCCTGCTGGTGTGGTTCCCCACTCTGCCGAGCAACCCTCGTGTCAACCAGGTGGCGGGACTCCTCGCCGCCAGTTCGCTCTCCATCTATCTGACGCACTGGCAGATCTACCCGATCCTCGACGACGTCTCCGAGCCGCTGTCGCTCGTCACCGCCGTCCTCTTCGGCATCGGCTATGCCAAGGGGACGGAGCACCTGATGCGCAAGCTGCCGCCGCTGTGGGAGAACTGGCGATCCACTCGATCCCGGCCAGGTGTACATCTGCGCCGAGATGGGCGGGCAATGCGATGATCCGGGCCCGGTGCGGGTGGCGGAGCCCGAACTCGGCGATCGGCCGGTCAGGATGTCACCGGCCAGGTCCGCGACCAGGCACCGTCGCGGACCTCGCCGCGCGTCTCGACGGCTTCCAACCCCTCCCCGCACGCCCCGGGCAGCCGCCGCCGTCCGGCCTCGCCGGCCGGGCCCCAACCATGTTTGAACGCACTCACATCACGCACGGGGCTTCGCCGGGGGACGGCCGGCGAGGCGCGACAGCCGCCGTTGGGTGCGTGGGTCAGCAACGCAGTGAGCGTGGCGGAGTGACGCGCCGAGGCGCCATGGAGGCAAGGGTCTCGATCAGTTGGGCCGTGTCGGGATCGGAGAGACGAACGAAGCGATGACGGCCCCGACGCTCCTGCGCGAGCAATCCTCCGCCGACCAGGAGGTTCAGGTGCTCAGTGGCAGTCGAGGCGGCCACCCCGGCATGTCGCGCCAACTCGGTCGCGGTCCATGCCCGACCGTCCAAGAGAGCCAGGCAGAAGCTCGCGCGGGTGCCGTCCGCCAGAAGTCCGGCCAGAGCAGCCAGGTCCGGGCCCTCCAGGTGCGCGTCATGGTTTCTCATTGCCGTCCATCATCCACCAGCGATCCTTCGGCGAGGGCCGAAGAGGGGACAGGTCCCTTCGACCCGCACCAGGTTCTCCTGCTGCCGCCGTCCCTGGACGACTGGCTGCCCGAGGACCACCTGGCCCGGTTCGTCGCCGACCTGGTCGACCATGCGCTCGACCCGGCGCCGATCCTGGCCGACTGCACCGAGAAGCGCGGCTACCCGCCCTACGACCCCCGCTTGATGGTGCGCCTGCTGATCTACGGCTGCACCACCGGCATCCGCTCCTCCCGGGCGATCGAGCGCAAGTGCGCCGATGATGAGGACGGCGCCCGGGGCGAGTGGCGCCTGCCGGCCGCCTGCCACAACTTCCGCAAGGCCTTCCGGTACGTCGGCACCGCCGGACTCGCCGCGGCGATCGCCTGACCGGCCCGGGCCCCCCGTTCCCTCGCGCTGCTTCCCGGGCCACACAGGACCCGACACCCGCGCGGCAGGCACTGGCCGGGCGACCGCAACCGACCTCGGCGACCACGATCACCCGGTCAGTTGCCGGTTACCGGGACACACTCCTGGTCAGCCAGAGCGCCATCTCCCAGCCATCGTTCACCGTGTCTTCATCACAGAAGGTGAATCAGAACCCGAGTTCGGGCATCGGTTGTTCAGCACGTTGGCAGCACGGTGCCGTGGCGTTGCTCGATTGCCCGGTGGGGACTGGGGGACGACTCCTAGGGGCGGAAGGTGCGGCGGTAGGTGTCGGGTGGAACGCCGACGCTGCGGTGGAAGTGGCGACGCAGGGTGGTGGCGGTGCCCATGCCGGTGGCCGCGGCGATGGTGTCCACGGTGGCGTTGGTGGTCTCCAGCAGTTCCTGGGCGTGGCGGATGCGCTGGGTGTGGAGCCATCGCAGTGGTGTGGTGCCGGTGAGGTGCTTGAAGTGGCGGCCGAGGTGGCGTGAGCTCATGCGGGCCTGGCGGGCCAGGTCCTCTACGGTCAGCGGTTGGTCCAGCCGCTCCAGCGCCCAGGGGAAGAGCTCGCCCAGGGGGTGGTTGTCCGGGGAGGGGACGGGCGTTGCGATGAACTGGGCCTGGCCGCCGTCGCGGTGCGGCGGGATGACCAGACGGCGGGCGATCTTGTTGGCGATGGCCGAGCCGTGGTCGAGGCGGACCAGGTGCAGGCACAGGTCCATGGCGGCGGCCTTGCCCGCGGAGGTGAGGACGTCGCCGTTGTCGACGTAGAGGACGTCTGGATCGACGGTGGCCGCTGGGTGGCGCCGGGCCAGTTCCCGAGTGTGGGCCCAGTGTGTGGTGGCGCGCCTACCGTCCAGCAGCCCCGCCGCGCCCAGGACGAAGGCGCCCGTGCACAGTGAGGCCACGCGGGCGCCGGCCGCGTGAGCGGCGCGCACCGCCTCGATCAGCTCGGCCGGCGGTTCGCGATCCGTGTCGGCCCAGCCGGGGACGATCACCGTGTCGGCGTGCGCGAGGCGGTCGAGTCCGTGATCGGGTTCCAGGCGGAAGCGGTCGACACGCACCGGACCGCTCCCGCAGAGGGAGAAGTCGTACCAGGGGTCCACGATGTGGGTGAGGTCGGCTCCGAAGACCTCGACGGCCACGGAGAGTTCGTAGTGGAGCATGCCGTCGGTGACGGCCAGCGCGACAGTGGGCATGTCCGAAACTGTATGCGGCGTGTCGTTTCCGACGCTCGTGCGGGGTGCTGCCGCGAGGACAGGATGTGGCTGTCAGGCAGCTGTGGATCGACATCGCAGCGGGCGTTCGAGTACACGGGAGCAGTCTCATGGGGTCGGGTCAGCTGGTGGCGGTGTTCGGCGCGTACGGTCACACCGGGCGCTTCGTGGTTGCGGAGCTGGCCGCGCGCGGGTTCGTCCCGGTGCCGTCCGGGCGCAACGCGCAGGCTTTGGAGGAGCTGGCCGACGAGCACGGGCTGGAGGCCCGGGTGGCATCGGTCGAGGACCCGGCCTCCCTGGTGTGGGCCCTGGCGGGCACGGCGGCGGTCATCAACTGCGCAGGCCCCTTTGCCTCGACTGCCGGCCCGGTGATCGAGGCCGCGCTGCGCGCGGGGATCCCGTACCTTGACGTGGCCGCCGAGCTCGAGGCCAACCTCGACACGTTCGCCCACTACCGCGAGCGGGCCCGGGACGCGGGAGCGCTGATCGTCCCGGCCATGGCCTTCTTCGGCGGTCTCGGCGACCTGCTGGCCACGGCGGCGATGGGCGACTGGACCGAAGCCGACGAGGCACACATCGCCTATGGACTCAGCAGCTGGCACCCCACCGCCGGCACCCGGCTCTCGGGCGCGGTCTCCCGCGAGCGGCGCGGCGCCAACCGCCTGCGCTACAGCGGCGGACAGTGGGAGCACCGCACCGACGACGCCCCCACCCTGGAGTGGAGCTTCCCGGATCCGATGGGACCCCGGCCGGTGATCGCGGAGTTCACGATGGCTGACGTCGTCACCGTCTCCCAACACCTGTCCGTCCCCGACGTGACCACCTACATGACCGCCGAGGCGGTCCGCGACGTCGCCGCCCCCCACACACCGGCCCCGACCGCCGCGGACACGAGCGGGCGCTCGGACCAGACCTTCCTCGTCGACGTCGTCGTGCGCTCGGGCGGAGCCGACCGCCGGGCCACGGCCAGCGGACGGGACATCTACGCCGTCACCGCGCCGCTTGTCGCCGAGGCCCTCGAGCGTGTCCTGACCGGCCGCACCAAGGCCGTCGGCGTCGCCTCCGCCGGAGAGATCTTCGACGCCCAGGCTTTCCTCCGCGCGCTCGCCCCGCACATCGCACTCGACCTGCACCCGCAGAAGCAGACTGCCTGACATCGGCCCTCCGCCCGGCTGTCGGAGGCGCCCTCAGCGGGTCCTGACGGCATGGGCGTCGGGGCCCTCGTTGGATTCCCTCACCTGCACGGGGCTGTCCGAATTCACGGGGCTGTCCGAAGCGCTGAACAACCGCTGCCGAACCCGTGAGGAGGGCCTGGGGCTGGATTCGCCGCAGGGTCGGCGGTGCAGCGGACGGGGGTGGTTGCCCTCCACCCGTACTGTCGTGCGGTGCCAGTGGAGCGCACGAAGCGTCGGTGAAGGGTGGGCGGGGTGGCGGTGCGGCCGCCCGTCCCGGCCCGTGGGTGTGCGGTGGCGGTGTGGCCGCTGTTGTTCAGGACCGGCAGCGGCACCGTCTGCGAGCGGGGTTCCGGATCCGTCGTTCCGGTCGGTGCCCGTCCCGGTGGGCTTCCGCCGGCGCGTTCCGGTCTGCGGGGCGGCCACGAAGCCTGGGCCGCGGGCCGGCTGATCAACGCGGTCGGCTGCAGGTCACCCTCGGTCAGGGGGCGGGCTGGGAGATGAAGACTCGTTCCAGCAGGGCGTACAGGCAGTCCCGGTCCTGGTCGCTGAGCCTGTCCAGGCCATCCCGCGTGGCGTGCATCCTCGCGCGGATCGCGTCGGTGACACGCTCGCCCTCGGCTGTGAGGACGACGGTCTTGACGCGCCGGTCGGACGCGCTGGCCTCGCGGCGCACGAGGCCGCGCTTCTCCAGCCGGTCGATGATCCCGGTCATGTTGGAGGCGTCGCAGGTCATGGTGTCGGCCAGGGCGCGCATCGCGGCGGGTCCCCGGCGCAGCACGGTCAGCGCCTTGCCCTGGCTCGCTGTGAGGTTCTCGCTCGCCGCCGCGACCGTGAAGTCGCCGTAGTAGGCGCCGAGCGACACCGAGAGCAGCTCCATGAGCTGGGCCGTGTCGACGCGGGGAGGTTCTGGCATGGGGGTCACTCTACCCAGGAAACTTGACGATCTCAAATATCTGCCTCTACCGTCTCCTCATTGTCTGAAGTTCTCAAGCATCAAAGTTGTCAAGTACCTGTGAGGAGTATCCCGTGACCGTCACTGCGTCCTCCGCCTCCCGTGCGGCCGAGGTCCTGTCCCGGCCCGTCGCGCTGAACGGCCTGACCGTCCCGAACCGCATCGCGATGGCGCCGATGACACGCATGTTCTCCCCGGACGGCGTCCCCGGTGAGGACGTGCTGTCCTACTACGCCCGTCGCGCCGCAGCGGGCGTGGGGCTGATCGTCACCGAGGGGACCTACGTCGGCCACGAGTCGGCCGGGCAGAGCGACCGTGTCCCCCGGTTCCACGGTGAGGAGCAGCTGACGGGGTGGGCGAAGGTCGCCGAGGCCGTCCACGCGGCGGGTGGCACGATCGTGCCGCAGCTGTGGCACATCGGCATGGTGCGCAAGCAGGGCCAGCCGCCCTACGCCGACGCCCCCGCCGTCGGCCCCTCCGGCATCCGCGTCGACGGCACCGAGGGCACCGGCAAGGCGATGACCCGGAGCGACCTGGACGACGTCATCGGCGCGTTCGCCGAGGCCGCCGAGGCCGCCGAGCGCATCGGTTTCGACGGCGTCGAACTGCACGGCGCCCACGGCTACCTCCTCGACCAGTTCCTGTGGGAGAGGACGAACCGCCGTACCGACGCCTACGGCGGCGACGCCGTGGCCCGTGCGAAGTTCGCGGCCGAGATCGTGGCCGCGGTCCGCGCGGCCGTCTCGCACGACTTCCCGGTGATCTTCCGCTACTCGCAGTGGAAGCAGGAGGCCTATGACGCGAGGCTCGCTGAGACCCCGGAGGAGCTGGAGTCGATCCTGACGCCGCTCGCAGCGGCCGGCGTCGACGCCTTCCACGCTTCCACCCGCCGGTACTGGCTCCCGGAGTTCGAGGGCTCGGACCTGAACCTGGCGGGCTGGACGAAGAAGCTCACCGGCAGGCCCAGCATCACCGTCGGCTCGGTCGGCCTGGACGGCGACTTCATCGGCGCCTTCATGGGCGAGGGTGCCCCGGTCCAGGGCATCGACGACCTGCTGGACCGCATGGAGCGCGACGAGTTCGACATGGTCGCCGTCGGCCGCGCCTTGCTCCAGGACCCGGAGTGGGCGGCGAAGGTCCTGGAAGGCCGGTTCGAGGAGCTGAAGCCGTACGACGCGACGGCGCTGAAGACACTGAGCTAGTGCCGCGTCAGGCAACGTTCGCCCTGTCGCGGCGCCCGGCACGGCGACTCGCGGCGTTGCCGAGTCAACCGAGTAGGCCCACTACGAGGTCGACCCGGCGCCTTGCGATCCACCGCACCCGACGCCGCTCCTTGTCGGGCAAACCTTGCCTGACGTGGCAGTAGGACCTGCGCCTCAGCGCCAACCGGTTCGCCGCGTACGGCTTCTGGTCGGGCGCCACACAGGAGGGGCCGCCCGACAACCAGGCCGGCCAAGAGCCGGAACGGCCGGTCAGAGGTGACCGAAGGTCATCGCCGCAGGCGACGGCGAAGGCGCCCTTGACGGGACGTTCCGGCTCTCATCACCCTCAAGCGGGTGGCTCCCGGCATCCGAGTGACACAGCCGGCTACCTCGCCGCCCCCGCCGCCCTCGCCGCCACCGCCGCGAGTGCCGGGAGCGCGGGATGCTCCTGGTCCTCGACGAGGAGCGGACCGGCCCGTGCCGCACGGCGCCCTGTGCACCTTCGAACGCGACGGGGTCGTCCCCGACCTCCTCGCCCCGGCTACTCGGGGCGCCGGCGGGCGAGCAGCGTCGAGTCCTCGACCTCGACCTCCCGGCCCTCCCGGATCAGCGTCCGGGGCCGCTGCTGCGCCGCGAGCACCTCGAACCCGTCGGGCAGCCCCGGCACCAGTTCCTCGGCCAGGAACATGGCCCGCAGGTGCGTCTCCGTGAGCTGTGTGAAGTGGGCGGTGGGGGAGTGCCCGACCACGAGGAGATGTCCGCCGGGAGCGACGGCCCCGGCGAGCTGCCGCACCAAGTCCACCATCGCGCCGTTCGGCGGGTGCAGGTAGTGCGTCGTCACCAGGTCGTACGTCCGCCCGCCCGCCGTGAAGGCCCGCGCGTCGGTCCGCCACCAGTCGGTACGCTCGGCCACGCCTGCCTCCTCGGCGTGCCGGGCGGCCCGCGCGAGGCCCTCGGCGGAGAAGTCCGCGCCGGTGACCGTCCACCCCTGACGCGCCAGCCAGATCACGTCTCCGCCCTCACCACAGCCGACGTCGAGCGCGCGCCCGGCCCGAAGCCCCTGCGCCAGGGCGACGAGCTGCGGGTTGGGCGTCCCCCGCCAGGCGGCGCCCTTCCCGGCATACCGCTCGTCCCAGCCCGCCGGTTCGAACATCGCGGCCTGCGGATCGGCCGCTGCGGTCTCCTCTGTGCCCATGAGGCGTCGTCCTTCCACGGTACGGAGCGGGGGCGCCCGGACGCCGGGTGTTCCCCGGGCGGACCCGACGCCGGTCCAGGCGCGGGGGCCCGCCCGAAGACCGATCCACGACCGGGCTCCCACAGCGGGAATCCTGCCCGGTACCGCCCGGCACGGCCAGAAACGTTGCCAAGTCGGCAAAAGCGGGCGCCTCACTTGCCATTCCTCCGGAACCTCGAGATCCCAGCCTTCAGGCGTCCACGATCGAGGGGAGGCTTCATCCGCGCGAACCTGTCGGGCTGCGTGCCGTCCGATCCGTCCGTGCCGGCAGACCACTTCCACGGTCCGGGTGGGCAACTGATCCCCGGCGCGTGCCCGGTGGATCACGGCCGCCGTGAGATCCCTGCCGGTGACGCCACGGGCGGCCGTGATGGTGCGGAAGTACGCGTCAGTTCGCGTTCACCAGGTCGTGCGCCGGTACCGTCACCGTCCGCTTTCCTGGCTTGCCGCCGAGCACGACCTTCCGCAGAGCGCTGTTGTTGGCGGTGCTGGTCTCCTTCAGCCGGTTCTCCGGGTTCGCCAGCACCTGGATGTAGTACGTGCCGTTGGGCAGGTTGGTGATGTCGAAGGACTGGCCGGGCAGGTCCTGGGTGTAGGTGTCACCGGAGCCGACGTCCAGCACCTCGCGGACCGAGATCGAGTTCTCCTGGCCGCAGGCGGTGGCCAGATCGGTGTTGTACGGGTGCCAGTTGGCGTTCTTCACCGTGTAGTCGACCGCGTCGGTGTTGGCCAGGCAGAAGGCCTCCTTGCCGCTGCGCACGGTTTCCTTCCTGTCCGACTTCAGCAGCCGGTAGCTGGCGAAGTCGGTGAAGTGCCAGTGCATGTGGCCCGGCCTCGGATCCCATTCCATCGTGCCGGTCGGGGTGTAGCCGACCTGCTTGCCCCGGGCGTCGTAGAAGTACTGGTAGGCGTCCATCTTGGCCTTGCCGGGCGAGCGGAATCCGTCCACCACGAGCTGCGCCGGGCCGGCGTTCCAGACGTTGGCACTGAAGGCCAGGTAGTCCCTGCCGGGGACGTCCTCTCCGCCGTCGCTGATGGTGATGCCGTAGGCCGGCAGCGACCGCAGGTCGGGCTTGGGGACGTTCGGGACGGAGGGCTTGCCGGCCGGCCGCTTGGACAGCGGCCCCAGGGCGGGCGCCTGGCGCGAGCCGTCGGTCCGGCCCTCGGAGTCGCCGACCTCTGTCGAACGTGCCGCCTGCTGCTTCTTCAGCGCCCACGGCAGAGCGGGAGGGGCGGCCTTCAGCGGCCCGTGACCGACGTTGTACGAAGGGCCCGCGCCGCTCGTCACCGCCGCGGCGGCCTGGGCGGGCGTCGGGGCGTGCCCCGGCCCGTGGCCGGCGTGCGCGGCACCGGCTGCCGACGGCGCCGTGTGGGCGGCCCCGTGTCCCGAGTGCTCACCGGGCTTGGCTGTCCGAGCTGCGGCGCCCCGACCGTCCTCGAAGCTGTGCTCCTGCACGGTCACCTTCACCGTGACGGGCTTGTTCGCGATGCCGAACAGGTCACGGTACTTCTTGGCGACCGAGACCTTGGCGGTGTAGGTACCGGCGGCCAGCTTGACCGGCTCGGTGTAGGAACCCGCGTAGGTGTTGGCGGCCCAGCCCTTCTCCACGCCCCACACGGAACCGAGGGTGAAGGGGTTGGTGGGGCAGCTCTCCGGATACTTCGAGGTGGCGGGCGCGTCGGGCCGTACGCGCCCACTGGCGTTGTTCGGGCAGAAGCTCTCGGCACGGCTGAGGACCTGCTTGCCCGCCTTGTCGGTGACCGTGATCACCGCGAAGCCCGGCAGCCCGGAGAAGTCCGTCACGGTGCCGTTGGGCAGCGTCCTGGCCTTCGCCCTACCGCCCTCGTACACGGTCTGGGTGATGGTCACCGGGTCCTTGTAGGACTTCCGGGTCACCTTCAGCTCCAGCGGCGCCCCCTCCGCGGTGAGGTAGGTGCCGAGATCCAGGTAGACGCCAGGATCCTCCTTCCAGGAGGTGAGCGTGAGCGAGGTGCTCGCCGCGATGAGGCTCAGGTTGGGCCCCGTCGCGGCCTTCGGCGCGTCCGACGTGGTGGCCACGAATCCGGCTGTCACGGCCATGACGGCGATGGCCGTGGTGCCCGCGAGCAGCGGACGCCGCAGCCGGGTGGTACGCGTTGTGGTCATCGTTCCCTCGTCCTCCGGGATGCTGTGTGGGAAGGAAGCAGACAGCGGGCCACTCGGCTCGACGACATACGCGGCCGCCTGCCCGCACGGTGAGAGGAACGGACCGGACGCTCGGTTGTCCGCGGCGTCGAAGACGCTGCGAGGTTGGCCGGATAGGGCCGTTGCGGAGGAGAGCGGGTGCGCGCCGCCGGCTCGCCGCAGACGCGTGCGCGTGGGCGTGCGCGACGTCGGCCGGGGGCTCGGGCGTCGCGATCCCGGCGAGCGGCGGAGCAAGGAGCTCGTGTGACCGCCGGCGTTCCTCCCTCCACTGCCCCGCCGTCTCGCGATCCGGAGCCGCCGCTGTTGACGGCCCATGCCGCGATCGTTGTCCTGACGGCCGCCTTGATCGGTGAGATCGCCGGATTCCTCACCTCACCGGGCACCCGCAGCATCGACACAGCAGTCCTCACCGGCGTGACGACCGCCGGTATCGGCGCACCCGTCCTGAGCAAGGCGATCGGCCGCTGACCTCCAGGGCCGGCGCCCCGATCGCCTTCCCGGGACACGAAGCCCGCAGTCCCGTTGCCGCGGTGCCGGGGTGCCACACGCGGCCGTGGGAACGCCGCGGCGCCGCCCCTCGGGGGCCTGCGCGATTCGCCACACGATCACCCCGCACATCCGCGAGGTGAAGGACGGGCAGTCCGTGCTGCTTGTGTCCCCGCGGGACCCGCGGTCGCCTCATCCCAGGACCGCGGCGAGCTCCGGGAGGTAGTCCGCCAGGAAGCCCAGGCTGGTGGCCCGGCCGAATTCCGGGTGGTCCCGGTGATCGGGCAGACGGGCCAGTTCCCTGCGGCCGAAGTACCCGATGGCGCCGGCGCCGCTTCGGCGGGCCGGTTCGCCGTTCCAGGCAGGGTCGGCTGCGACCAGGGGCAGACATCGCTCGAAGAGCCGGTGGCAGATCTGCAGCCCGCGGCGCAGAACCATGTGGAACGGCTCGTCGGGCCCGATCGGATAGGGGTCGGCGGCCAGAATGGGGCCGGTGTCGATTCCCTCGTCCACCTGGTGGAGGGTCGCGGCGAACTCCCGCTCGCCACGCAGCATCGCGTAGACCAGGGCCACTTCCGGCAGCCCCCGGTAGGTGGGCAGCGGACCGTGGTGGACGTTGAGGACGCGCAGCCCGCTGGACAGCACCGGCGTACGGAAGATCATCCGGTTGTTCAACGACCAGACGACACCGTCCGTGCTGGCGGTGACCAGTTCCGCCGCCACGGAGTTGACGTCCGCGGCGGCCCGGAAGGGAACATCGGGCCGAGTGGCGTTCGCAGCAGGGGGAGGCCCGCAGACCAGGTCCACAGGCAGGCCGCTGTCGAGGGTGTGCTGAACGGCGCGCCACAGGAGAGCGCCCTCTCCGACGAAGATCACGACCCGCTCCGCAGGGCCTCGACGGCCTCGACCACCCGGCCGAGCGTCAGTTTGTCGCTCAGGGGGCCGAGTTGGGTCAGGAACCGCTGCTCCGCGTCCCTCCCCGGCAGCTCCCGGCCCAGCGCGGCCAGCATCTCCAGGACGGCGAGCGAGTCGCCGCCCAGAGCATGGAAGTCGGACGAGGCATCGAGGTCCGTGGCTTCGCAGCGCAGGACACGGGCCCAGATCCCGGCCGTCACAGAGGCCACACCCGGTCCCGGCTCGTCTGCCGCCCCCGCAGGACGCGCTCCGGTGGCGGGGTCCGGGACGTCGGTCGCCCGCGTTGGAGCGGATGCCCCGTCGAAGGGGTTCGGCAGCGCGCCGCGGTCGGTCTTGCCGCTGGCCGTCTCCGGCAGTCGGGTGACCGTACGCATCACCGTGGGCACCAGGTGGGACGGCAGCGCGCGCTCGAGATCCGCTCGTACGGCCGCCTCGTCGAAGGCAGCAGCGCTCCGGACCGGCACCACGAAAGCGCACAGCGCCTGCGCGCCGGTGTCGTTCCTGCGGCGGGCGACCACCGCGGCCTGCGCGATGTCCGGCAGAGCGGTGAGCGCGGCCTCGACCTCGCCCGGCTCGACACGGTGACCGCGGATCTTCACCTGGGAGTCGATCCTGCCGGCGTACTCCAGCTGTCCGTCGGGCAGACGGCGCACCAGATCCCCGGTGCGGTAGGCGCGTCGGCCGTCCGGAAGGTGGACGAAGCGTTCGGCCGTCAGATCGGGGCGGCCGAGGTAGCCGCGGGCCAACTGGACGCCGGTCACGTGGAGTTCGCCCAACTCGCCGTCCGGGACTTCGCGTCCCCGCTCGTCGAGTACGGCCACGGACGTGCGGTGCACCGGCACTCCGATCGGTGCGGACGGGCGTCCGGTGCCGTCGTCGACGACGGCGACGGTGCAGGCCACCGTGGCCTCGGTAGGGCCGTAGACGTTCACGAAGAGACAGTCGGGCCCGAACGACGCGCGTGCCCGGCTGCTGCCGGCCGTGGTGAGATTCTCGCCGCCGGACTGGAGGGCGCGGATGCGTGTGGCGCGGATTCCGAGGCGCCAGGCGAGATCGAGGTGGGTCGGCGTCATCCCGAGGGTGTTGGCCAGGCGTCCGGAGAACATCTCGCGCAGCTTGACGTGGTCGAGCTCACCGGGCACTGGCACGACAGCACCGCCGTGCACGAGGGGCGGGAAGATCTGCATGATCGACAGGTCGAATCCGGGGGAGAAGGAGTACGCGGCCCGGGTCTCCTCGTCGCAGCGCATGAAGGGGGCGATCCACCCGACGACGTTGGTCAGGCTGCGGTGCTCGATCTGTACGCCCTTGGGCCTGCCGGTGGAGCCCGAGGTGTAGATGACGTACGCCAGATCGTCGGGGCCGGGAGCGGCGGCGGTGAGGGCCGCGCGGCCTGGCTCGTCGACGGTCGCTCCGTCGCCCGCGACGTGCTCGAGGAGAACCGTCGTGCAACCGCTGCCCTGAGTCAGGTCGCACGAGGCCGTCTCCGCGAGGCAGATGCGAGCCCCCGCGTCGTGCAGCAGTTCCTCGACCCGCCGCGCCGGATTGCGCACGTCGACGGGCAGGAAGGCCGCGCCCGCCTTCAGGACGCCCCAGACTCCGGCCAGGCCCGCTGCCGAACGGTCCGCCAGGACTCCGACGACCTCGCCGCGCCGGACGCCGCGGGCGAGCAGCTCGACCGCGACGGCGTCGGAGCGACGGTCCAGTTCCGCGTACGACCACCGCAGGCCGTCGCCGAGCACAGCGGGTGCGTCCGGCCGGCGGGCGACCTGAGCCCGGAACAGCTGCACCACCGAGCCGTCCAGTGAAGGAAGGCCACCTGGCCCGGGCGCGAGCAGCAGCTCGGCGGCGCCGGGCTCCCGCGGCGCTGCCGGGGGTGGCGTGCACGAGGCCGGTGCGTCCGCGCCCAGCGCGGAGCCGATGCGATCCAGCAGGGCCTCGCAGCGCTCGCCGACGTCCGCCGCTCCACGGGCGGAGACCACGAGCTCGACGTGCTCGGGCAGTTCCAGCAGCGCGATGCTGACCGGTACCAGGGGAGCGTGCACCGGCAGGACGTACACGGTCGTCGCGGTGAACTCCCCTGCGCTGAAGTCGGCAGGCGTCAGCCGGCCGGCGTTCGACACGACGGCCGATGCCAGGTAGCGGTGCCGTGCCGAGGCGGCGGCCCGTGACGCGCCCACCAGGGCCGCTGCCGCCGGAAGCGGAAGGCGGGCCAGGGCCGCTTCCGGGCCGGCCGCCAGTTCCCGCCGGGAGGCCAGCGCATCCAGCAACCGCCGGTGGACGGCGTCCGCACCCTGGCCGGACGGGATGTCGAGGAACACCGGTAGGGCCAGATTGGCCGTCGACGACACACCGGGGTCGTGACGTCGAAGGTCCACGGGCAGCATGATCCGGGCCGCCGGGCCGGGTAGGTCCTCCGCGATCGCTGCCGCCACCTTGGCGGCCAGCGCCGGGTGGCGGCCCGCCACCGTACGCCGCCGCCACACCGAATCGCTGCCGGGCCGGCCGCCGAGCGGTGAGCGCTGGTCGAGCCCGAGCCGGGGCCGCTGCCCGGTCCTGCCCACCGAGTCCAGGAGCGCGTAGTCGGTCAGCGGGTCCGCGGCACCCCGTGGGGGTTCGCCGCGCAGGGCCCGGAAGACCTCCGTGGCCCATACCGACACGCCCTTGAGGTCCATCACGGCGTGGGACGCCCTGAAGACCACGGTGCCGGGTTCGCCGGTGAGCAGCAGCACTTCGCAGCCCGGGCGGTCCTCCGCGTGGGCGAGCGGGGTGGTGAGCTCCGGCGGTCCCGTGAGCGACGTGCGGTCGAACGACGTTCCCTCGACGAGCACGACCCGTGGGGGACGTCCGCTGTCGACCCACATCCTGCCGCGGCGCACCAACCGCGAGCCGGGGCAGGACGCTGAGGCCTCGGCCACGGCACGGCTCAGGGCCAGGGCGTCGATCGGCCCGGTGCCCTCGACCACCAACTGGAGCACCAGCAGTTCGCCGCCCAGCCGGGCGGCGGCGAGATAGGACCACTCGGTAGGGGAGACGGGGCGGCGGAAGGTCGCCCGGCCGCGGGACCCGGTACCGGCACCGCCGCCCACGGCGGCGTGCTGCGTGCTCATGACTACTGCACCTTCCTGATGTACTCGTTGACGCCGCCGATGCTGTCGATCCAGGCCTCGAGCCGGGCCATCCCCACTTCGTGGGTGACCGGCGGCGGCGCCAGGTCCCGCCGTGCTGCCGAGGTGTCGTACGTCGCCGAACGCGTCAGCAGGGCCAGCGTGTACCGGGAGAGCGGCGGGGAGGAGTGCCTGGCCAGCGGCGGTAGCTTCCAGAGCGTGTCCGCCGTGACGGCGAGCGCCCGCAGCAGACCGTGGGAGACCTGCCGGGTGGGGGGCTTGCCCCCGAACCGTCCGGCGAGGACGGCGAGCATGCTCCACACCTCCACCGGCTCCCGGTCGGCGACGAAGTACGCCCGGCCGCCGACCCCGTCGGCACGTGCCGCCCGTACACAGGCATCGGCGGCGTTCTCGCAGTAGCACAGCGAGGCGTACACCGGTCTGCCGCCGGAGAGGTCGGGCAGACTTCCCGTCATCATCTTCGCGATCAGCCGAGGCATGAAACCGGAGTGGTCACGCGGGCCCCACACGGCCCGCGGGCGCAGTGCGACGGTGGTGAACTCCCCGCGGTCCGCGGCCAGGACGAGACGCTCCGCTTCGGCCTTGGTCTCCGAGTAGAGGTTGAGGTGCCGTGCGGGGTAGGGCTCGCTCTCGTCGATGTCGATCTGGTCACCGCCGCGAACGCCCATCAGCGCGCTGGGGCTGCTGATGAACACGAAGCGCCGTGCCCCGGCCCGCCGGGCCGCCGCCATCAGGCGCTCGGTGCCCTCGACGTTCTCGTCCCGGAACTGGGCCCGGGTGCCTCGGTCGGTGACCCTGGCCGCGCTGTGGTGCACGACGTCGACGCCTTCCGTCGCCCTTCGCAGGGACGCGGTGTCACGCAGATCTCCGTACGCGAACTCGATACCCGCGACGGTGCGCAGACGGCTGAGATCGCTCTCCTCGCGGACGAGGACCCGCACCGTGTCGCCCGCGCGCAGACAGGCATCGACAATGTGGCTGCCCAGGAACCCGGACGCGCCCGTCACCAGTACTTTCACGAGGCCGCCCCCCTCGCCCTGCCGCCGCGCCGGCGCCACCAGGTCGCACCGAACAGCATCGTCAGCGCGGCCGTCGTCCAGGGCCTTCGCCCAGTGGCCAGCTCCTGCTCCACACGCAGGGCGGACGGTATCTGGAGCGCATGGACGACGACGCTCAGGAAGGCGTCGATCCACCACAAGGCGGTCAGCGCCACGTGGTCCCAGGGCAGCAGCGGCCAGACCGGCAGATAGGCCCAGCCGAGCAGCGGAACGGTGCGCAACGCCCGGTCCGCGGCTGTCGGACGGCGACTTCCGGTGAGCCGGTCCTCGGCCCAGCCGGCCAGCAGCTCCCGGCGGATCTTGGCGTTGTGGCGGATGTCCACGGGGAAGGCGGGGTGCGGCAGGAAGTCCTCGATCCCCTTGGTCACCGGGGTGCCGGCGCCCAGGGCGCGCAGCTCGCGCTCGATCCGCGGCCAGTGCCCCGGACCTGTGTCCGGTTCGAGCTCCACGCACAGCACGGGCCGCTGCTCGCCGTGCGGGCCGAAGCCCACCAGCGCTGTGCGCCTGACCTGCGGATGGGCGTTGAAGACGCCTTCGCATCGCACGGTGTGCAGGTCGCCGTTCGCCGTGCGGACACGGTGGCTCTTGCGTCCGCAGAACCAGATGCGGCCCTCGCCGTCGATCCACCCGACGTCGCCGGTGCGGTGCCAGCGACGCCCGTCATCCTGGATCTTGTGCTCGGCATCGGCCCCGGGTGAGCGGAAGTAGCGCGGGCTGACCGCCTGGCCGCTGACCACGATCTCGCCGATCTCACCTTCCGCGACGGGAAGTTCGGGCGTCCAGAAGGGCACCGGCCCGTCGCTGACCTCGATGGTGCGGACTGTCGTGCCGGGTGCGGGCCGCCCCACACAGACACCGAGGGCGGCGGCAGGGCCGTCGGCGGGTCCGGCCAGTGCCTCCCTGCTCTCGACCAGCGCCATCGGCAGTGCCTCGGTCGACCCGTAGGTGCTGAACACGTTTGCGTCGTCCGGCAGCACGGCGCGCAGAGCGGTCATCAGTCCAGGGCTCACCGGGGCTCCACCGGAGACGATCAGACGCAGTGACGGTACTTGGGCGCCGGTTTTCGCCAGATGGGCCGAGAGCGGTCCCAGCAGGGCGGGCGAAGCGAACATGGCGTTCACACCGAAACGCTGGATGGCGTCGGTGAGCAGCATCGGGTCGGCGGCGCCGACCCGGCCCATGTTCATCCTCGGCACCACCACCGTGCGGCCCGCCGCGAGGTCGAACACACCCATCAGCGGCATCGTGACCAGAGTGCTGGTCATGTCAGCGGTGAAGTGGCCGGCCTCGACGCCGTGTGCCATCCCTCGCAGCATGCCGACGGTGATCTCGACCGGTTTGGCCGGACCCGTACTGCCGGTGGTGTAGCCGATCAGCGCGACGTCGTCCGGCCCGGACGCCTGCGGAGGCAGCTGCGGCCGGCCCGCACCGAGGGCGGACAGCTCCGCGAGTCCGGTGCCGCTCCGCCGGGGCAGCGTGATCACGCTCTTCACTCCGGCGAAGGCACGTGGCCGAAGACGCCGGAGCATGTGCGCGGACGGTACGCCGATGAAGGCCTGGACCTCCACCCGGCGGATGCAGTCCAGCATGCGGCCCAGTCCCATGCCGGGGTCGACCACCACGGGGACCGCGCCCGTGTGCATCAGGGCGAAGACCAGGACGAGCAGGTCGGCGCCGGGAGTCACCAGCAGGGCCGTACGGGTACCGCGGCCGATGCCACGAGCGCTGAGACCGGCGGCGCACGCGGTGACCCGGGCGGCGAAGTCGCCGTAGCCGACCGAGGTGTAGGCGGCCTGCCCCGACGAGCCCTGCCTCCCGGCCGGATGGATGACGGCTGCCCTGTCGGGGGTACGCGCGGCGTGCCGGGCGAGCAGTTCGGCCAGGGACGCGTTCCGGGCCGGCCCGGTCATGGTGCCGGACATCAGCGGGCGGCTCCCTCGGTGTCGCCGGTCAGACGGTAGAGGGACGTAGCCGAGCTCAGGCCCGCGCCGACGGCGAGGAAGAGGATCCGGTCGTGGCCCGTGAGCCGTCCCGAGTCCCGGGCCTGAGCGAAGCCGTAGGTGAGTGCGGAGGTGTGCGGGTCGCCCTTGAGCCCTTCGACGGTCACCGCGGCATCGGACGCCAGGCCCAGGCGCTTGGACAGGCGGGAGGCGAAGTCGTGCGACGGCTGGGAGGTGATCAGCAGGGTGCGGTCCAGGACCGTCGGTGCCTGGGCCGCTTCCGCACCGTACTCGGCTGCCAGCGCGTCGCGCACGGAGTCGACGGCGAGATCGAGCATGCGCTCCACCACGCCGCTGTCGCGGTCGACCGCTACGGTGTTCCGGCCTTCGGAGCCGGCCTCGTACAGCGGCAGGTATCCGTTGACGCCATGGCCGCCGGGCAGCGAACGGTGGTGCACCCGTCCGAAGCCGCGGGCGTCGTCGCTGCGTTCCAGCAGCACTGCCGCGCCGGTGCTCGCATACGGGAACGCGGCCGTCCCCGCTCTGGCCGGGTCCATCGAGGGGTGGGTGTCGGCAGAGACGACCAGCACCCGGCGGGCGCTGCCGGCCACCAGCAGCGAACTCCCGGCCTGGACGGCGTTGAGCACGCCGCAGGCACCGTTCATCAGGTCGAACGAGAACGCGGCATGCCTGTCGGTGGCGTGCAGGTAGTCCAGGTTGATACCGATGCGCTTCTGGATGAGCGCGGCGACGGACGGCTCGGAGACGTTGGAGTCGCGGTAGACACCGACGTTGATCAGCACGTCGACGTCCGCGGGTGTGAGACCCGCTCGCCGCAGACACGCACTACCGGCGGATGCCGCGTATCCGATCGCGCTGCCGGTCTCGTCGGTCGGGCTGAGTGCCGTCGAGGTGATGACGGTGGCCATGGTCATACCTCCAGGGAGGAGACGGTCGCGGACAGGAACCCGGTCACCACGCCGGAGGCGGCGGGCACCATGAGGATCTTCGAGCCCCTGGGTATGCGGCGCTCCATGAGTGCCTGGTGCAGGGCCAGATAGTGGGATGTGGTCGCGGTGTTGGCGAACTTCTCGACGACCGAGAGCGACTCGGGCATCGGTGTCCCGAACATGCTCTCGCCCACGTGGTTCATGAAGTCGATGAAGCGGCTGCCGACCTGGTGCTGGATCACGAAGTCGTACCCCTCGTCGCCGAACCGGCGGCCGTCGTCGGCGAGTCTGTCGCGGTGGAAGGCCGGCCACAGCGAGAGACGGTCCTCGGCGTGCATCTCCTTGTTGTTGGTGTACATGGCCAGATCGCCGGTGTCGTCGCTCGGCATGCCCAGGCACAGGTGCGAGTACTCCGAGCAGGTCATCAGTTCGATGTCGTGGATGACGTCGGCGTCGTCGGTGGCGCGGTCGACGAGGACGGCGACGGCGGAGTCACCGACGGAGAGCGACGCGAACTGAGGATCCCGGCTGTCCTCCATCTCGCGCGCGGCGGTGAAGGCGATCGGGGTGATGTGCTCTCCGCTGAGCACCAGACCGCTGCGCACCTCACCCGAGCGGATCATCCGGTCCAGCAGATAGACACCGGTCATCATGCCTGCGCAGGCGTTGGACACATCGAAGTGAATCGCCCTGTCCGCGCCGAGTTCCCCGGCGATGCGGCGGGCGAACGAAGGCTCGAACTGGTGGCGTCGGCCGTCGGTCGTACGGCTGATGGAGCAGGAGATCACGATGTCGATCTCGTCGGCGGTGTAGCGCGAGCGGCCGAGGCACGCGCGGGCCGCCGAGACGGCCATGGTGAGGCAGTCCTCGGGGGTGCCGGCGGTGTCGTCCGCGACCCGGCGCTCGGCCATTCCGGTAATTTTCAGAAGGTCAAATTCAGGCGCTTTCTCCATACGGGCGAGGAGCTCCGGAGTGCTCATGGAAGCCGATGGCAGATAGGCCCCGATGGACTCTAAGCGACTGTTGTACACAAACTCTCCCGGTGGTTTCTCGTTCACGCGGCGCGTCGTCGCACTGATTAATGAACAGACGTCAGGGAATCCTTGTCCGCGTCATGTTCTCGTGTGGTGAAGCCATCGAAAAATTCTGGTTTCACCGTCGGCGGGACGTGGTCCGGCGACAGGAAACCCCGGACCTCGGTGCGCTGCACGTCGACGCTATCGCACCGATCCGGGCGGTCTCACGCTGCGGACCTGTGACGATCACCACTCGTCGTCGGCGTGGGGTCGCTGTGCGTGATGGCGGGAAATCGGCGGCTGCTTATGTGACGGCAGGATGACGGTGCGCATTCGGAGCGAGTGATTCCGTTGAATGCGGAAACTTCTCGTGAGGGTGTTGCGGCCCGTTGTCCGAGCGGTCCGCAGCGGAAATCCCGTCTCGTTGTTCCCGTCGGGTCGGCGGCGCGGGAAGAACGGAATCGTGGGCCGATTGTTCACAATCGGCCCACGAATCTGGCTGGATTTCGACACAACGAGGTCCGGGTACCCGCAGGGCGGACCACGACGACCAGGCCGACCCCGCTCGGCGGAACGGGCTGGGGATCGCGCTCGACACGGCTTCTGCGACCGGCACCGTCTGCCGCGCTGGAGAGGCGGCGTGCCCTCTCTGCGGGGTGGGTGTTCAGCGGAGGGGTGCCAGGTGGATGAGGCGGCTCCTCCCCGGTCGGTGTCCGATGGGGGAAGGGTTTCCCCGGGGCTCGGTCGGGTCGTCAGGGTGTCCAGGCCGGGGGCTGCTTCTCGCAGAATGCCAGGGCCCCCTCGGCTGCCGAACTCGTGTGGAAGACGGGTGCGGTGAGCGGGTCCTGGACGGTGAACGCCGTGCGGTCGTCGAGGCCTCGGGTGCCCGTGACGACCTGTCGGGTGATCCGGACCGCTTGCGGGCAGTTGGCGCGAACGCGCTCGGCCAGGGCGATCGCGGCGTCGAGGGCTTCGCCCTCGACGGTGAGCCGGTTGACGAGTCCGTACCGGAAGCCGTCCGCGGCGGTCAGCCGTGATGCGGTCAGGAGCATTTCCATGGCCCGGTGATGGGGGAGCCGGCAGGGGAGGCGGATGGCTCCGCCCTCGGAGGCGTCGACGCTGTGTCCAGGTGCTCGGGGACGCCGAGGACCGCGCAGATCAACCGGAACGTCAGCGGCGCCGCGAAGTCCGCGATCAGGTCGATGTGCGCTTGGTGTTCGACCCGGTCCAGGAGGCGGTGCGCCACCCCTGTGATGAAGGGTTCCGGCAGGGCGATCCGGCGGGGCAGGAACGCGGTGCTGACCAGGGTCCGCAGCCGGGTGTGGGCCGGGGGGTCGGAGTGGACCAGGTGTCGGTTGAGCCGGCCGGCCCCGGCACGTATCCCGGCACCATCCCCGGGTGCTTGCTGAGCCGGGGGTCGGCCGGCAGGGCGCGTACGTCCTGGTACCGGGAGACCTGCCACACCGCTGCCCGGCCGGGGCGCCGCTCCACGTAGGCGGGGGCGTGGCGCCGCAGCCAGGCGAAGTACGGGTAGGGATCACGCATGCGGCTGGCCAGGAGGTCGGAAGGCGGACGGGGGACGGCTTCAGCGGGCACGGCTCCTTGATCCGGCTACGTGGAACCGCCGTGCCCGTCGCGGGTGCTTGAGAGCGGAAACGCCGTCCTGTCTTCCGCCGCGGACGGTGAAGCGGCGCGCCCAGCGCGCCCGCGCCCGCGGCAAGTGGTGGGCGGGGCGCGACGGGCGGCAGGAATCAGGCCTTCGTCTGGGCGCTGCAGACCCAGTCGCCGTAGCGGACGCCGTTCTTCGAGCGGACGATGCAGACCCGGACCGGGTCGTTCTCGATCAGGTCGTAGTTGCAGAACGAGTAGCCGTCGGTCGTGTCGCTCTTGGAGGTCGTGTCGTAGCAGCCGGTCCGGTGATCCACCCAGCTCCACGCGTCGATGTTGACCTTCTGCCAGCGCTGGATCTTGGCCCGCACGGAGTAGCCGTCCGCGGACAGGTCCTTGACCCACAGCTCGTCGCCGTAGGTCTTGAATGTCGCCGTGCCCCAGGTCCGGGAGACGGTGACATTGCTTCCGCTTGCGGAGGCCGAGCCCGCCATGCCCCCGACGATGATGACGCTCGCCGCGAGAGCCATACCGGCCTTTGCTACCGTCCTGCGCTTCATCGTGCGTTCCCCCTGTAGGTGTCGGGTCGTCACGAGTGCCAGATCAAAGCGTTGTCCTGGATTGCTTGTCAACTGCTTTGCAGACGCGGCGTGTTGGGTCGTGTACATGACGAAAAGGGGAGTCCGGCGCCCGCCTGGCGCCGGATGGGGGTGGTATCCAAGCAGGCGAGAGTGGGTCTCCGGTACGGCGACGAGTCGCCCGGCCGGTGAAGGGCGGTGCGCATGCGGGCCACGCCGGGCTGCCAGGACGGGCTTCAGCAGGTTCCGCCGTTTGCTCGCGGTCGGCGGCGGGGGACGGGGACCTCTGGGCTGCCGACCCGTGCCCCTGCGGTCGGCGCCCAGCGCTGAGCCCGCGGGGGACGTCCAGGCCGGAGGGCTGTCCTGTGCCGGTCACTACGCGACGGTTCGTCGTGGGCCCGTGCGCGCCCACCACCGCCACACGCGGGGGAGTTCGGCCCCCTGGGCCGTGTCCGTGAGGTCCGGAGCAGTCGGTCGCGACTCACGGCGGCGAGCATGCGGGCGGCGGCCTGAATGCGACTGCCCGTTCGTGAGACCCGTCAGTAACCTGATCCGACGTGACTAGCAGAGTCCGCACAACCACGAGCCGGCGCACGGTCGTCAAGGTCGCTGCCGCCACCGCTGTCGCCGGATCCGTAGTGGCCGGCACCGATGTGTCCTCGTCCGCGTCGGCCCACGAGCGGGTCCCCGCTTTCGTGCACGGGGTCGCCTCGGGCGACCCGCTCCCCGACGGCGTGCTGCTGTGGACCCGGGTCACCCCGGCCCCCGACGCCCTGCCCGGTTCCGGCAAGGGCCC
>NZ_JASHLT010000055.1:0-50361 GCF_030056615.1 Streptomyces sp. HNM0645 | reverse complement strand
GTGCGGCCCACCGGGCGCATGATCTTCTACCACCTCGGCGAACTCACCCTGCGGATCGGCAATGTCACCGACCCGCCCACCGTCCAGATCACCCGCGGCGTCCAACTCCACCTCCTCGACCTACTCGACACCGACATCGGACAAACCCGCTGGCCACAGACCTGAAACGGTGACCCGCGAAGTCCGGGTCTAGACCGCGCTAGGCGTCGCGTGCCCGTTCCGTGCCCGATGGCTGCTCGTCGGGCACGTCGGCAGCCTTCTCCCGCTCGGCGCGCACACGGGCGTCGATACCGCCGGCTACTTCCCTCTGCCGCTCCAGGTTGGAGTGCTGGTAGATCAGTGCCGCCCGCTCGGAGGACTGCCCGGCGCGGACCATCGTGTCCTTCAGCGTGGCCCCGGACTGGGTCGAGGGCGTATGCCCGGTGTGACGAAGATCGTAGAAGCGGAAGTTCTCCGGCAGCCCGACCTTTGCCCGGACCTTGCGCCACTTCCGCCCGAAGGTCGAGCGCCGGAACGGCTTGCCCTCCTCCCCCACGAACAGCAACCCGTCCGGCGTCTTCTCCGCGTACCAGGCAAGGTGGCGCTTCAGGTCCTTCTCCATGAAGGCCGGCAGGACGATGAACCGCTTGCCCGCGTCTGGTATGCCCCGGCTCTAATGGAGTCGGTTTGCTGGACAATTGACGATCCAGCAGCCTTCGGAGGCCGTGATGCCCCGCAGCTATCCGCCCGAGTTCCGCCGCAAGGCCCTCGATCTCGTCGCATCCGGAAGAAGGGTCGCCGAGGTCGCTCAACTCCTCGGCATCAGCGACCAGACCATCTATATCTGGCGTCGCCAACACCTCATCGACACGGGACAGTTGCCCGGCACGAACAGCAGCGACCAGTCCGAACTCGCCGCGGCCCGCAAGCGCATCGCCGAGCTGGAGGCCGAGTTGGCCATCCGCCGGCGGGCCGCCGAACTGCTGGGTGAGGTGACGCCCCCAAAAGGCGGTTCGAAGCCATCCGCGTGATGGCCGGCGCAGACACTCTGCGCTTGGCATGCTCAGCCCGGTGGAGTACGAACTCCGCACCCCACCGGTAGCCTGAAACCAAGCAACTCGACTCCACCCAACTCGGGGCAGTCCGCCGGACTCTACGAAACTCGGGGCAGCTCAAGGACACGATGCCGGCTAGCGCCGAGGCTACGAGAGCAGTCGTCCACCAACGCTCAGGCCAACCCTTGCTCACGTTCCCCCCAGCCACAACTGCGGATGCCGACGCTCCCAGTGTGCCGTGCCCGATTCGTGCCCGATCCAGCGGGACGTAGCGGGGATTCAAGGGGAACAGCAGCGGCAACCGCGCTCCAGCCCAGTTCGGGAGCTTGCCAGGTCAGCCGCCATCCTCATACGGCGTCTTCCAAACTGGTGCTCCGGGATCCGGTCCCGTCGACTCTTGACCAGGGCATGGAAAGTCCACCAACCTTGCTCGAGCCCACGCGTTGACCTCAGGCGGCGCGCTCCTGGCACGCTTCAGCCTGGCTGGCCGATATCAGCCGTGGGAGAGAGGTCAACCGCATGCGAGCCAGTTTCAAAGTTCACCTCGTTCTGGCGTTGACCCTGTGTGGTCTCGCCGTGCTGATCGTGGCCGCGACGTTCCTACCGGGTGCACCTCTTGTACCGGACCCGGTCTCCGTCACACTGTTCGCTCTGGTTTTTCCGGTCTTCGGTACTGCCCTCATCCGCTGCACCCTCGCCGACAGGGCGATCGGCCTCCCAGGACCCCAGGGCCATCGGTTTCTCGAAATCCTCCGAGAGACACCGCGGCCACTCCAGATCGCGTCAGGTGTGATCCTTGTGGGGGCATTGCTCAGCTTTGTCCTCGGCGTGGGCATGCTCAAGGGGCAACCATCGTCGGACGGTAGCTCGTACCACGCGAACAACCATGGCACGCACATCGGCTTGACCCTTGACGAATACCATCAGCACGTCAAGGCGCAAGAGCGCATGTTCGCCTCCGGATGCGCACACTTCTACATGGGCAGTGCGATCTTCGTGCTCGCGGCATCTCGATCCCGGGAAAGGGCCTCACGCGGTGTGCCACCGTACGGCAGCGCGGTACAGCTGCCGCTGCGACCGTCACCCACCGGCAATGTCCGCTGGACCAGGGCCGATCAGCCGAGGAAGCCTCATCGAGCACCCCGCCCGTAGTTCATCGAGGGGGTCAAGCCGTGCCACTCTCGTGCCAGAACGGGCGGTCAGCCACGGTCAACCGAGGGACGACAGAGCGCGTCGCCGCAGTGGTCGTTCAAGGACTCCGTCCTGCTCAGCGGCTCAGTGGCACGGATCCGTTCGGTGATTCCCAAACTCAGAGCGCGGGTTCGATTCCCATCACCCGCTCCATGGCGAAGCCCCAGGTCACAAACCTGGCGCCTATTTGCTGTCTAGACCTCTTGGCCCGCGCGCCACAATCGCCGTAACGGGGCGTCAGGTGGGAGGTCGCATCCCAACCGATCATGGAACGTTCGGTTCGAACAGATTTCCCCCGGGGTGGTCTTCCCGTCGTGCGCGCATGAAGACAGGGACCTCTCGGTAGCTCGGGGATGTGGATCTGACCGAGCAGTACGGGGAGGCCCTGGTTCGTTGTTGTACGCGTCCGAAGCCGTTCATTTCAACTCGGCCGCTCCATCGTGTGATTGCCTCACGCACGTGTACGGCACCGCGGCCTGCCGTCCCGATCGGGCACTCCGGTATCCGTCGGATACCGGAGTGGGCCGCCGTACGGCCGTTGCTGCCGGTGCCGGCCTGGCTGAATGAGCGGGGCGGACGCCCCGAGGGCTACCGCCACCGCCAACTGCTGGACGCGATCCGCTACCTGGTCGCGGGCGGGATCCCCTGGCGGGCGATGCCCGCGGACTTTCCCGACCGGGGCCGGGTGGGGGCCCGCATCGCAGGCTTCCCCTCGGACGAGTTCCGCCCGCGCCAGGTGGTGAGCCTGTCCTTCCGCCAGGCCACCCCGCCGAGGCGGGCCACGGCCGTGTCTCCACCACCTCGTCGGCGTGCGCCTCGGCGCGCCGGCACCTCAGGAGGCACGCCCGGGCTCATCGTCATCTGCGTCGGCGAGATGAGAATGTGCGGGGTCGTGCCGTGAGGATTTCTACCGCATAAAAGGAGCAGCGGGATTTGAGCCGCATCGAGCATGACGGCGTGCTAGCCTCGGATTCAGTTGCAGTAGTGGTTCCAGAAACTTACGTGCATCCAGTCGCCCAGAGGGCCTCTGAGGGCACTTTTCACCTCCGGTCTTCTCCGGCGGGGTAATCATCGCGGCGACACGGCATCCGCGCAGTGCGGATTCCGATTACCCCCGAAGGAGACATGCCATGTCAACTGGCACTGTTAAGTGGTTCAACGCGGAAAAGGGCTTCGGCTTCATCGAGCAGGACGGTGGCGGCCCCGACGTGTTCGCCCACTACTCGAACATCGCCGCACAGGGCTTCCGTGAGCTGCAGGAGGGCCAGAAGGTGAACTTCGACATCGCGCAGGGCCAGAAGGGCCCGACGGCCGAGAACATCGTTCCTGCCTGACAGCGGCGCGTACGACGTAGCTGGGGCCCGCATCCTTCGGGGTGCGGGCCCCAGCTGCATGTGTTTCACGCAGCACGACTCCGCCTGATCCGTGTCCGCGCCCCACGTGGCTGACGGCCTGGGGTGGCACGCGCTCACTTCCGGCACTCATCCGCCGCCGGTGATCGGCATCCCCGAATTCCGTCAACCCGGGTTCCATTCCCCATTCGAAGCCGTCTCGAAATTCTCCGAACCGTTCAACCGCCGGGCGAATTCAGTGATGTGCACTGTATCGAGGAAGGTTGCACATGAACGGCACGCACACGACCGATCGTCTTCCGGACACCCTAGGAGAGTTCGCACTTTCCGCTCCGGCCGCCCCCGCGCTCTCATCCGTGGAAGCCTTCGCCGATCTCGGCATGCCGGAGCGGTTGCTCGCCGCGCTCGTCGCCGAGGGCGTCACCGTTCCCTTCCCGATCCAGAGCGCGATCCTGCCGAACATGCTTGCGGGCCGTGACGTCCTGGGCCGTGGCCGTACGGGCTCCGGTAAGACGCTGGCCTTCGGCCTCGCCCTGGTCGCCCGTACGGCGGGGGTGCGAGCCGAGCCCCGTCAGCCGCTCGCCCTGGTCCTGGTCCCCACACGTGAGCTGGCGGACCAGGTGGCCGACGCCCTCACGCCCTACGCCCGCGCCGTCGAACTGCGCCTCGCGACGGTCGTCGGCGGGAGGCCCATCGGCAGGCAGGCGAACGTCCTCCGCGGGGGCGCCGAGATCGTCGTCGCCACTCCGGGCCGGCTCAGGGACCTCGTCGCCCGCGGCAGTTGCCGACTGGACCGGGTCGCCGTCACCGTCCTGGACGAGGCCGACCAGATGACCGACATGGGTTTCGCCCCCCAGATCACCGAGCTGCTCGACCAGGTGGTCCCCGGGGGGCAGCGGATGCTCTTCTCGGCCACGCTGGACCGCACGATCGGGCGGCTGGTCAGCCGCTACCTGTCCGACCCCGTCGTCCACTCCGCGGATCCGGCGAGCGGCGCCGTGTCGACTATCGAGCACGATGTGCTGCACGTACACGCCGACGCCAGGCACGCCGCGACGGCCGAGATCGCCGGCGTGACGGCCGTGTGATCATGTTCCCGGCCACCGAGCGCGCGGTCGACCGGCTGACCACACACCTGCCGGCCGGCGGTGTACGAGCCGACGCACTGGACTGTGGCAAGTCCCAGCCTCAGCGCAACAGCGCGCCGGCGCGGTTCAGGAGCGGGCAGATACCCGTGCTCGTCGCCACCAACATCGCCGCCCGCGGCATCCACGTCGATGGGCTCGACCTCGTCGTCAACGTCGGCCCGCCCGCCCACCACAAGGACTACCGGCACCGCAGCGGCCGTCCCGCCCGGGCGGGAGGGACCGGCGGCGTCGGCATCCTCGTCACCCCGAACCAGCGCCGCCCGACGACCCACCTCATGGCCGAGGCGGGGATCCACCCGCGGACCACCCGCATCCGCCCCGGCGCGGCCGAACTGAACGGCACCACCGGTGCACGGACTCCGGCGGGCATCCCCGTCCAGGGCACGGAGCCGGTGCCCGACGGCCCCGCACACGGTCTGGCCCCGCCCACCTGGCTCGGCGGCCCTCACCGACGGAGCCGCACACCGCTCCGGGGCGCTCCTCCCCTGTCCGGGCCTGCTAGGCCTTCGCACCGGGGGCCGACGCCCCTTCACTCCCCGTAGGAGTCGCATATGACACAGATCCAGACGCCGACCCGCCCCGCGCGGCCCGCACCCCACGCCGACGAGGCAGAACCGCATGCCTGGGCCGACATGACCGTCGAGGTGGCTCTGGCGGTCATGCGCGGCGCCCGCACCGAGCGCCTGATCGTCCGTGACGCAGACGGCCGGGGCACCGGCCTGGTGACCCTGGCCCAGCTCACCGGCTTCCGTGCCACTCCCGACTACACCGACCGGGTACAGCTTCGCGACTTGCGCACCGCGGGCCCTCCGTCCCGCTCGTGACCACGAGAGCCACCGCCGAGCACACGATGCACATCGACCGGCCCACCACACCGCCTGGACTCCGACAGACGCCGCCGCGTCCGGACCTCCCCAGTCCGCCGCCACGCTGCCACATGCCGACCCGGTCCGTTCCCGTCGTCCCCTGCGAGGTCCCATGCGTTGCGTCATCGCCCGCTTCCCCTTCGAGTTGACGAGGAGCGGTGTCCTGGAAGCGATGAAGGGCGTCAAGCCCGAACCCGTCACCGGCGAGTCCGTGGTCATCGGACGCCGTGAGTATCCCGTCAAGCAGGTCGGCGCGATCATCACACGCCAGGACCGTCGCGACTTCAGCGCCGGCGAGGTCATCCGGGCCATGGTCCGGCTCGGCTTCGTCTGCCGTACCCGCCCGGGGGCTGAGCCCCCGGCCGCCGCCACCCCGATCCAGCACGCGTCCTCCCAGCTCGGAACGCCCACGGCGCTCTGACCGGCGGACGGGCGCATGTCGCGCCTGAAGGCGGGGGCCCGTCCGGTGCGCACCGGACGGGCCCCCGCCGCGTCGCACGGTGGCTCAGCGGTCGGGGTCCTCGACGTCTCCCACTGTCCGGGTGCCGGCCTCCGCGATCGATGCGCGGTACATGCCGCCCTTCTGCGGGACCCCCTCGTGCCCTGAATGATCCGTCAGCGGCACGTCGTCCCGGGTCGCCCCGTCGAGGACGTCGGCGAACCGGCGCAGGCGGGCCGATCGGGCAGGACTTCCCTCCCGCCGCAGCGCTTCGGGGCGTCATCGCGGTCAGGAACAGCAGGCGACGCCCACCCCGCGAGAGGCCGACGGGCGCGTCCCGCGCGGCAGGAGGACCCGGGACCACGGCACGGTGACGCCGGACCGGCAGGGGGGATGGGAGCATGACCCTCAGCGAACGCGCCGGACCGCCGGCGCGCGGACTGGGAGGTTCGACGGACAGGTTCCGAGCCGAGCAGGTGTGGCAGGGGCGGGAGCGCCTGCCGACGCGCGTTGCACGGTACCGAGCCGGCGCCGGCTCGCGTACGCCTCCGGTTCCTTGATGTCCGAGGACACCAGACACGACGCTCTTCGGCCCCGTCCCCAGAGAGATGAGAATGACAGCAGACGATTCGACCGGCCGTCTCGACGATGACGACTACCCCGCCTACACCATGGGACGGGCGGCCGACATGCTGGGCACGACTCCCGGGTTCCTCCGCGCCCTCGGAGAGGCCCGGCTGATCACTCCGCTCCGCTCCGAGGGCGGCCACCGACGCTACTCCCGCTACCAGCTGCGCATCGCCGCCCGCGCCCGGGAACTCGTCGACCAGGGCACTCCCATCGAGGCCGCCTGCCGCATCATCATCCTCGAGGACCAGCTCGAGGAGGCACGGCGCATCAACGCCGAGTACCGCCGCGCGGCGTCCGAACCACGTCCTCGGGACGGGGAGTGAGCAGGGCCTGCGGTACCACGCGGTCCCGCTCATCCAGGTTCCTCCGTCCCGGGCGCCGGTGCGGCCACTGCGGTGACGAGGATCTCGGCGGCCTGCGTGACGTTGTCAGCCCGGACCGCGCGTGCCATGGCCGCACGCGCGGCATCGGGCTCCGTGTCCGGGGGCACCACCATCAGCGCGAAGTGGTCCCGCTCGCCGCGGGTGATCAGGACGGTGTCGTCGCCGACGGGGAACGAGTCGAGGTGGACGACCCGGTCGTCGACGACCAGTCGGGTCGGGATGGCGTTCCACGCCACGGCATCCAGGCCGACGCGGGTGATGGGTCCGAGATGCTCGGCCAGGGCGGACACGAGCGCGGAAACCTCCCGCGCCACGTCCCGGGTGCGCGGCCACCACGCACCGTCGAGGACGCCCTGCCGTGAATGCGTCGTCTCCAGCCGGAGCAGCGCCGTGCCGGGACGCACCCTCTCGTGGATCGCGTCCGGTAGGAGCGACGGGGGCGAGTGCGGGATGTCCGAGTCGGCCATGGGGGTCCGCCCGTCTTCAGGAGGGGACGTGGCCGTCGCGTGTGACGGGCCGCGGACGGGTGGGGTTTGCCGTCACTTCACGGTAACTCCGGCTCTCGCCTTCCCGGCCCAGACCCACGCTGTCCGCGAACAGAAAGCCTCCTCCCGTGTCGTCTCACTTACGAGGTGCCCGGACGTACCCTGGAAGGACCGGGAGTACTTCGCACACCGGCACCCGTGCAGGTGTCGTTCCCGGAGGAACACGAGAAACCGGGCTGCCGACGGGCGGCCCGGGGGCAGGTCCGCACCATGACCACCACCGTCGGCAGGACGGCGAGCCGCGCCCCCATGCCAAGACGTGCAAACCGGTTGCCGCCCACCCCCAAGACCAGGTCGGCCGCGAGCTCGCTCGACGGCGCCTGGTGGCCCCGTTCCCGTGACGTGGCGGCCGAGCTGCCGTCGCTGGCCGACGCCCTCGAAGCCCGCTGGGGCCGCGTCACCCGGACCGCGGTGAAGCCGAGCCGTCGGCCCGCCGTTCCGTGCCGGGTCTCCTCTTCCGGCCACGCGCTGCACATGGGCTGGACCCTCGCGGTAGGCACTCTCGTGGTCGCGCTCGGCATGCGTCTGATCCACCGGCTCAGCGCCCAGCACGAGCACGCTGATCCCGGACCACTCCTCCGCCCGAAAGGCGGCGGGTGGGGCGACCGGGCATCCCGGAGGACCCCACCCGCCGACCTCTCGCTTCGCTCCGAAGGGAGCACGCCGTCTTGCGCCCTGTTCTGAACCCCGCCGAAAACGAGCCTCTGCCACGGCCAGGGCTCGCGGAGATCCGTATCGTCGCCGCCACCCCCGAAGCCGCCCGCACGGTCGCCGAAGTGATCCGCCGGTGCTTCGCCGGGACGGAGCAGCGCAGCTACCCCGCGCCAGGCGGCGGCACGCGGCTCCACCTCACCGTCGACACCGAGACCGCCGCCGGCCCCGCCCGCTCCTGGCTGGCCACCAGCCGACCCGCCACCGGTTCCGGCCCGCACGCCGAGGAGCCCTGACCGGCTGCGAACGGCACACACCGCGCGGAGCGTGAGCGACACGGCCGGGGCGACCCGCACCGGTGGGGGCGGTACCGTCGACAGGCCGCGGGTTCCCCCCGGCGCCGGGCAGGCGGCGGGCTGCCTGGCGCCACCGGGGCGGCACACGGGCCCGACCACCGCATCCCGGTGCAGCACCGCGCCCCCGCCCGTGACGGCCACCTCGTGACCGAGGGCCTGGTCACCGGTCACCCGGTCCCGCTGCGCGGCGGCGGCTGCTGCATGACGGACGGGTCTTCAACGTCGCCACGCCGGTCACGCAAGCGGCTTGACTTCGTCATTGCGTCTCCCGCCCAAAGCCGCTGCGCCGACCTCGGCTGTCAGTGGCAGTCGAAGCGCCAGTCCCATGGGAGGCCGGGGCACTGGCGGCAATGGAAGGAGTAGACGCCGCCGCAGTCACCCAACTGTATGTCGCCGGTGATGGTCAGAAGGTGCTCCATGCGGTGTCCGCGCTCGCAGTTCGGCCAGTCGGCAGGCTGCGTCCAGGCGGGCCAGCCGCCGACCTTCGTCCCGACGACGTTGTTGTCGGGTGGCCACCTGGAATGGCCCGTCGGCAACCGGAGACGAGGCTCCCAGGTCTCCACATGTCCTTGAGCAGATCACGCCACCCCGGAAAGTCCTCCGCGCTAGTCGGGGACAACGTGGACGATTGCGGCATGTTGTCCTCGTCGTACTCCCCCTCGCCCACCCCGGGGATCTCGGACAGCACCCCTCCAGCCACGACCTCGGCCTCGTTGCGCCAGTACAGCCGCGGCATCACCAGCAGCCTGGGGTCCTGCTCATGCATCAGCGCGCACCACACCAGCTGTAGCAGGTCCTTCCCCTCCGGGAACTCCAGTCCCGGCACAACCCGGGCGAACAGTTGGAGGATCGGCACCATCGGCACCGCGCCAGGGACGATCTCGTTCCTGTTGGACGGGTCGGAGCCGAACGTCCAGTGGTCTTCCTGCGCGCAGTGCGGCCACGCCTCGTCCGCGGGCCACAGCGGCTTACCTCCCAGCGAGCTCTCCCGCACGCCGGGGTCGCCGGGCTCAGCGTTGAGGAGGGTGGTCTCCCGAGCGAGGCCCGCGTATTCCGGTATCAGGGTGAGCAGATCCTTCGCAGGCAGCTCGGGTGGGTCTCCGGCCATCGTGGCTCCTCAGGCGTACAAAGATCGACGAAACGCTGCGGGCACGCTGGTACGTGCCACCGACAACCCCATGCGGCAACGGCCGCCTCATCATTGGCGTCGAGAGGATCAGGCCGTGCCACGATCGCGTCAGATCGGGCAGGGAAGTCACGGCGAACTCCGACGGCTGGCGGGGACGGCAGCCGGCATCCGCCAAAGCCGGCATGCCGCAGGTCACGATGCAACCCGCCCGACCTCGCTGCCAACGCGGTGCCCGCGAGAGCGCCGGCTCCCCCTAAGCGGTCGGCGTCCCTTCGGGGAGGAGGTGCCTGCTCCCCCACGCCCCCAAGGGCTCCAGGGCCGTGTTGAGGGCGTGGCCCAGCGGGGTCAGGGAGTACTCCACGCGGGGCGGGACCTCGTCGTAGGCCTGACGGTGCACCAGGCCGTCCGTCTCCAGCTCGCGCAACTGGGCGGCCAGCACCTTCTCGGACACCCCAGGGACCAGTCGCCGCAGTTCACCGAAGCGGCGCGGCCGCTGGTCCAGCTCCCACAGGAGCGACACCTTCCACTTGCCGTCGATCACGGACATCGCCGCGGCCACACCGCAGTGGTCCGCCCCGGGCCTTCGCGTCAGTGCCATCACGCACCCCTCCCCACGTGTTCACTCACCCTGGAGTAACCACCCACTCCAAAGTGCGTACTTGAGGGCCTTTCGGCCCACCACCAGTCTGAACTCCATGACCGACACGAACATTGCACGGCGCTCCCTCACCCTTCTCGGCCTCGGCGACATGGGCACGGCCCTGGCCCGCACCTGGCTCGCCGCCGGCCACTCACTGACCGTCTGGAACCGCACCGCCGCCAAGGCCGAGGCCCTCGCCGGGGCGGGCGCCCTCGTCGCCGCGAGCCCGGCCGAGGCGGTGGCCGCGAACGACCTCGTCGTGGTCTGCCTGCTGGACGACGCCAGCATCGGCTCGGCTCTGGACGGCACCGGCCTGGACGGCAAGGACCTGGTCAACCTCACCACCGGCACCCCTGACGAGGGCCGGGCCCGCGCGGTCTGGGCCGAGGCTCGCGGGGCCCGCTTCGTGGACGCCGGGATCATGGCCACACCGGCGATGATCGGCGCCCCCGAAGCCGGCGGCTATGTCCTCTACAGCGGCTCCCGGGCCCTGTTCGACACCCACCGGGCCGTGCTGGAGATCCCGGCCCCGGCCCGGTTCGTCGGCGAGGACCCGGGCCACGCCGCCCTGCACGACGTGGCACTGCTCAGCGGGATGTACGGGATGTTCGCCGGCATCTCGCACGCCTTCGCGCTCATCGAGGGCGAGGACATCGCCCCGAAGGACCTCGCCCCGCTGCTGTCTCAGTGGCTGGGCGCGATGGGCTTCTTCGTGGGCAACGCGGCCGAGCGGCTGACCTCGGGCGACTTCACCACCGGTGTGGTGTCGAACCTGGCCATGCAGGTGGCGGCCACCGGGACGCTGCTGCGCACCGCGGCGGAGCAGGGGGTCAGTACGGAGCTGATCAACCCGTACTTCGAGCTGATGCGGCGCCGGCTGGCCGCCGACCGAGCCGCGCACGCCGATGAGGACACGGCGGGAGCGATCACCCTGCTGCGGCGCTGAGGGCGTCCCGCAGACGAACTCGGGCGAGCTGGGGGACCCGGCATCGGTGACCGAGTCCCTGGCCGGCGGCTGACACGGGGAGCGACGGGCTCGGCCGACGGCTCCGGCCACCCACCGGGCGACGCCTTCCGAGGCGGCAGCCGCGGAGGTCCTTTCGGTGCCTTCCGGGGCACGCCGCATCACGTACGACGCCCGGCCCGTCCGCGGTGCGGCCGGCCCACGAAGTCAGGCGCGCCGGTCGTCGGTGCCGGGCGCGCCCGGTGGCGTCAGGGCTGGGTGAGGTTCCTACGCGCCGGCCTCGGCCGCCGCGTCGGCGACTGCGATCTCGATGCTGAGCGCCTCGGCGATGTTGCCGGCTGCCGTCATGACGCGCGCCGTGCCGACGATGGGGGCGATGGCGACCAGGACGTCCTGCAGCTGGTCGGCCGTCAGTCCGGCCTGGAGGGCGGGGTCGATGTGCGCGACGTAGGAGATCGGCGGAGCGTCCGAGGCGGCGAGAGCGGCGATACGGGTGAGCATGAACATGTCCGGTGCCAGTCCGCACCGCTCGACCGAGTCGACCGTCATCGCGGCGAGGGTGTCCAGTACCGGGGTTTCGGATGCTGTAGCCATGGCAGGTCGTCTCCTGATGGTGTCGTGACGAGGATCGGCCGGGCGGAGGCGCGGCAGGGCTCCGTGTCTCGGTGCAGCGTCTCCTGCTCGACCGTAAGTCGGTTTGCGGCGGATCGCCCGTCGAGGCGACCTGGGGCAGGGCGGACCGGGACGTGACAGACACCGATGTGCGCCTGTGGCAGGCGGACCGGGGACGGCGGTCGCGGCCTGTGGGCCGGGGGAGGGTCGGCGGGCACCCGCAAGGGCGACCGGGCTCGTACACCCCGGCGGCACGCCGCCCCACGGCCGGTCCCGCCGTCCCTCCGGCCGGCCGCGCCGCCCCGTCTGGTCGGGCTCCCGGGAAGGGGTCGTACGCCTGTTGGTCGGCCCGTACGCCCATTGGTCGGCCCGGCGGGCACGGCGCGGTACCGGCTTGTAGCGTCAGCGCACAAGCAGTGATCAATCGGATCTTCCCAACGGTACCGGTGGAGGCCCGGAGGGGGCCGGCCGGTGAGGGCGCAGTGCGGTGTCCACACCTGTGGAGCGGTGCGGAGAGGAGGCGAGTTGGCACGCCGCAAGGTCACATCGATGGCCGTGTTCGGGGTTGTTGTCCTTGCGATCGCCATCAACCCCGTGATCCCCGTCTTCCCGAAGGCCGGCCTCCAGCACGCCCCCAGGACGGAGCACGCGACTCAGCGGTTCAAGGGGCGGCCCGTCGAATGCACCTCCGGGAAGCCCAAGCTGGCGCGGGCGCTCGTCCGGCACATGGTGAACTCGCTGGAGATGCGGTCCAGTCGGGTCTCGATCGCGCTCTACGACCGTACGTCCCGCACCTCGTGCACATACCGCGCCGATGTGCACTACGACTCCGCCAGCACGGTCAAGCCGATCGTCCTGGGCGCGTTGCTGCTGGCCAAGGGGACCGACCTGTCCAGGAAGGAAAGGTCCCTGGCCAGGGAGATGATCGTGAACTCGGACAACGACGCAACCTACGCCCTGTGGGACCTGCTGGGCAGGGCGAGAATCCAGGACTTCCTCGACGAGGCCGGGCTGGAGGACACCGGCCTGAACGACGCCGGCTTCATGGGGCTCACCCAGATCACCGCGCGTGAACAGGTGAAACTTCTTCAACTGCTCACGGGGGAAGACGAGTCCGTGCTGAACTCCCGGGAACGCGCTTACGTTCTGCGGCTGATGCGGGAGGTGCAGGACGACCAGCGCTGGGGGACGCCGGCGGGCGCTCCGCCGGACGCCGTCGTCCAGGTCAAGAACGGATGGCTGCAGCGTTCCGAGCACGGGGTCAAGAGCTCGTGGGACCGCGGGGACTGGAAGGTCCACAGCATGAGCGCCATCACCGGAAGCTCCTACGACTACGGCCTCGTGATCCTGACCGAGAACAACCGCGTCCCCGAGGGTGCATCACCCGAAGTGGGGTGTGACTACGGTATGGAGACGATCGAGCGGGTGGCCAAGGCGATCCACCACGACCTGTACCCGGAGGAGACGCCCGGGGTCCGCCGGGCGTCCCGGCCGCTGGTGAGCGCCGCGCGATAGGAAACGGATGGGATGTGTCAGGGCGCGGGCACGGGACCGTGCTCGGGGTGTGTCGGGACAGGGTCACGGGCGCGGGACCGTGCTCGGATGTGTCGAGGGCCCGGGTCACGGCCCACTACCGGGCGCCGGGCGGCCCGGACGCGGGACCTCCCGGCGAACCCCGGGTGGTCAGCCCCAGTCGCAGCCGATGCCGTCGTTGTCGCGGTCGAGGTGGCTGCCGTAACCGGGCTCACCGCGGCGGACGGGGGCGGCACCGGCGGCGCGGGCCGCCGCGCAGTTCTCGTAGTGGACACCGGCGGAACCTCCCCCGCCGCCACTAGCACTGCCGCCGTCGCCGCCCGATCCGCGGACCTCGACGCTCCTGGTCTTCGTGACGGTGACCGTGGGCCCCGGCTCGGTGACCGTCGCCGCGGGCGCCTCGGGGGTCGCGGTGACCGTCGCCGTGGCCGTCACTGTCGCGGTGACCGTCGGGCCGGGGCCCGCCTCTGCCGGCGCAGAGGCCGGGCGCCCTTCCTCGGCCCGGTCCGCGGCTCCACCGCAGCCGAAGCCGATCGCCATGAGGAGCAGGCCGCCGGCATAGGCGCGCTTCATCCTCCACAGGGGCCGGTGCGCTCCCGAGGGCTGCGGTCCGGGCTGCGGAGCGATGGTGTAGGGATTACTCAAGGCCCCCCCTGTGCAGATTCAGTGAACGACGTGTGGGGACACGGTAATCCCAGGACCCGTCCCTGGCGAGGGAAGTGACGGACATTCCACTTCCGGGCCGGAACCCGGCGTTCCCTTCGGCCGTCGGCTCACCCGACCGCGTTCACGTCGTTCCGGTCCGCGTGCGCACGCGCCCCGGAGACGATCCTGCGCCGTGCGGCGCTCCTCACCCACGTCGCCCGCGCGGCGCCGACGTGCTGGACGACGGCGGAGACGTCCGCCACGCCGGAGACGCCCCAGACCCCCGGACCGGGGCGGCAGTGGACGGGGAGGCGGCCGGGCCGGACGGACCAGCGGCCGTCGAACGCCGGGGACGAGAGTGTGCAGAGCGCCGGTGCGTCGAGGCGCCAGAAGGCACGCGCCGGTGCCGACAGTGCGTGCACGAGCAGGGCCCTGACGGTCGCAGGTTCGGCGATCACCAGGGCGCGGCCGGTGTCCGGCGGGAGGCCGTCCAGCCAGTCGGCGGTACGGCGGCACAGCCGGCGTACGGACTCACCGCCGTGGGGCGTGGCGTCCGGATCCCTCAGCCAGGCCGTGAAACCGTCCGGGTCGGCCGCCGCGACCTCCTCGACCGTACGGCCCCGCCAGGCGCCGTAGTCGATGTCGCGGAGCACGGACTCGACCGCGGGTTCCAGTCCGAGGGCGGTGGCCACGGCCGCACAGCGCGCCGAAGGCGCCCGGAGGGAGGGCAGGTACGAGGGCAGGGCCGCCCTGGCCGCACCCGCGTCCCGCAGGACACGCTCGCTCGGGGGCCCGTCACCGAAGACCGTGCTCCGGGTGCCTCGGGTGCCGTCCCCCGCGGCCGCACAGAGAAACGTCAGGCGGACCGTCATGACGACCGACCTCCTTCCGGGTCCGGCGAGTGCGCCGGACTCCTGCCGCCGGTCAGCTGATCAGCGGACGGGTGTGGTGCCGCGCGCAGCAGGTGCCCGAGCGGCCCGGGCGGGCCCGCATTGGGTGCGGACATGCCGAGGATCGCCGGTTCCCGGACACGGCCCGGCCGCGCGAGGACGCTCCCGGCGGGCCGGACCGTCGGCGGTGCCGGCGGACGGGAGGCGTCCGCCGGAATCGCGGCAGCCGCCGGAGCTGCCGCGTTCGTCACGGCCTGCAGTACGTCGGGCCTCATGTGCTCCAGCGTCGGCCACGGCTGCCGGGGCCGACCATCCGGCAGGTGTCCGGACCGCCCCCGCCGAATGGCCGGTGGGTTGCGGCGGGGTGGGCGGTGGAACCACCGGGGCGGGTGCCCACCGGAGCGGGGCGGCCACAGGGCGTACCGGGCCCCCGCACGGTGGTGCCGTGCACGACCGCGGCGTGCCCTCGCCAGTACCGTGCCGCGCATGGCCGTACCGTGCCGGGCGGGCATGGCCGTACCCGAGCCTGCCGTACCCGTGCACGGCCGTGCACGGTGGTGCGCCCGAAGCCGCGGACCGGCCGGGGAAGGGGCGGTCGTGATGCCGGGCGCCCGGCGGCACCGGTGCTTGAACTGAATCCGACGGCGGTCCGTACAGGTAGTCGCGGGCGTGGCGGGCCCTGTCGTCATGCCGATCACCAGCCCTGCGCGGAAGGACCTACGGGTGGCGCTCTGGACACGCTCACGCCGGCTGCCGGCCCAGGCCGCGGCTCCGGCCGTGGAAACCGGGACGGACGTCGGCACGGACGTCGGCGAACGGCCCGTGCCCGACGGCTCCCGGGACCGCCCCTCGGTCGACCGCCCGGACGGCGGCACCGAGGCGGAGGGGGGTGTGCACCGGGCGGGCGACGGGCAGGACGTCCTCGGCACAGACGACGGGGACGCCTCCGCCGGTACCGACGTGGAAACCAACGCCCGTACCGCCTCCGACACCGGAACCGGCACCCCCGCCACCTCCGACACCGGGACCAGGACTGGGACCGACACCGCATCCGACACCGGAACCGGCACCCGTACCGACGGAGACCTGGACCTCCCGGTGGCGCCCGGCGCAGGCGGCCGCCGTGTCGTTCACCCGGTCGCGGCGCGCGTGGTCCACCACGGCGCCACCGCCGTGGCCGCCCTGGTCGTCCTCACCGCGCTCCTCCTGCCGAACAAGCTCGGGCATCTCACGGCGCCCATGTTCCTCCGCATACCGGTGGAGGGGATCTTCGGCGTCGCCGTGCTGCTGCTCCTCGGACCGGGCCGGCGCGGCCGGGTGAGGCGCCTCGTACCGGCGTTCGCCGGCACGGCGCTCGGCCTGATGGTCGTGCTCAAGCTGCTCGACATCGGGTTCGACGCGGTCTACAAGCGACCGTTCGACCTCGTGCTCGACTGGATCCTCCTCGACGACGGCCAGTCGTTCCTCCGCGACTCCATGGGCCCGGCGGGCGCGATCGGCGTCGTGATCGGAGTCCTCGTCCTCGTGTTCCTGCTGCTCGTCCTCCTGACGTGGGCCGCCGTACGGCTGAACCGGGTCCTGGCCCGTCACGGGGCCGCGGCGGCGGGAGGCACGCTCGTGCTCGGGACCGTGTGGGTCGTGTGCGCCGCGCTGGGTGTGCGCAACACGGCGGTGCCCGTCGCGGCGGGCGGTTCGGCCGAGTTCCTGCAGGACCGGGTGCAGCAGGTGCGTGCCGGCCTGCGGGACAAGGAGGAGTTCGCCCGCGAGTCCGCCGACGACGACTTCGCCGGTGTACCCGCCGACCGGCTGCTCACCGGACTGCGCGGCAAGGACGTCCTCTTCGCCTTCATCGAGAGCTACGGACGCAGCGCGGTCCAGGATCCGGAGATGGGACCGCGGGTCTCGGCCCTCCTCGCGGACGCGGACCGCCGGCTGGGCGCGGCCGGCTGGTCCTCCCGGAGCGCGTTCCTCACTTCCCCTACATACGGCGGCGGAAGCTGGCTGGCGCACGCCACCTTCAACTCGGGCCTGTGGATCAAGAACCAGCAGCGGTACCGCAACCTCACCTCCGGCGACCGCATGACGCTGACCAGTGCCTTCCAGAAGACGGGGGCCTGGCGGACGGTCGGCATCATGCCCGGCGTCACACGGTCCTGGCCGGAAGGGAAGTTCTACGGCCTCGACCACGTCTACGACTCGCGCGACATGGGCTACAAGGGCCCGAAGTTCAGCTGGACGCCGGTGCCCGACCAGTACAGCCTCTCCGCGTTCGAGCGCCTGGAGCACGGAAGGCCGGGCCGGGGGCCGATGATGGCGGAGATCATCCTCGCGTCGAGCCACAACCCGTGGGCGCCGATACCGAGGACACTCGGCTGGGACGAGATCGGCGACGGCTCCGTGTACGGCGCCATCGCGGAGGAGGGCAAGGACCCCGAGGAGGTCTGGGAGGACCCGGCGCGGGTCCGCACCGAGTACCGTCGTGCGATCGAGTACTCGCTGACGAGCCTCATCACCTACGTGGAGAAGTACGGCGACGAGAACACCGTGCTCGTCTTCCTCGGCGACCACCAGCCCGTGTCCACGGTCACCGAGGACAAGCTCGGCCGGGACGTGCCCGTCACGATCCTCGCCCGCGATCCGGCCGTGCTGGACCGGGTCTCCGGCTGGGGCTGGCAGCCGGGCCTCAAGCCCGGTCCGGACGCCCCGGTCTGGCGCATGGACGCCTTCCGCGACCGGTTCCTCTCCGCGTACGGGGACCGGCCGGGGGCGGCGCCGTCGACGGGGCGCTGAGCGGACTCGCACGTACCGGCGGGCGGGGCCCTCCCGTACGTGCGTGCCTCGCCATTCGCCGGACTGCGGTGCCCGCCCGGCCGGGAAGCACATACGTCACCTGCCGGGAGTACGTGGGCCGGAGTACGCAGGCCCCGCCCGGCGGCGCCTGGAGCCCCGTCCGGACGGCTACTCGTACGCCGCCTGCCGGGAGTACGCAGGCCCCGCCCCCGCGGGTACCCCGGCGCGCCCCCGGCGGGGCGACGCCCCGCCCACCGGATACGCCGGCTCCCCTCCCCCGCCTCGCGTGCGTCGACGCCGCGCGAGCCGTCGGTCAGCGGCCTGCCCGCGTTCCCCGCCGGCCCCGCCTTCCCGCCCGCGGGACGCCCGCGCACGCCCCGGGACACGTTCACCGATCCAGCTCCCCGTCCGCACTCCCGCGCCCGCGTACGCGCCAGCCGGACGTTCCGCGGCACGCCGGCCCGGACTTCCCGGCCGCCCACCGCGCAGCACCGTCCGTTCCCGGACCGCCCCATGCGAAAGGGCCCCGGCCGCATCGGCCGGGGCCATTCGCCGCACCGGCCGGGACGGTGGCGGGCCCCCCGTGCCCGCCGCCCGTGGCCCGGCCGGCGGGTCAGACCCGCCCGCCCGCCCGCTCCCGGACCGCCGCCGCGCGGGGCCGGGACGTACGCGCGACCGGAACGCCGTCGCGGACCCTGACGCACCAGAGGCCCCTGATGTCACGGCCGAAGGACCAGACGAGGGACGCCAGTGCGCCGAGGACGAGCAACCAGGCGGCCACGAAGGGCAGAAGGCGGGCCGCGGCGAGCAGCAGGACCACGCCCTGGAGCGCGGCCACGGTCTTGCGGGCCATGCTCGGCGGCAGCGGGCCGTTCAGCCACGGCAGTATCCGCGCGGCGGCGACGAACACGTACCGCATCGCACCGATCAGCAGCACCCATGCGCCCAGCGAGGCGGCCACGTGCACGCTGAGGACCAGGATGAGGAACGCGTCGGCCTCCATGTCGAAGCGCGCGCCCAGCGCGGACTCCGTCCCGGTGCGCCGGGCGACCTGGCCGTCGACCGCGTCGAGCACCAGCGCCACCGTGGTCAGCACGACCAGTGCGGTGATGCGGGGTCCGCTCGCGAAGGACTCGGCGACCAGCGCGGTCACCCCGCCGACGAGCGTCGTGCGGACCAGTGTGACGGCGTTCGCGGGACCGAACGGCCTCGGCGGCCACGACCGGTGCAGGGCGCGTGTGAGCAGCACCCACGTCGCGACCGTGAACGCCGCGCCCGTCAGCCAGCCGGCCGCGCCGAGTCCGGTCACCGCGTCCAGCAGGACCAGCAGGACCGTCTGCGCGCCGGCCCCTGCCGCCGCCTCCGGGCGCAGCAGCCGAGTCTCGTAGGTGCCGATCAGGGCCACCGCGGTACCACCCTCCGGACGTGTGACAGAGTCGACGAGTGCCGCGTACGGTGTGCGCGGTCTCATGATTTTCAGAACGTAAACCGTCGCGGGAGTGTTCAGCGGGAGGTCGTGGATGGAGCGCGCCGCACGCGCCTTCTGGCTCAATTCCCCAGGTCAGGGCGAGATTCGGGATGTTCGTCTGAAGCAGCCCGACGAGGGTGACGTGGTCGTGCGGAGCCTCTGCTCCGGGGTGAGCCGCGGCACGGAGAGCCTCGTCTTCCGGGGCGGGGTGCCGGAGAGCCAGTACGCGGCGATGCGGGCGCCGTTCCAGGAGGGCGAATTCCCCGGACCGGTCAAGTACGGCTATCTCAGCGTCGGCGTCGTCGAGGAGGGCCCGTCGCACCTCCTCGGCCGGACGGTGTTCTGCCTCCACCCGCACCAGAGCCGCTACGTCGTTCCGGCGAGTGCGGTCACCCCGGTGCCGGACACGGTGCCCGCCGGACGGGCGGTGCTGGCGGGGACGGTGGAGACCGCGGTGAACGCCCTGTGGGACGCCGCGCCCCTGGTGGGCGACCGGATCGCGGTCGTCGGCGCCGGGATGATCGGCGGCTCGGTCGCCGCGCTGCTGGCCGGATACCCGGGCGTACGGGTGCAGTTGGTGGACGCCAACCCGGAGCGGGCCGCCCTGGCCGCGGCGCTGGGCGTCGACTTCGCCCTCCCGGAGGAGGCCCTCGGCGACTGCGACCTCGCCGTTCACGCCAGCGCCACCGAGGCCGGCCTGACCCGCTCGCTGGAACTCCTCGCGCCGGAGGGCACGGTGCTGGAGCTGAGCTGGTACGGCGACCGGCGGATCAGTGTGCCGCTGGGCGAGGCGTTCCACTCCGGCCGGCTGGTCCTGCGCGGCAGCCAGGTGGGGCGGGTGGCGGAGGCCCGGCGTTCGCGCCGCAGCTACGCCGACCGCCTGGCGCTCTCCCTGGACCTGCTCGCCGACCCGGTGTTCGACGCCCTGATCACCGGTGAGTGCGCCTTCGAGGAACTGCCGTCGGTGATGCCGCGGATCGCCGCGGGTGAACTCCCGGGCCTGTGCCACCGGGTGGTGTACGACGCCTCGTAGCGGGCACCGAGTCGCCGCTTCCGCGGCCCCACTTCGGTTCCCCGCGCGCGGACGTCCCCCGGTCCGGCACGTACCGCACCCGTGAGACACCGCTCCGACGTGCCCGATCCCCGCGGAAATCCGAACGACCTGCGTCTTTGAACACGCAGTACTCTCCGGCCGTACTGATGGACACGGCCGCCCGCCGGCGGCCGAGCCGTACGACCGGGAGGTCACAGCCGTTGTTCAGCGTCACCGTCCGTGAGCACCTCATGATCGCTCACAGCTTCCACGGCGAGGTCTTCGGGCCCGCACAACGTCTGCACGGAGCGACGTACCTCGTGGACGCCACCTTCCGCCGTGCCGAGCTGGACGCCGACGGCCTCGTCGTCGACATCGGCCTCGCCACCACCGAACTGGGCAAGGTGGTCGGCGAGTTCAACTACCGCAACCTCGACGAGGTGCCCGAGTTCGCCGGGACCAACACATCCACGGAGTTCCTGGCCAAGGTCATCGCCGACCGGCTCGCGGACCGGGTCCACTCCGGAGCGCTCGGCGAAGGGGCTCGCGGACTGTCCGGCCTCTCCGTCACGCTGCACGAGTCACACATCGCGTGGGCGAGCTACGAGCGGGATCTGTGAGAGCGGGCTCCGTGAGCACGCGTCCCGAGGAGTGCGGCGCCGCAGCCGCGCCCGAGCGCACCGTCCGGTTCGTCATGCCGGGGGGCGTGGACGACCCGGCCGCGCCGAGCGGCGGCAACGTCTACGACCGCCGGGTGTGCCGTGAACTGCCCAGGATCGGCTGGCAGGTCCACGAGCACGCCGTCGCGGGCGAGTGGCCGCGGCCCGGTGCCGGACCGCGGTCCGAACTGGCGCGGGTGCTGCGCGAGTCGCCCGACGGCAGCCTGGTCCTCCTGGACGGACTCGTCGCGTGCGGGGTCCCCGACCTCGTCGTGCCCGAGGCGGCACGGCTGCGGCTGGCGGTGCTGGTGCATCTGCCGCTGGGCGACGAGACCGGGCTCGCTCCTGCGGTTGCCGCGGAACTGGACGCCGCGGAGCGTATGACGCTGCGGTCCGCGGCGGCGGTCGTGGCGCCCAGCGAGTGGGCGGCGGGACGGCTGGTGGAGCACCACGGGCTCGACCCGGACCGGGTCCGTGCCGCCGCCCCCGGCGCGGATGTCGCGCCGCTCGCACCCGGCACCGCGTCCGGGGCGCCCTCCCTCCCCGGGCGGGGCACCGCGCCGGACGTCGTGGGCCCCCGGCTGCTGTGCGTGGCCTCCGTGACCCCGCGCAAGGGGCAGCACCTCCTTGTCGAGGCCCTGGCGTCCGTCGCCGGACTGCCGTGGACCTGCGAGCTCGTGGGCGGAATCGGCCATGACCCCGGCTACGTCGCCCGGCTCCGGGAGCTGATCGCGGAGCACGGTCTGGACGGCCGGGTGCGCCTCGCCGGACCCCGGTCCGGTCCCGACCTGAACGCGAGCTACGCGGCCGCCGATCTGCTGGTGCTCGCCTCGCACACCGAGACGTACGGGATGGTCGTCACCGAGGCGCTCGCACGCGGTGTCCCCGTCCTGGCGACGGCCGCCGGCGGGCTCCCGGAGGCGGTCGGGCAGGCGCCCGACGGCAGTGTGCCCGGCACGCTCGTGCCGCCGGGGGACCCGGCGGCGCTCGCCGCGGCACTGCGCCGCTGGCTCTCCGAGCCCGGCGAGCGGCACCGCTCGAAGACGGCCGCGCGACGGCGGCGCACCGCACTGGCCGGCTGGGAGGCGACCTCCCGGAGCCTGGCCAAGGCGCTGGAACAACTCCGGCAGAACCCCCTGGAGGCCGTGTGAGTACAACCGATGTCACGCGTTACGCACCGGAGTGGCTGGCGCTGCGGGAGGCCGCCGACGCGGCGGCCCGCGCGCCCGAGCTCCTGGAGCCGTTGCGGCTCCGGCTGCCCGGGTCCGGCCCGGATCCGGCGGACCGGCACGGCCGGGTCGCCCCGCTGGTGATCCGGGACCTCGGGTGCGGCACCGGTTCGATGGGGCGCTGGCTGGCGCCCCGGCTGAGCGGCCGCCAGCACTGGATCCTGCACGACCACGACCCGCGGCTGCTCGAACTGGCCGCCACCCGGCTGCCGCGGAGGGCGGCGGACGGCAGCCCCGTCACGGTCGCGACCGAGCGCGGTGACGTCTCCCGGCTGACGGCGGAACGGCTCAAGGGCACTTCGTTGGTGACGGCGTCCGCGCTGCTGGACCTGTTCACCCGGGAGGAGCTGGACGGGCTGGTCGCGGCCTGCGCCGGGGCCGGCTGCCCGGCGCTGCTGGCGCTGTCGGTGGTGGGACGGGTGGACCTCTCCCCCGCGGACCCGATGGACGCCGAGGTCACCGATGCCTTCAACGCCCACCAGCGGCGTGAGGAACACGGCCGCCGGTTGCTCGGGCCCGACGCGGTCGCGGCGGCCTCCGTCGCCTTCGCCCGCCGGGGCATGACCGTGCGGGTACAGACCAGCCCGTGGCGGCTCGGCACCGGGGCGATGGACCTCCCGGACACCGCGGCGGTCCCGGGCTCCGTCGGCGGTGACGGCCGGACGCCGGACGGGCGGCTGTCGCGGCAGCTGACGGCGGAGTGGCTGCGGGGCTGGGTCGGCGCGGCGCGGGAGCAGCGGCCGGGAATCGCCTCACGCGCCGAGGCGTATCTGCGGCGCCGTCTGGAGGCCTGCGAGGCGGGCGAGTTGAGCGTGGTGGTCCATCACAGCGATGTGCTGGCACTGCCCGGGCGGACAGGCGACGCCTCGTGAACAGGGCGGCCGGGGGGCGTCTCGGCCTGCTCGCCGGGGCGGCGCGCAGGGCGGTCCGGGGGCGTCTCGGCCTGCTCGCCGGAGCGGCGCTGGTCGCGGCGACGCTGTGGTGGCAGGGCACCGGCGCGTTCGTGGACGGGCTGCGCGGTGTCGACGCGCCGACCCTCCTGGCCGCCCTGGGCATAGGCCTGTTCACGACGGTGCTGAGCGCGTGGCGCTGGTGCCTGGTGGCAAAGGCGCTGGACATCCGGCTGGCGCTCGGGCCGGCCGTCGCCGACTACTACCGCTCCCTGTTCCTGAACGCCGCGCTGCCCGGCGGGGTGGCCGGTGATGTGCACCGCGCGGTGCGGCACGGGCGGAGCGCCGGCGCCGTGGGCCGGGGGGTGCGCGCGGTCGTCCTCGAACGCGTGGCGGGGCAGGCGGTCCTGGTGGCCCTCGGTGCCGTCCTGCTGGTGGCGCATCCGTCGCGGCCGCTGGAGCGGGCCGGCGGGGCACTCCGGGAGTTCGTGCTGACACCCGGTGCGGCCGTGTTCGTCGCCGTGGCGGCCGGGCTGGTGGCCGTGGCCGCCGTGCGGCGGCCGGGCGGCTCGCGGTGGGGCCGCGCGGTCCGCGGCACGCTGGCCGAGGCTCGGGTGGCGTTCCTCGGCCGGCGCCACGGTCCCGGGGTGCTGCTCTCGTCCGTCGCGGTGCTGGCCGGGCATCTGGCGATGTTCCTCCTCGCCGCCCGGGCCGCCGGATCGACGGCCGCCGCCGTGGAGTTGCTGCCCCTGATGGTGCTGGCGCTGCTCGCGATGGCGCTGCCGCTGAACGTGGGCGGCTGGGGTCCCAGGGAGGGCGTCACCGCCTGGGCCTTCGGAGCCGCGGGCCTGGGCAGTGCCCAGGGACTGAGCACTGCCGTGGCCTACGGGCTACTGGCCTTCGCCGCCGCCCTCCCCGGCGCCGCCGTACTCGCCGTCCAGTGGTTCGCCGGACCGCGGCGCACGCAGGTCGAGTTCGAAGAGGGTGTCCTCGCCGAGGAAGGCACGGCGCACGGGCGGCCGGAGCGCGTCCCGCATCACGTCGGGTCCGGGGAAGGCGAGGCCCGGCACGCCGTCGCCGATCAGCACCGGCGCCACGGTGACGTACAGCCGGTCGAGGGCGCCCTCGTGGAGGAAGCGGGACACGGTCACGCCGCCGCCCTCGACGAGTACCCGGCCCAGTCCCCGGCGCGCGAGCTCGTGCACCAGGCGGCGGGGGGCGAACGCGGCGGTGTCGGGGAGGACCAGTACGTCCGCTCCGGTACCTGCAGTGCCGTCCGCCACGGCCCGCGCCGGCTCGCTGCCGGCACCGACCACCCACAGGGTGGGGGCCGCGCCGTCGGTGAACACCTGCCGGGTCAGCGGGACCCGGCCGTGCGGATCGAGGACGACGCGCACCGGGTGCGGGCCGGGGCAGGCTCGGACCGTCAGCCGGGGGTCGTCCGCGACGGCGGTCCCGGCGCCGACGACCACCGCGTCGGCGAGCGCGCGCAGCCGGTGCAGGTGTTCGCGGTCCTCGGGGCCGGTGACGTAGTCGGCGTCGCCCTTGCGGGTCGCGATGAACCCGTCGAGGCTCTGGCCGAGCTGGGCGAAGGTGAAACGCGGGCCGGCCAGGCAGAGCGGCAGATAGCGCTCGGCGAGGAGCTTCGCCCCGGCGGAGGCGTCGTCCGTCCACCGGTACCGGCCGTGCACGTCGCGGCGCAGTCCGGCTGCCTCCGCGTCCGCTTCGGTCCGTACGTCGAGCAGGCGCTTCCAGGCGCTGGGCGCGTCGAGCACCCCGGCCGACCGCCCGGGGGGAAGGCCGTTCACCGGGCTCCCTCCGCGGACGGGGCGGCGGAACGTTCCGCCACCAGCAACGAGAAATACGCGTCGAAGGAATCGACGAGAGCGGCCAGCAATTCCTTACCCTTCTCCGCCGATGCCAAGGAAGGCCGGCCGACCACACCGGTCTCCGTGTAAGGGCGCAGACCCAGGGTGAGCAAATGCTCCCGGTCGTCGGCGAGGAAATCAGAGGTCATATGACCGGGGCGTACGAGTTCGGGATGGTCATGCAGCAGAATCGAAGTCTCCACTTCACCCGCGTGCATATCACTGTGGGACGGGGTCTCCACACCCGCGCGTTCGCGCGCCGCACTCCAGTCGGTCGATCCGGGGAAAAGCGCCATGCGGATGCCGGTGCCCACGGACTCCTGAACCACGTTGCGCAGCACGTAGTTTCCGCCGTGCCCGTTGATGAGCACGAGATTCCGGACACCGGAGCGCCGGAGCGATTCGGCGATGTCCCGCACCACGGCGACGAGCGTCGTGGCGGAAATACTGACGGTGCCCGGCCAGGCCGAGTGCTCGTGCGAACAGGAGAACGTCAGCGGCGGCAGCCGGTGGACCGGGTACGCGGCTGCGACCTCCCGCGCGACGGCACACGCGATCAACGTGTCGGTGGCCAGGGGGAGATACGGTCCGTGCTGCTCGAAGCTGCCGATCGGCAGGACCGCGACCTCCGCCCGTCCCGTACCCGCGTCCCGGGTCGTGTCCAACGGCAACAGGCCGAGTTCCGGCGGCCGTACCTGTGGGTCGGTCATCTTCCCGCCCCTTTCCTTACGCGCACTTTCTGCGTTCCATGAGATGCGGCCGATCGGAACCGGTGCAATAGCCCGGTCAGTCGAGATCTCCACACCGAAGTCAACTCCCGCCAGAGGCTACCCGATAGGATCCGGCCATGACAGACAGCGATGGCACTCTCCGCATGGATGCTCGCGCCAAGAACACCGAGCGCATGGCAACTGTCCAACTGTCCACCAAATACGGCATTTTCCGCGCCATCGGCTACCTGGATCGTATTCGTGGTGACGAACAAATCGCGCTGGTATACGGCGACATCACGGGAGAGGACGTTCTCGCCCGGCTGCATTCGGAGTGCCTGACCGGTGACGCCTTCGGCTCACGCCACTGCGAGTGCGGCGACCAACTGGCCGCGGCACTCCGGGCGATCGTCAGCGAGGGTCGCGGAGTTCTCGTGTACCTCCAGGGACACGAGGGGCGCGGTATCGGTCTGCTCGCCAAACTCCAGGCGATGCAACTCCAGGCGGAGGGCATGGACACGGTCGAGGCCAATCTCGCCCTCGGCCTCCCCGTCGACTCCCGCGACTACGGCGTGGCGGCGGACATGCTGCACGACCTCGGCGTCCGGTCGGTGCGGCTGATGTCGAACAACCCGCTCAAGCGGGAGGCGTTGCTCCGGCACGGCATCGAGGTCAGCGAGCAGGTGCCGCTGCTCACGCAGCCCCGCGAGGAGAACATCTTCTATCTTCGGGCCAAGCGGGAGCGCATGGGCCATCTGCTCCCCCATCTCGACCGTCCCCCGCTGGACCGCACGGCGGACCAGCCCTGAGCACGCGCCGGACGACCGACCGGCGCCCTGCGGACGGACGGCACGGCGAACCGGCTCTCGGAGCCGACGGCACGGCGGGCCGCGTCCCGCACCCCGTGAGGCCCCTCACCCGACCGGTGAGGGGCCTCACGCACGCCCCGACCCCGAGGCGTCCCTGAGATCTCCCCCCTTCGACCCCGAGATGTGTCGGTTCTCTTTGACAGGCACTCCGGGGGGTGTCAGCTTTGGCTGACAGGTAACCGTGAGAGGGACGTGATGACCGGAGGCCCGGCCCCGCATCCGACCGGGGACGAGCTGCTGCGGATCCTCGCTGCGCTCGGCAACCCGCACCGGCTGCGGATCGTCGCCGCGCTCACCCGGGGCGGCCGCAACTACGTCAGCAGGCTCGCCCGCGAGCTGGGCATCGGACGACCCCTGCTGCACATGCACCTGCAGCGGCTCGAGGCGGCCGGGCTCGTCGCGGGCTCCCTGGAACAGGCGGCGGACGGAAAGGCCGTGAAGTACTTCGAGGTCACCCCGTTCGCCGTCGCCCTGACCCCGGAAGCGGTCGCCCGAGCGACCCTGACGATCACCCAGGAGGAGACGGAGAACGTGAAGGAGAAGGCGAAATGAACTCAACGGACTGGGCCGGGGCCATCGGTGCCGGCGGTGTCTTCCTCTTCCTGATGGTCGTCGTGTGGCAGGTCGCCGCGACCTGGCGGGCCAGGATGCTCGCGTCCCGCGAGGAGCAGTACAAACGGCTCGCGGCCAGGTACGCCGAACTGCTGGAGGACAACGTGGAACTGCACCGGCGCACGCTGGAGGAACTGACGCAGGCCCGCGCCTCGATCACCTCGATGGAGAAGATGATGCGCTCCGTCGAGTAGGGGCTGTCCCGCAATCCCCGGGGGACCGGCGCGCGGCGTCAGATGCGGTGCATCGCAAGGCGGAGAGTCGCCCCCATACCGGGTGTATTCGGATGATTCGACAACGCGGCGAGGCGCCGTGGCTGTCGTCGCGCGCCCGCCGGGGATTGCGGAACAGCCCTCAGCGCGGACCCGCCGGACCGGCGCACCCACGGACGGCCGGGCACCACGAACCCACGACGAACAGGCGAACTGGAGACACTGACCGGCACCGGGGGCATCACCGCCTCGGCCGGTGCGGTGCTCGCCTCGCCCCTCGCGGTGTTCGCGGCGCTGCCCCTGGTGACGACCCAGGCCGTGCTCTTCGGCGTCGGGTCCCGCCCGGACACGTTTCTCGTCCGTGCGGTCCTGGCGCCCCGCCTCGCCCCGGACCTCGGCCGCCGGTTCCGGGTGGTGCAGCCGCCTCTTCCGGGGGATCGGCAGGCGGCCCGGGCCGCACCGGCCGGGCGGGGACCGGAAGCACACCCCGTCCGCACGCCGCCCGGCCCGGCCGGACCGCCACGGAGTCCGGCGGCGGCACCCCTTGCCGGACGCCGGTCACCCGGCCGGACTCCGGTCGGGTGACCACGGCGCTCGGCCCGTCCCGAGAGCCGTGGTCACCAGCGCCGGCCGCGGCCGCCCCCTCCTCCCGGCACCTACACCGCCGGTCACCCCCGCCGGCGGTCACCCTCGGCCACCGGTCCGCTTCCCCACCGGTCCGCCTCCCCGATCGTGCCCACCCTCGTCGGTCGCGCTCACCACCAGCCGTTCGTAACCTTATGGGGTACTTTGTCGCTTATGCGGCCGACGAGCATGCTCCGGCACCGACGACCGGCGAGTGCGCAGACGAGGATCGAGAGCCGACGTGAACATCCCCCGTTCCCCTCGCCGGGCCACGGCGCGCCTGTTCCTGGCCGCCGCCGTCGCCGTGGCCGCGGGCGCCTGCGGCGGTGCCGACGCCGGCTCCGGGGACGGCGGGGGCGGGGGGCTCTCCGGCACGATCCGGGTGGACGGCTCCAGCACGGTGGCCCCGCTCTCCACGGCGGCGGCCCAGCTCTTCCAGCAACGCAACCCCGGCGTACGGATCACGGTCGGCACGTCCGGCACCGGAGGCGGGTTCGAGAAGTTCTGCAACGGCGAGACGGACATCGCCGACGCCTCGCGGCGGATCACCGCCGAGGAGCAGGCCCGGTGCGCTGAGAAGGGTGTGAAGTACGAGGAGTTGCGGATCGCCAACGACGGCATGTCCGTCGTGGTGAACAAGGACAACGACTTCGCCGACTGCCTCACCGTCGAACAGCTGGGGAGGATCTGGGAGCCCGGCTCCCGGGTCGACAACTGGAACCAGGTCGACCCGGACTTCCCGGACGTCGAACTGGAGCTGTTCGGCCCCGGTACCGACTCCGGCACCTTCGACTACTTCACCCGGGCCGTCAACGGCGAGGAGGGCCGGTCCCGCACCGACTACTCCCCCAGCGAGGACGACAACGTCACCGTGCAGGGCGTCTCCGGCTCCAAGGGCGGCCTGGGCTACTTCGGGCTGTCGTACTACGAGGAGAACAAGGACAGGCTCAAGCTCCTGAAGATCGACGGGGGGAACGGCTGTGTCGCGCCGACGCAGACCACCGTCCAGAACGGCACCTACCGGCCCCTGTCGCGCCCCCTGCTCATCTATCCGAACGCCGCCGCCCTCGACCGGAGGGAAGTCGAGGCGTTCGTCGAGTACTACGTCGAGAACAGCGCCGACATCGCCAGGGCCGCCCAGTTCGTCCCGCTCAGCTCCCGCCAGGAGGACGAACTGCGGCAGGACCTGACGAGGCTGCGCGAACGGCACGCCCCATGACCCCGCGGGCAGTGCGCCGACGGACCGCTCCGGGAAGCCCCGGCTTCCTGAAGCGGTCGCAGCCGCGCTGGACCGAGCGGTCGGTCAAGGTCCTGCTCGTGGCCGCCGCACTGGTCTCGGTGCTGACCACGGTCGGCATCGTCGTCGCCCTCATCCCGCCGGTCGTTGACTTCTTCGGCAAGGTGGACTTCGGGGAGTTCATCACCGGCACCGACTGGTCACCTCTGTTCGAACCGCCGCACTTCGGTGTCCTGCCGCTGGTGACGGCCACCCTGGTGGTCACGGTCATCGCGCTGTTCGTGGCCGTCCCCCTCGGTCTCGGCGCGGCCGTCTATCTGAGCGAGTACGCGAGTCACCGCGTCCGCGGGATCTTCAAGCCGGTGCTGGAGGTCCTCGCCGGCATCCCGACGGTGGTCTACGGCTTCTTCGCACTCAAGGCGATCACCCCGGCCCTCCAGCGGTTCTGGCCCGGGGACGACCCGCCCGAGGTCTTCAACGCCCTCTCGGCGGGGTTCGTCATGGGCATCATGATCATCCCGACGATCGCGTCGCTGGCCGAGGACTCCATGGCCGCCGTGCCCCGCTCGCTGCGCGACGGCGCCTACGCCCTCGGCTCGTCGCGGATGCAGGTCTCCACCAGGGTCGTGTTCCCGGCTGCCCTGTCCGGCATCGTCGCCGCCGTCGTCCTCGGGGTCTCCCGCGCCATCGGGGAGACGATGATCGTGGCGATCGCGGCCGGCGGCCGTCCGAACCTCACCTTCAACCCGCTCGAGGGCATGCAGACGATGACCGCGTTCATCGCCGCGGCCGGCATCGGCGACCTGCCCACCGGGTCCACCGGCTACCAGACGATCTTCGCCGTGGGCCTGCTGCTCTTCGCCATCACGCTGGTGATGAACCTGATCAGCATCCGCCTGGTGCGCCGCTACCGCGAGGTGTACGAATGATCCCCACCGCGGTCACCTCCGACCCGCCCGAGGCTCCCCGCCTCAAGGGGCGGGGCACGCCGGTGCGCGAGCAGTTCTTCCGGCTCGGTCTGTGGGCCTCGCTGGCCATCGGAGTGGTGTTCCTGGCCGGCCTGCTCACGTACGTGGTCATCGAGGGCTGGCCCCGGCTGAACTCCAAGCTGTGGACCAACTTCCCGGACATCATCGACCCGTCCAACGCCGGCGCCCAGTCGGCGATCACGGGCACGATCTGGGTCATCTCCCTCACCGCCCTGTACTGCCTGCCGACCGGCGTGCTCACCGCGATCTACCTGGAGGAGTACGCAGACCGCGACCGGTGGTGGAACCGGGCGGTCGAGATCAACATCCAGAACCTGGCGGCCGTCCCCTCCATCGTCTACGGCATCCTCGGCCTGGGCGTGATCTCCCGCGGGCTGGGCTTCGGCCAGACCGTGCTCACCGCCGCGCTCACGCTGTCCCTGCTGGTCCTGCCCATCGTGATCATCTCGTCCCGGGAGGCGATCCGGGCGGTGCCCCAGTCCATCCGCCAGGCCTCCCTCTCGCTGGGCGCCACCCAGTGGCAGACCATCTGGCGCCAGGTGCTGCCCGCCGCCGTGCCCGGCATGGCGACCGGCTCGATCCTCGCGCTGTCCCGCGCCATCGGGGAGGCCGCGCCGCTGCTGCTGCTCGGCGGGCTGACGTTCATCACGTTCAACCCGACCGGCGTGCACAGCCAGTTCACGGTGCTGCCGATCCAGATCTTCAACTGGATCAGTCAGTCCCGCGCCGAGTTCACCGCGCTCGCCTCCGCCGCGATCGTCGTCCTGCTGGTGATCCTGCTGGTCATGAACTCGCTGGCGATCTGGCTGCGCAACCACTTCACCCGCCGATGGTGACTGCCGTGCCACCGAAGACCCCGTGTGAGGAAGCACCATGACCACCCCTCCCGGCCACGGACCCGGCGGCACCAGACCGCCCCAGCCGGCCCACAGCGTCACCCCGCAACCGTCCGAGACGGTCTTCGAGGTCGGCGGACTGTCCGTGTTCTACGGCGACCACGAGGCCGTACGCGACGTCAACATGACCATCGGAGCCCGCCAGATCACGGCGATGATCGGTCCCTCGGGGTGCGGGAAGTCCACCGTGCTGCGCTGCTTCAACCGCATGAACGACCTGCTGCCGGACGCCCGTGTGGTCGGCAAGATCCGCTACCACAACGAGGACCTCTACAGCCGCGAGGTCGACCCCATCGAGGTCCGCCGCCGCATCGGCATGGTCTTCCAGAAGCCCAACCCGTTCCCCAAGTCCATCTACGACAACATCGCCTACGGCCCCCGGGTCGGCGGCTTCAAGGGGAGCCTGGACGACCTGGTGGAGGAGGCCCTGACCCACGCGGCGCTGTGGGACGAGGTCAAGGACAAACTCAAGACCTCCGCGCTGGCACTCTCCGGCGGACAGCAGCAGCGGCTGTGCATCGCCCGGACCATCGCGGTCGAGCCGGAGGTGATCCTGATGGACGAGCCGTGCTCCTCCCTGGACCCGATCGCCACGGCCAAGATCGAGGACCTCATGGAGCACCTGGCCCAGGAGTTCACCATCATCGTCGTCACGCACAACATGCAGCAGGCGGCCCGGGTGTCGGAGCGGACCGCGTTCTTCAGCTCGGAGATCGACCGGAACGGCGTGCGCCACGGCCGGCTGATCGAGTTCGACGAGACGGGCACGCTCTTCAGCAATCCGTCCGACCAGCGCACGGAGGACTACATCTCCGGCCGCTTCGGCTGAGCTCCGGCACGTTGGCGGTCGCGGTGGGGCGGCCCGTACGCGAAGGCATCAGGCATCAGGCGAGCGTGGCGATGATCTTCCGTACCCGAGTGGCCACGCTGTCCGGCAGCGGCGCGTAGTGGATCGCGGGCAGCAGCTTCTGCCCCTCCTCTCCGGCGGTGTACGCCAGGAAGGACTTCAGCGCCGGGAGGCTCGCCGGGTCGTTCCCCGTGTCACAGACGACCTCGTACGTCACGAGCACGATCGGGTACGCACCGTCGGCGGACGTCCCGTGGTCGAACTCCAGCTTCATGTCGTCGCCCCGTCCGACGACCTTCGCCTGGGCGATGCCCCGGGACGCGCTCTCCGCGCTGGGCGCGACGGGCGCGGCCGCGCCCGTGTCGATGCGTACCGTGTCGATCTTCTGGGTGGCGGCGAAGGACAGCTCGAAGTAGCCGATGGCTCCCTGGGTACCGGCCACCGCCGCCGCGATCCCGTCCGAACCGACAGCCGAGTGGCCGCCCTTGGCCTGCCAGGCCTTCTTCGCCTCGTACGGCCATTCGTCCCCCGCGGCGCCCGACAGATAGGCGTTCAGGTTCTGCGTCGTGCCCGAGTCGTCCGAGCGGTGCACGGCGGTGATCGCGAGGTCGGGGAGCCGTACGCCGGGGTTGAGGCGCCGGATGTCGGGGTGGTTCCAGGCGGTGATGCGGGAGTCGAAGATCGCGGCCAGGGTGGGGGCGTCGAGCACCAGGCCGTGGACGCCCGGAAGGTGGTAGCCGAGGGCCACGGGCCCGCCCGCCATCGGCAGGTCGATGGCCTGGCCGCCCGCGCAGAGCGTCCGGGAGATCTTGACGTCCTGCTCCCCCAGCGCGCTGTCCGTGCCGCCGAAGGCGGTGGCTCCCCGCAGGAACTGCGCCACCCCGGCGCCGGAGCCCACGGGGTTGTACGCGACCCGCACGCCTGGGCAGGCACGCTGGTACTGGTCGATCCAGCGCTTCATGGCGTTCTGCTGAGCGGTCGAACCGGAGCCCTGGACCTTGCCGGAGCCGGCGCAGTCGATGTCCGCGGTGACGGGCGGAGGGCCGGCCTCGACCCGGTCCTCCGAAGGTCTCTCCCCCGCGCAGCCGGCCAGTGCCACCAGGGCGGCGACGGCCACGGCCGGGCGCACCCGGCTGTTCGTACGTCTCACGTGTTCCATGGATCTGCGCCCGCCCCCTTTCCCCCCTGGGATCGTCTCCGATCCCGCCCCGGAGTGGGTGACGTCCGGGCGAACATCAGTCGACGCCCGGCCGACCCCCGGGTGCGGCCCCGTGCCGGGACGGATCCTCGGGACACGGGGCCGGGCCTTCCCCGGACCCTCCCCGCCGGCCCCCGGCCGGAGACGGCGCGTCCGCCGTCCGGGGAAGGCGGCTGCGCGCTCCCCGGGCTCACCGCCCCCGAGCCCGCGTACGGGTACCCGCCGCGCGCGGGCGGTACGTCCGGGCGCGAGCCGGGCACGGATTGCTCCATGCCCATGCTCGTCGGAACCTCGGGGTGGCAGTACAAGGACTGGCGCGGCGGCCTCTACCCGCCCGGCGTGCCGCAGCGGCTGTGGCTGGAGGAGTACGCCCGGCGGTTCGCCACGGTGGAGAACAACAACGCCTTCTACCGCCTCCCCGCCCGGGACGTCTTCGCCTCCTGGCGGGAACGCACGCCCGGGGACTTCGTCATGGCGGTGAAGGCGAGCCGCTATCTGACGCATCTGAAGCGGCTCCACGATCCCGGAGAGCCGGTGGCGCGGCTGCTGGACCGGGCCGAGGCACTCGGCGGCCGGCTGGGGCCCGTCCTGCTGCAACTTCCGCCGAACTTCCGTGAGGACACCGCGGCGCTGGACGCCTGCCTGCGCTGCTTCCCCCGCCGTGTCCGGGTCGCCGTCGAGTTGCGCCACCCCTCGTGGTGGGACGCCGAGCGGGAACTCCGGGCGGTGCTGGAGCGGCACGGGAGCGCGCTGTGCTGGGCGGACCGGGGGTCACGTCCCGTCACCCCGCTGTGGCGCACGGCGGACTGGGGCTATCTGCGTCTCCACGGCGGGCTCGCCCAGCCGCCGCCGCGCTACGGCCGCCAGGCGATGACGGCCTGGGTACGGCGTCTGACCGGCTGCTGGCAGGACGAGGACGACGTGTACGTGTACTTCAACAACGACACGGGAGGCGCTGCCGTCGTGGACGCCGCGCGGTTCGCCCGGTCCGCCGCGGCGTCGGGCCGGACCGTGACCCGTACGCCCGACCTCACGGACTGACCCGACCGGCCCCGGACCAGCCGGGATGCGTCCCGAAGGTCCGCTGTACAGTGCGAAGGTCGTGCCACGACGACGTGACGACTTCGACGGGTGGGGGCCTCTCATGGCGCTGTTCGGAAACGCGCACACGGTCGATCCGGCCAAGGCGCAGCAGGACTACGCACGGCTGCTGGGGCAGGGGGAGCAGGTGCACGCCGCGTTCCTGCTGATCCGCGACACCATCCTGTTCACCGACCGCAGGCTGCTGCTGGTCGACAAGCAGGGCATCACCGGCAAGAAGGTGGAGTACCACTCCGTCCCCTACCGCAGCATCACGCACTTCGCGGTGGAGACGGCCGGCACGTTCGACCTGGACGCGGAGCTGAAGATCTGGATATCGGGGAGCGCCGCGCCTGTCCAGAAGACGTTCACCAAGGGCGTCGACATCTACGAGGTGCAGGCGATCCTCACCCAGTTCGTCGCCCGGTAGGCCGGGCCGCGAGAGCGCCCCGGCGGTCCTGACGCTGCCGGTCGTTCGCGTCGGTCCCGCCGGGGCGCCGCCGTGCGGTTCGGGCTGTTCGGGCGGCCGTTCCCTCAGCGACCGACGCGCTCCATGACGGTGCCGAGGTCAACGAACTTGAAGCCGGTGGCCTCGCGGTCGCCGTCGCCCGGGGTGTCGTGCCCGTCCTGCACGACGAGCAGGCCATCCGGGTACCTGGCGCCGAGCGGCGCGTTGAGCACGGCCGCGCCGTCGCACTCCTCGGAGCCGTCGAGGGCCGACGAGGCCGCGGTGACGCGGAAGCCGCCCTCGTACTCGTTGCGGTCGCGCACCTCACGGTCGTACAGGGCGAAGCTGTCGTCGCCCTGGCTCGACGCCAGGACGTATCCGTCGCCGTCGGGCTCGGTGAGCAGGGCCAGCCCCTCGACGTCGGCGGACAGGTGCTCGCCGCCGAAGCCGGGGTCCGCGCCCGCGACGCACTCCTCGGTCCCCTCGTCGTAGACGGCGGGGACGCCGAACTCCCGGACCTTGTCGACGAGCCGGGGCGTGCCGGTGAGATCGGCCCGGACGCGCCAGATGCCGACGTCCTCCTGGCCCGCGTAGAGCATCCCGTTCGCCGGGTCGACGACCATGCCCTCGACCTGCGGCGCGTCCCCGGGCCCACCGCACGGCGTCCAGCTGGTGCCGTCGGGCAACCGGAAGGAGGACGGCAGCTCCAGGGTGCGCACCGTGCGGTAGGTGACCGTTCCCGAGGAGGTCGGGCGCAGCTCCAGCAGCGCGACCTCGGTGCCCGCACGCCGGCTGACGAGGGCGTACGAGCGGCCGCCGGCCCGGTCGGTCCAGGTGGCGAGGCCGTAGGCGGTCCGCTGGCCGTTGATCTCGTCCTGGTTCCGGGAGAAGACCGGCGGCGCGGCGGGGTCGGTGACGTCGGTCAGGGGGCCGCCGGGGCGTGCCCGGTCGATGCGGTGGATGCGCAGCCGGTCATGGCCCCGGTCGGTGGTCACGGCGAGGTCGGCGCGTCCGGACGGCAGCCGCAGCCCGTGCACGAGGTCCACGTTGTTGAAGCGGCCGGGCGCGTCGCCCGGGCGGGCGGGGCCGGGCGCCGCGATCGACTGAACCGGCCGGGCGTCGAGGTCGTACACCCGCAGTCCGCCCTCCTTGGCCGTCGCTATCACCAGGCTGCGCCCGGGGTCGGCGGTGTTGCGCCAGATCGCGGGGTCGTCCGCGTTCGCGTTGCCGCCGGCCTCGTCGTCGTACAGCGTGGGCGCCTCTGCCGCGGGGGTGACGGCCGGCAGGGCGGCGGCGGTGGGTCCGGCCGGGTCCGGGGACGCCGCGGCGGACGGGAGGGCTGCGGACGCCACGAGTACCAGGCCCAGTACGGCGGTGGCCTGCCGGAAGGGCGGGAAGTGCCGGAAGGGAAGGGGTCTGCTCACGAAGCGCTCCTCCATGTCGGGAACATGATGACTTCCCGCTTGAGGGTGAAAGCGGCGGATGACGGCCCGGCGTCCGGGACACGGTGCCCGTGGGTGCGCGCCGTGAACTTGGCCAACCTCCGCCGGGAAGCGCAGTATCGAATGGTGACGCGCGATCCACCGACGTGTGCACCCGACCACCACTTCTCCGCCTGACCGCGCCGACGGCCCGCCCCGGACACCGCACTCCGGCGGCCCCGGGGACCTGCGGCATCGGCGCAGGAGGTGACACCACCATGAAACTCCCGACCGAGCGTGCCCGACACTCCGCGGGCCCCGTCGCGGTCGGCGCGGCCGACGCGGGCGTGCTGCTGCTCCGGCTGGCCGTCGGACTGATCCTGGCGGGGCACGGGGCCCAGAAGCTGTTCGGCTGGTTCGGCGGCCGCGGCCTGGAGACCACGGGCAAGGGCTTCTCACAGCTCGGCTGGGACCCGGGCGTCTTCTACGCCGGACTGGCCGGGGTCTCCGAGTTCCTGGGCGGCCTGGGCCTGGCCATCGGCGTGCTCACCCCCCTCTCCGCCGCGGCCTGCATCGGCGTCATGGTCAACGCCATGGCGATCGCCCCCGAGATCGACCTGTGGTCCGCCGCCGGCACCGCCTTCGTCTACCCGATGCTCCTCGCCGTCGGCGCGCTCACCGTCGCCGCGGTGGGACCGCTCCGGCTCTCCCTCGACGCGCGTTTCCCGTGGCGGGACGGCGGCTGGCTCCCGGCGGGGTTCGCCCTGGTCCTGGGTGTCGTCGGGGCGTTCGTCATCCTGGCGCTGAAGTAGCCGGGCGGCCCCGGTCGGACCGCAGTGATCGCGGCCGCGGCGATCGCGAAATAGTCTGTTCCGTGCCGGGTTCTTCGGAAGTACGGCGATCGAGCGACCCCGCCAGACGAGGTGCAGGCGATGTCCGACAGGCGTCCACGCGCGGTACGGGCGGGCAGGTGGCCTCTCCGGACCCCAGGTCACGGCAGGCAGCCGGCCGACCCCGCCCCCGAGCACTCCATGGACCCGCGGGCGGAGCACGAGGCGCAGGAGCCGGCACCGCTGGAACGCAGCATCGTGGACGCCGCGCTCTACCGCGGCGGGCGCCGGATGGAGACGCCCACCTCGCTGGCGGAGATCTACCACCGCCTCCCCGGAGAGCCGGGCACGATGGCCTGGATCGGGCTGTTCCGGCCCTCCCCCGCCCAGCTGTGGGAGGCGGCGGAGCAGTTCGGGCTGCACGAACTGGCCGTCGAGGACGCGATCGTCGCCCATCAGCGCCCCAAGCTGGAGCGGTACGGGAAGACGCTCTTCGTGGTGCTGCGCCCGGCCCGGTACCTGGACGAGGCCGAGGAGGTGGACTTCGGCGAGATCCACGTCTTCGTCGGCCCCGAGTTCGTCCTCACCGTGCGGCACAGCCAGACCCCGGACCTCGCGGTCGTCCGCAGCCGGCTGGAAGCCGACCCGGATCTGCTGGCCCTCGGCCCCGAGGCGGTGCTGTACGCCATCCTGGACGCGGTCGTCGACGGCTACGCCCCGGTGATCGCGGGCCTCCAGCACGACATCGACGAGATCGAGACCGAGGTCTTCCGCGGCGACCCGAAGGTCTCCCGGCGGATCTACGAGCTGTCCCGCGAGGTCGTCGACTTCCAGCGGGCGACCCGGCCGCTGCTGGCCATCATGAACGGGCTCCAGGCCGGCTTCCAGAAGTACGGCACGAACGAGGAGCTCCAGCGCTACCTGCGGGACGTGGCCGACCACGCCACCACCGTCGCCGAGCGGGTCAACGGCTTCCGGCAGGCGCTCGGCGACATCCTCACCGTCAACGCCACGCTCGTCTCGCAGGCGCAGAACGAGGAGATGAAGATGCTCGCGGAGGCCGGCCACGCCCAGAACAACGAGATCAAGAAGATCTCCAGCTGGGCCGCCATCCTCTTCGCGCCCACCCTCATCGGCACCGTCTACGGCATGAACTTCGTCCACATGCCCGAGCTCGACTGGCGCTTCGGCTATCCGTTCGCTCTCGCGCTGATGCTGCTGGTGTGCATCAGCCTGTACCTCGTCTTCAAACGCCGCGACTGGCTCTGACCCGACCGCACCGGCCGCCCGGCGCCCGCCACCGGACCCCGCGACGGCCTTCGCGTCACAATGGGTGGTGAGGACATGCCGTCCACAGCGGTGAGGCGGGACCGAGAATGCCCTACATTGCCGTGACCGCCCTGAGCGACGTCGGGCTGATCCGCGAGCACAACGAGGACAGTCTCGTCGCCGGCCCCTGGACCCTGTGCGGCACCGTGACGGAGAACCCGCAGACGCTGCTCTTCCCGCTGGGCACCCCGCTCGTCGCCGCCGTCGCCGACGGGCTCGGCGGTCAGCCAGCCGGTGAGGTGGCCAGCGCACTCGTCGTACGACAGCTCGCCGCGCTCGGTCCCGCGCTGGATGACCAGGAAGCCGTCAACGAGGCGCTGAACATGTGCAACCACATGGTGTACTCGGCCGCCGACGACAACCCCGACCTGCTCACGATGGGCACCACGATCGCGGGCGTCGTCGTCCTGCCCGGCTCGGTGACGGTGTTCAATGTCGGCGACAGCAAGGTCTACGCCGCGGCCGAGGACGGACTGCGGCAGCTGAGCGTGGACGACAGCCCACCGGCGGCGCCTGGACGGCGCGTCACGACGGCGGTCACCCAGACACTCGGCGGCGGCCCCTCCTACACCCCCGTCACGCCCCATGTCACGACCACCTCGCTGTCCCCGGACGGCCGCTGCCTGGTGTGCACCGACGGGCTGACCGACCCGGTGCCGGACGAGGAACTCCACGCCCTGCTGCGGGTGCACGACGACGGCAGGGCCGCCTACGAACTGTGGAAGGCCGCCATCGAGGCGGGCGGACCGGACAACATCACGCTGGCGCTGGTCCGCATCGGCGAGTAGCGGCGGCGCACCCGCGGGCGGCCGCCGCCCGGAAACGGACGGTGCCCCGGAGCCGAAGCTCCGGGACACCGTCCTCGTGCGCGGATGGGGCGAACCTCCGGTGCCCCACCGTGTCGCGCGCGGGACTACTCCACGTCGTGGCAGACCGCGTAGGCGGTGATGGAGCCACCCACGGCGACGACCGAGGCGGTCGCCCTCCATCCGGTGGCGTGACCCGTGCCGACGAACACCTGAGCACCGTCCTCGACGTTGATGGCGACGGGGTCGCTGCTGTCGCAAACGCCGCCGATGGCGATGTCGTTGCCGAGGCAGAGGGCCGTCGAGGTGACGTCCAAGCCCACGGCGTCGGTCGCGACCAGGCCGGTCACGACGTAGGTGTCGAGCTCCCCCTCGGGGCCGGCCGGCCCGGGAGGGCCCTGCGGCCCCTGCGGGCCGCGCTCGCCGCGCTCGCCACGACGGGCGTCGTCGAAGCTCATCACCAGGGCCCCCGAGCCCGGCAGCGCGACACTCTGCCCGGAGGGCAGCGTGTCGGCCACGGCAGCGGTGCTCGGGACGACGCCGAGCAGGGCGGCGACAGTGCCGGGCCGAGACCAGCATGGCGGTCTTCGTGCGGGAACTGCGCATTGCACGGCTCACCAGAGAACCTTCCTCGCGGAACGTGGAGTGACTGACCGAACCACCGGCGTGCACGCAGTCGGCAGTGCGCTTCGTCCGCCTGAGCGTCACGCGATGCGCGACCAAGGGCCACAGCTTCACTCTCCGCGATCAGAAGATTACGGATCGCCACGCGTCGTGCACGCAATCACCCGTGCCGCTGTGAAACCCCGCAGCCCCCGTACTCAATTCGGACCTGTGGCGTTCCCCGCGCCCGTCAGGGGCGGAAGAGCGAAACACTCGCGCATCACACGAGTACCGGCCACCCATTGGCCGGACCCGCGTCAGCACTTCATCAGGTCCAGTGCGTGCTTGACCGAGAGGGCGCACAGAAAGAGCCGCCGGGAAATCTCGGCGGCAATCAGGTCGCGTACCGGGGAGGACGGGTGGACCAGAACGATGTTCCGGTCGTGGCGCTTCCAGGAGAGAAAGAGATCCAGCAAATCGTTGTCGCACTCGGTGATTTCCGCGCAGTCGACGACGAGTCGCGAGTACCCGGACTTCACGGCGACGGTCAGCATCAGCCGCAGGGGGTAGACGCTCTCGCGGTCGACCACCCCCCGGAGGGCGATGACCAGCGTGCGGTCGATGGTCCGGCAGTAGGAGATGGCCGGTGGGTCGTTCCGCCGCCCGGGAGTGCCGCAGGGGCCAGGGTCCGCGGTATCCGAATGCACCGCGACCGACGCTGCGACTGTCATGCTGCTTTACCCCTTCGCGGTGTGCCGCCCGAATGCCGCTCTACAACTACCGTAAAAGTGCCGGGAACTGCATCCGGGGAACGATCCATACGGGTGACGGCGGCCGGTTCCATTCGGCCGCGGCGGAGATCTGTTTTCCGTATCAACTGGCATCTTCGGCACACCGCCCGGCTCGCGTCCCGGGCGCCGACGTGTCCATCGGCGCGGGAAATCGTTTTGTCATCGATGAATTCTTCCAACACTTCGCCGCCTCCCGGGTCTTCGGACCCCCTGGCCCCGCCGGCCCCCCACACCGGAGTCCTGGCGTGGGAGCGCCGTCCCGGTTCCGAGCGGTCCGGCCCCCGTCACCGCGGCGCGGGCGAACTCGCCCAGACACCGGTGTACGGGCAACTGGTGTCCGAGTGGCGGGCGCGCGGGGCGATGCTGCCGGGCGCACGTGATCCGCAGTGGGACCGGCTGGTCTCCCTCCGCGCCTTCGAGGAGGACACCCGGCGGACACTCCGCATGCTCCGGCTGGAGCGGGATCCGCTGCCGCTCCTGCCCGACGCGGAGGCGCGGCTGACCGCCGGGGACGCCGACCACCCGGCCGTGCCGGGCGCGGTCGCGCACCTGCCGGGCTCCCGCTGAGAGCTGTCCCGCCGCACCGGCACTGCCCGTCCCCGTAGCCACGACCGTGAATCATGAAAACTTGAGCCATTGGAGCTCATCGTGTGAATTCTCGGGCGAGTGCGAGTCCCGGACCCGGGTGAAGCGTTTGTGCGTATGTGGAACCGCGAGAGTTGTGGGAAAGAAATACAGTCCTTGCGAATGCCTTCTGCACCAGCGACGACCGGGTGCGGCTGGCCCAGAGCGCACTCGACGAGGCCCAGGCCGACCGTACGAGGATGCTGGCCGCATTCGCGGTGGTGGTCGGCGACGACGGCACCGTCGCCGGCATGATGGGCCTGCCGGAACGCGAGGTCAGGGTCGCCCGCAGGACCGTCGGCCGGGAAGGCGCGCGTACCGTCGCGGCAAATCTACTGACACGAATGTCTGATCAGTCGGCCGATGCGGGCGGGGAACCCGTGCAGACGGCCGGGGAGACCACGGCGTCTTTTCCCCGGGCGGAGCCGGCCGCGGTGCCGGTCTCGGCTCCGCCCGTGTCCCCGTACACCACCGCACAGCCGTCCCAGCCGACCGGTACCTATTCCGTTCCGGTGGTCGAGGAACAGATCTGGGCCGAACCCGTCCAGCCCGTTCCGTCCACGCAGCCCGCAAGTCCCGTCTGGTCTCCCTCGATGGATTCCGTTCTGGTGTGGAGCTGGCACTCCGGGCTGGATCTCCAGGTGGTCGCGAACGAACTCGGTCTGGAACTGCGAACGGTTCTCCAGCGCGTACAGACCCTCGCCGCGGACGGCCAACTCGTGAAAGCCGACCAGGTCGCATCGCGGGACTACTCGGGTGGCTCACGGGACCATTCGGTCCCGTCGCGGGACTACGCGACCGGTTCGAGGGAGTACTCGGGCCGGCACCGGCGGCACGAGGAGCCGATCGAGTTCTCCGACACCGGATCGTTCGGACTGGGCGGACTGTTCTCCAGCGCTTCCTGGTCCTGAGCGCCTACTGCCGCTCGCGTGTGCTGCCGCCCGACGGCGGGCGGCGCACCATGGAGGCATGGACCGGGACCTCGCGGCCGTCAGCCTTCCCGGGCGGGTCGCCGGACCCGGCGAGGGGATCAGCCCCGAGGAACTGGCCCTCGCCGCCCGCAACCACGGAATGCCGCTGGAGGCACTCCGGTACGGACTGACGCCACCGGGGCTGCACTACGTCCTCGTCCACTACGACATCCCCGCCGCCGAGGCCGCCGACTGGCGGATCGTCGTCGGCGGGCTGGTGCGGACGCCACTGCGGCTGGACCTGGCGGACCTCAGGTCGTACCCGTCCGTCACGCTCCGCGTCACGATGGAGTGCGCGGGGAACGGGCGGGCCCGGCTCACGCCCCGGCCGGTGAGCCAGCCGTGGCTGGAGGAGGCGGTGGGCACCGCCGAGTGGACGGGCGTACCGCTGCGCACGCTGCTGCGGGAGGCCCGGGTGGAGCCCGGCGCCGTCGAGGCGGTGTTCACCGGCGCCGACCACGGTGTGGAACGCGGCGTCGAACAGGACTACCGCCGCAGCCTGCCGCTGCGCATGGCCATGGGCGACGACCCGGAGGTACTGGTCGCGTACGCGATGAACGGCGGTCCGCTGCCGCCGCAGCACGGCCACCCCGTGCGGCTCGTCGTGCCCGGCTGGTACGGCATGGCCCAGGTGAAGTGGCTGTGCGACATCACCCTGACCGGCACCCCCTTCACCGGCTTCCAGCAGTCCGTCGCGTACCGCTACCGGCAGTCCGCGGACGAGCCCGGCGAGCCGGTCACCCGCATCGCCCCACGGGCCCTGATGATCCCGCCGGGCTTCCCCGACTTCATGTCCCGCACCAGGGTGCTGCGCCCCGGCCGGACCGGGCTGGAGGGCCGGGCCTGGTCCGGCCACGCCCCGGTCGTACGGGTGGAGGTCAGCAGCGACGACGGGCGGACCTGGCACGACGCGGCGCTCGACGTGCCGGAGGGCGGCGGCTGGGCCTGGCGCCAATGGCACACGGCCTGGACGGCCACCCCCGGCAGCCATGTGCTCGTCACGCGCGCCACCGACGCCGACGGGCGCACCCAGCCCCTCGACCAGCCGTGGAACCGGGGCGGCTTCGGGAACAACCTGGTACAGCGGATCCCCGTCGTGTGCCTGCCGGAAGGCACGTGAGGCGTGCTCCGGCCCGACTTGCGAAGCGGCCCCCCATGGGGTTGGTTCGAAAGGAGAACCCCTTTTGGGGGTGAGCCACTGTGCTGTTCACCGATCGCGTCGACGCGGGGCAGCGCCTCGCCGGGGCACTCGGACATCTGCGGAAGGCCGATCCCGTCGTGCTCGGGCTGCCGAGGGGCGGGGTGCCGGTGGCCTTCCAGGTGGCACGGGCGCTGGGCGCGCCGCTGGACGTGATCGTCGTACGCAAACTGGGCGTGCCGTACCACCGGGAGCTGGGATTCGGCGCCATCGGCGAGGGCGGCGTCCGGGTCATCAGCGACGACATCGTCCGCCGGGGCCATGTCTCCGAGAAGGACGTCGCGTCGGTGGAACGGGCCGAGGCCGCCGAGCTGACCCGGCAGGCGGAGCGGTTCAGGGCCGACCGGCCGCGCGTCGGCATCAGGGGCCGGACCGTGATCGTCGTGGACGACGGGATCGCGACCGGGGCCACGGCCGCCGCGGCCTGCGAGGTCGTCCGTGCGCAGGGAGCGGCCAGGGTGGTGCTCGCCGTCCCCGTCGCGCCGCCGGACGCGGTGTCCTGGCTGCGCACCGAGGCGGACGAGGTGGTGTGCCTGTCGACACCGCGGGCATTCTCGGCAGTAGGTGAGTGGTACCAGGACTTCTCGCAGACCCCGGACGAGGAGGTCGTCGCGCTGCTGGCGCAGTCGGCCGCCGACCCGCCGCAGCCCGCCAAGCCCGAGGACGTCGAGGTGGAGGCGGGCCCGGTGCGGCTCGCCGGCGAGCTCGTCCTGCCGGAGGGCTCCGCCGCGGTGGTGATGTTCGCCCACGGCTCCGGGAGCAGCCGCCTCAGCCCGCGCAACCGGGCCGTGGCGACGGCCCTGAACGCCGCCGGTCTCGGCACCCTGCTGTTCGACCTCCTCACCGAGCCGGAGGCCGCCGACCGCAGGAACGTCTTCGACATCGAGGTGCTGGCCGACCGCCTCACCGGGGCCACCGCGTGGCTGCGCACCCGCACCCCCGTCCCCATCGGCTACTTCGGTGCGTCGACCGGTGCCGCCGCGGCGCTCTGGGCGGCGTCGAGCGCAGGTCCCGAGGTCGGTGCCGTCGTCTCGCGCGGCGGCCGTCCCGACCTGGCCGGGTCACGGCTGCCCGGGGTGCGCGCCCCGACGCTGCTGATCGTCGGGGGCCGTGACACGACGGTCCTCGACCTCAACCGCCAGGCGGAGTCGGCGCTGCGCTGCGAGTGCCGTCTGGTGGTCGTCCCCGGTGCGACGCATCTCTTCGAGGAGCCCGGGGCGCTGGACGAGGTGTCCGATCTGGCCCGCGACTGGTTCACGCTGCACCTGACCCCGCAGGAGCCGTAGGGCCGCGAACGCCCCGGCGCCTCCCTCCCTGTTCCTCCGTCCCCGTTCTCCACTCGGGGCCGGCCACCGGACGGGACCGGTGCCGACCCACGGCGCGGTCAGCGGGGCAGCAGATCCGTGTGGTTCTCGGCCGGTTCCCCCGCCGCGTGCGACGCGGCCGGCGTGATCCGTGCCGCTCGGCACCTGGAGGTGGAGCCACGTCACCTCTCCAGGACCAGGGCCAGCCCCTGCCCGACGCCGATGCACAGCGTCGCGAGGCCCGTGCCCGAGCCCGCTGCCGCGAGCTGGTGGGCGACGGCCCCGGTGAGCCTGGCCCCGGACGCACCGAGCGGGTGACCGATGGCAATGGCGCCGCCGCGCGGGTTGACGCGGGCCGGATCGAGGTCCGGCCACTGGCGGAGGCAGGCCAGCGCCTGCGCGGCGAAGGCCTCGTTGAGCTCCACCGTGTGCAGCTCGCCGAACTCGCGGCCGGCCTTCTTCAGCGCACGCCGGGCGGCCTCGACCGGGCCCGCGCCGAAGTACTGCGGCTCGATACCGGTGACGGCCGAGGCGCCGACGCGGGCGAGCGGCTCCCGGCCGGTGGCGCGCAGCCCGTCCTCGTCCACGAGCAGCAGCGCGGCGGCGCCGTCGTTGAGCGGCGAGGAGTTGCCCGCGGTGACGGTGCCGTCCTTCCGGAAGACCGGCTTCAGTGTGGCCAGGGCCTCGATTGAGGTGGTGTCGCGAATGCACTCGTCCCGGGTCAGGTCCACGCCGTCGACGGGGACCACCTCGCCGTCGTACAGCCCGTCGGCCCAGGCGCGGGCGGCGTTGCGGTGGCTGGCGAGGGCGAACGCGTCCTGTTCGTCGCGGCCGATGCCGTACCGATCGACCAGCAGCTCGGCGCCCTCGCCCAGGCCCACCGTCCACTCCCGCGGCATCCGCGGATTGACCATCCGCCAGCCCAGCGTGGTCGAGTGCAGCTGCTGGTGGGCGGCGGAGTATCCGCGCTCGGGCTTCTGCAGCACCCAGGGCGCGCGGCTCATGGACTCGACGCCGCCCGCGACGGCGATGGACGCGTCGCCGACGGCGATCGCGCGCGCGGCCTGGATGACGGCCTCCATGCCGGAGCCGCACAGCCGGTTCACGGTCGTGCCGGGCACGGTGACCGGCAGGCCGGCGAGCAGCACGGCCATCCGCGCCACGTCCCGGTTGTCCTCGCCGGCGCCGTTGGCGTCGCCGAAGAAGACGTCGTCGATCCGTGCCGGGTCGAGCTCGGGCGAACGGGACACGAGGGCGCCGAGCACCCCGGCGGCCAGGTCGTCGGGCCGCACCCCGGCGAGGGCGCCGCCGTACTTGCCGATGGGGGTGCGGACGGCGTCCACGACGTAGACGTCACGGAGGCGGTCGGTCATGACAGCTCAGCTCCTGTCTTGTCTCGTACCTCGTCGGAGGTGGCCCCCAGGGCGCCGCTCCCGTCCGTGCCGCGGTTGTCGGGGACGATGCCCAGCCCGCGCACCCCGCGGGCGTACAGCGCGGCTACCAGCGCGTTCGGCACTCCGCCGTGGCCGAAGCCGCCGACCGCGAGCGACGCGTGGTCCGCGATGTCGCCCACCGCCTCGGCGGCGGACCGCTTGACTTTGTCCATGGAGACTTCCACTCGGACCGTTCGCCAGGTGAACTAGAGTTCATCCATGGCTCGCCCTGAGTCTGCGTGCACCCGGCACACATGTCAACGCCCTGGAGAACCGATGCCAGCCGCTCTCCCCGCAGAGGCCGTGGCTCCGCTGATGCGCGGTATCGCCGTGCTGCGCGCCCTCAGCGACGCGGGCGGCCGGATGGACCTCAGCGATCTGGTGCGCTCCACGGGGCTGGCCCGCTCGACCGCCGACCGCGTCGCGGCGACCCTGGCGCGGATGGGGTACGTACGCCTCCGGGCCCACGAGGTCCGGCTCGCTCCACGGCTCATGGAACTGGGCAACGCCTACCTCGCCGCGCTGTCCCTGCCGCGCCGGCTCGGCCCGCTCGCCGAGCGCCTCGCCGACGAGCTCGACGAGCCGGTCTCGCTCGCCGTCCCCGACCGCGACGGCATCCGCTTCGTCCACCAGACCACCCGGCGGCGGGCCATGTCGCCCGCCTTCCGGATCGGCGACCTGCTGCCGTACGAACGCACCGCCGCGGGTGCGGTGTTCGCGGCCGGGTGGACCGAGCGCACCTGGGCGTCCCGGAGCGGTGACGTCCCCGGAGCCGAGGACGGAGGCACGCCGTTCGGAGCCGGAACGTCCACCGCCGAGGAGGAGGCGTTCCGGCGACGGGCAGCGGGCTCCGGCGAGGCCGGCTGGGCCTTGGACGACCAGCTCATCGAGCCGGGACTGGTCGCCGTCGCCGTGCCCGTGCACGACCGCGAGGGCTCCGTCGTCTGCGCGGTGAGCGTGGTCAGCCACACCAGCCGGCACACCGCGGACTCGCTCGGCCGCGCCGTGCTGCCGACGGTGCGGGAGACCGTCGCCGCGATGGAGGAGGAGCTGCGGCGGGACGGCCCGGCCGCGGGGGCACCCGCGCCGGACGGCCTCGCCCACTGGACCACGGCCTCCAAGCAGGAACTCGGCGCGGAGTTCGTGGAGTCGCTGGCCAGGGGACTCACCGTGATCACCGCTTTCGGCGAGGGCCGCCCCGAACTGTCCCTCACCGCGGTCGCCGAGGCCACCGGCCTGGCCCGGGCCACCGCCCGCCGCGCGCTCATCACCCTGGAGCACCTCGGCTACGTCGGCTCCGGGGACCGCGTCTTCCGGCTCACTCCGCGCGTGCTGTCCCTCGGCTGCCCCGCGCTGTCCCGGACGACACTCCCCGACATCGCCGTCCCGCACATGGCGGAACTGGTGCGCCGCGTGCACGACTCCGCGTCCCTCGCGGTCCTCGACGGGGACGACATCCGCTACACCGCGCGCGTCGCCACCGAGCGGATCACGAGTGTCGACATCACCATCGGAACCCGCTTCCCCGCATACGCCGCCTCCATGGGGCGCGTCCTGCTCGCCGGGCTCCCCGCCGACGAGCGTGCGGACCGTCTCGCCCGCACCGCACTGCGCCCGCTCACCCCACGTACCGTCACCGATCCGGCACGCCTGCTCGGCCTCCTCGACCGCGTCCGTGACGAGGGGTTCGCACTGGTCGACGAGGAGCTGGAGGAGGGGCTCCGCTCGCTGGCCGTCCCCGTGCGCGACCACACGGGGCGCATCGTCGCCGCGCTGAACGTCGCCATGCACACGGCCCGCCGCACGACCGGCGAGTGCCTCGCCGAGGTCCTCCCCCCTCTCCGCGCCACGGCCGCCGCGATCGAGTCCGACCTCCACATCGCCGGCCGGTTCGCCCGCGTCCCCGAGGTCTGACCCCGGTCGGCACCCCGGCCGCGGGATGCCCGGCCGAGCCTGGACCAGGCGGACTCAGCCGGTCCAGAAGTCCCACCAGCGGGTGAGCACCAGCATGCCGATGATCCCCGTCCACGCGACCGGCGGCAGCCAGCCGAACTCCCGCAGCCCGTCCCGCAGACCGGCCGGTGCCGGCAGCATCCGGTGCCCGACGGTGTGCCGCGTCACCCGGCAGAACAGGACGATCGTGGCGACCCAGGCGAGACAGCACCACAGGCAGAGGGCGCCGATCCGGTACAGCGACTGGAACTGCAGCCACGTGCAGAACACGACCCCGAAGAGCGATCCCCCGTTGAGCGCGAGCCAGAACCAGCGCCGGTACCGGGCCCCCGCCAGCAGCCCGGCCCCGACCGCGATCACCACGGCGTACGAGACGAGCCCCAGCATCGGGTTGGGGAAGCCGAAGACGGCCGCCTGCTCGCTCTTCATGACGCTGCCGCACGACACGACGGGGTTGAGGCTGCACCCCGGGGTGAAGCCCGGGTCCTCCAGCAGCCGGAACTTGTCGAGCGTGATGACCCAGGAGGCGAGCAGCCCCGCCGCGCCCGTGACCAGGAGCATCAGGGCGAAGCCCCGGCTCGCGCCCACGCCGGTCGCGGGGGTGTCGTCCGACGCCGTCACGGGACGCGGGACGCGCGTCCTGGCTCGTGTCCCCATGTCTCTCCATCCCTCTCCGGCCGGATCCGTCCGGCCGATTCCCTGGCCCTCCGTCACCTGGGCCGATGCGCACACGCAGTAATCGCCGCCCCGCTCGACACGACGGATCGTCAGATCCGGACTAGCGTCGCGGGTGTCCGCACCCCCCTCTGACAGGAGGCCACCGTGAAGCTGACGCTTCCTCACCCGGCGGCGGCCGCCGCCGTGGGCACCGGAATACGATTCAGGCTCGCCGGGACAGCCCGGGCGGACGCGCACCGCGCGCCCTCCCGCCCGGCGAGCGGTGTCCGGCAGCTCTGACCAGCAAGGTGTGAACCAGGCCCGGCCGGCGGTCCTACCGCCGTCAGCCGGGCCTCTTGCCGCCCGGTGACGGCTCAGCCACGCAGCTGACGGACCGGCAGCAGACAGTGTGCCGCCGTCGACAGCACGGCCTCGTCGCCGACGAACTCCCGCAGCCCGTCCTCTGTGACCGGAATCCCCGGCGCGGCGTCCGGCCAAGGCCGCGTCGCGAAGATGAAGTACACGTGCCCCCGGTCCCGTACCGCGGCCAGCCACTCCTGCGGCACCGTGCACTGCGCGGTGAGGTGAGGCATCGTCAGCACGGCCTGACCCGCCTCCACCAGCAGCGTGACGGGAAGCCCGACGGACTCGGCGGCGTCCACGAACTCGGTCCCGACCGGCAGACCCACGTCGTCGAGCAACTGCCGGGCCGCGGCCTCGGCCCCCTCCGGTCCGCCGTCGCCGTCCCCGAGTGCGTAGGCCAGCAGGAAGGGCATGTCGCGCTCGTCGTCGGGGTGCTCCCCGCTCCAGGCGATGACGACGAGGGTGCCCAGTCGGGCTGGGCGGAAGGCGCGTACCGCGCCGGGGGTTGAGGTCACGTTCGGGACCATAGCGACTTACCCGAACCCTCCGGGCACCGTTGTCACACGCGCGGGGGAGCCCACCGCCCGATTAGCCCGAAGGGGTCGCGCTCGCTCATCCGTGCGCAGACCCGCCGCGCCGTCGGACCGGCGGCGGCAGGGGCCCCGGACGCGGAAAGGCCCGGCGGAGTCCTTCCGCCGGGCCTTCCGGGTGACCGTGCCGGGGACGCCGCTCAGGCGCCCAGGGGAAGCCCACCGAGGAGCTGCTGCGGAGCGGCCGCCTTGCTCCTGTTCAGGTCGTCGGCGGTGCCCTGGACCGTGTTCAGGAGCGAACCGTCCTGCTCCGTGTCCAGCGTCCTGTTCGTGAGGGGCTCCACGGCGCCCGTGGTCTCGCTCGCGACGGTACCCAGCGCGCCGTTCAGACTGGTCGGAGCGAGCTCGGAAGCGGCGAAAGCCGGGGCCGAGGCACCCGCGGCGACCAGCGAACCGGCGACGACCGCAGCGACCTTCATGGGCTTCATCAGTGAATCTCTCCTTCGGCAACGCGTGTCGCGCGCGCAAGTGGCGGAGGCTTCGGGCACATTGCGGGTGCCCGGTATGCCCCGTCGTGCTGTTCTGTGCTGTTACGTGTTCTGTAACGATCCGCCACCCGGGCCGGAAACCCCGAATGCCGGGGATTCTCCCACAGGGCCATTGCGCGATTGGGATTGGTCCGGTTCGCCGGTCTCGTGAGTGACGTGGCGTCATGTCCTTGGTGCGGCATGGGAGCCCGGAGAGCAGAGCAGGCACGGTGCTGGTGATCATGTGGTTGTCGAGACCCATGAGAACCGAGCGAGACCGTGCCTGCCCGAACATCATCGCCCATCCCTTCCGCACTTGAGCAACTGGGCTCCCCGACTGATCCCCTCACCTCA
>NZ_JASHLT010000054.1:0-73502 GCF_030056615.1 Streptomyces sp. HNM0645 | reverse complement strand
CACAGGGCTCACAACCCCTAGGCAGTCCCGTCTTGGATCAGTGGGCGGGCCAAACGAAGATCGAAAGAGCCCTCGATGGGGATCGCTACTGAAGTCGCGGATCCTGCAGCGACCTGCCGCTCACCCTCAACGAAGCGGCAAAATCAGCCATCAACTCTCATATCGCCCTCTGAGGTCCAGACCTCGACGGTCGACTCAAGCTCCGCGCCGAGTCCCAGGTTGTGGCTCTTGAGCGCGGCGGCGGCCTGCATAGTGGACCCTGATCCGCTCTTGTCGGCACCTGTCCCGGCGATATCGGACTTCCTCTTCAGCTTGCCGTGGAGGATGAACGCCTCGTGGCCCACGGCCCCCAAGTCGTCCTGGTGCACGACGAGATCTCCACCACCGGCGCTGCTTCCAGGCGCGGCCTGGTTCAGCTGCATCCTTGCTTCGTACCGGTCCCGCACCGCGGCCTTGGACCGTTCCCATTCTTCCCAGGCCATGCGCCCCCGTCCTTCCCGTTCAACGAGTGCGGTGAACGCGGCCATCCGCTCCGTCCACGGTTCCCGGGTCCCCCGTCATTCCCCAACGGACTCATCACCCTCACCGTAGCCGAGCACGCCCCGGTCACGAACGGAGAGATCCAGTCCCTACACGATCAGCTCAGTCAGGCCCTGTGCCTGGGACAAGCGCGCTCCTGTGCCACCATGCCTCGCGGCTGTCGCCAGGCAGCGACGCCAGCCGATCAACGCAATCTCGACTGTCCAACGGGCCTGGGCGCGTACCCGAGAGACGTGGTCGGGACCCCTGATCGGTGCTCGGGCGTTGAGGAAGCCGTCCGGTGTGGTGTAGCGCAGCAGGCTCCAGCCAACGCCGCCATCCTGCACAACCTGCTGGACGACCTCGTCTACCGGGTCCACTCCAACCTGGGGCGGCGTGCTTTGGGGAGTCTACGCAAGGGTATGTTCGTTGCCGCGCGCATCGTGCCCGTCCACCCCGACACCGACGCCTGGGTGGTCAGCGGCAACCTCACCACCTACCCGCCCGGCGACGGGAGCACGTCCACCGGCATGCCTTCCGCACCCGCACCGAGGCCGGCGTCGGTGCACCTGAATACCGATCTGTTGCGCTGGCAGGCGCACGCCGCACGGCCCCGGGACCACAGGCCCGCGATCCGTACACCAGTTGGGCTTGAGCGGCGCTGCCTAGGCTCCGGCGGCATGAAGGCTCTCGTCCTGTCCGGGGGGGCGGGCACGCGCCTGCGGCCCTTCACACACACGTCTCCCAAGCAGTTGGTGCCGGTAGCCAACAAGCCGGTCCTCTACTACGTCCTCGAGGACATCGCTCAGGCCGGCATCACCGAGGTCGGCATCGTCGTCGGGGAGACGGCCAACGAGATCCGCAAGGCCGTCGGGAGCGGCGACAGATTCGGGCTCCGCGTCACCTACCTTCCGCAGGAGGCGCCCCTGGGCCTGGCTCACGCCGTCCTCATCGCCCGCGACTATCTCGGCGAGGAGGACTTCGTCATGTATCTCGGGGACAACTTCGTGGTCGGCGGCATCGCGGAGCTCGTCGACAAGTTCCGCGCGGAGCGCCCTGATGCCCAGATCCTGCTCACCCGTGTCTCCGACCCGTCCAGCTTCGGCGTGGCGGAGACCGGCTGGGACGGCCGCGTCGTCGCGCTGGAGGAGAAGCCGAGGCACCCCCGCAGTGATCTCGCTGTGGTCGGGATCTACTTGTTCACGCCGGTCGTGCACGAGGCGGTTCGCACCCTCACACCGTCACGGCGGGGCGAGCTGGAAATCACGGACGCCCTCCAGTGGCTTCTCGACAAACCCTACGACGTGCGGTCCACCACCATCTCCGGCTATTGGAAGGACACGGGAAACGTCGCCGACATGCTGGAGGTGAACCGATCCGTGCTGGACGGGATCGAGCCGGGCACGGAGGGCCAGGTCGACGCGGCCAGCGAACTGGTGGGGCGGGTACGGATCGAGGCGGGAGCGCAGATCCGGGCGTCGCGCATCGTGGGGCCCGCCGTCATCGGGGCCGGGACGGTGGTGACGGGATCGTACGTCGGGCCCTACACGTCCATCGCGGAGAACTGCTCGATCGAGGACAGCGAGATCGAGTTCTCCATCATGCTGGGCGACTCCCGGCTCACGGGCACGCGCCGGGTCCAGCACTCGCTCCTGGGGCGGAACGTGACCGTCGCTCCGGCCCCCCGCGTACCCGCAGGTTCCCGTCTCATCCTCGGTGACGACAGCAGGGTGGAGATCTCCTCATGACCACAAGAATCCTGGTGACCGGCGGCGCCGGCTTCATCGGCTCGCATTACGTCCGCACCTTGCTCGGCCCACGCGGTGACGGCTCGGTCGGGGTAACGGTGCTGGACAGCCTGACCTATGCGGGAAACCCGGCCAACCTCGATCCCATACGTGGCGACGAGCGGTTCGCCTTCGTGCACGGTGACATCTGCGATACCCCGCTCGTCGATCGGCTGATCGCCGACCACGACCAGATCGTTCACTTCGCAGCCGAGTCACACGTCGACCGCTCGGTGCTGGGAGCGGCGGAATTCGTACGCACGAACGTGATGGGTATGCAAACGCTGCTGGCGGCAGCCCTGCGCCACGCTCCCAGGATCTTCGTCCACATTTCCACGGACGAGGTGTACGGCTCCGTCGATGTCGGTGCCAGCACGGAGACCGATCCGCTGCGCCCCAGTTCCGCGTACGCGGCCACGAAGGCGTCGAGCGATCTGCTGGCGCTGTCGTACCACCACACGCACGGGCTGGACATCCGGATCACCCGGTGCTCGAACAACTATGGCACCCATCAGCATCCGGAGAAGGTCATTCCACGTTTTGTGACGACCCTGCTGAGCGGTCGCCGGGTGCCGCTCTACGGCGACGGCGGCAACCTACGGAACTGGCTGCACGTCCAGGACCACGTCGACGCGGTCGAACTGGTCAGGAAGGGCGGCTCCCCGGGCGAGATCTACAACGTCGGCGGCGGCACGGAGCTGTCCAACAAGGAGCTGACGGCTCTGCTGCTGGACGCGGTGGGCGCCGGCTGGGACTCCGTGGAGTTCGTCGCCGACCGCAAGGGGCACGACCGGCGCTACGCCGTCGACCACGGGAAAATCACCGCGCTGCTCGGGTATCAGCCACGCCGGGACTTCCGGGACTCGCTCGCCGAGACAGTGGCCTGGTACCGCGACCACCGCTCCTGGTGGGCACCGCTCACCGGATCCTGAGCCGACGACCCCTCCGCCGCCCTTGACCGAGGTCAGATCCAGCCGGACATACTGGCGATGCGTACCGCGTCGAGCCGGTTGCGCGCGTCCATCTTCCGGACGGTGGCCGCCAGATAGTTGCGGACCGTCCCGGGAGAGAGCGACAGCTTGACGGCGATTTCGTTGATGTCGTCCCCCGCGGCGGCGAGCTGGAGTATCTCCAACTCCCGTTCCGTGAGCGGGCATCCGGTGTTGCCCCAGGCAGCGAGCGTCAGTTCGGTGTCGAAGACGCGGCGGCCCTCGTGCACGCTGCGTATGGCATCGCTGAGGTGCGCCGGGGGGGAACTCTTCAGCACCAGGCCGCCGAGGCCGGATGCCAGCGACCGCCGCACTGTGGCCAGCCGGGCGAATCGCGCGGTGAGCAGTGTGCGGCAGTCCGGAAGGTGCTCCTGAATCGCCATGGCGGCGAGGAGACTTTCCCGCTCGTGCATGTCGACATCGATGACCGTCACGTCGGGACTGCGCTCCAGAACCGTCCGGATCAACTCGCTGTCGACGCCTGTGGAAGCGACGACTTTGATGTCCGATTCACGCTCCATTAGGAGAACCAGCGCGGCACGGACCATTTCCAGCTCTTCAGCAATCACGACTCGGATCGTCATGCATTTCCTTCCCCCGGTTTCCGATGGAACTCCACCCCTTCGCGTTGCCGTTTCGACCACAACGGCATCGCGATTCAGTGGATTCCCTATAGCAAACGAGTCGGGGTGTCGCAGCGATCAGCCCTCGACGGACCGGCCCACCCTCCCGGTCTGCACTTTCACTTCGGGAACACCCAGGCGGACTCGCCCGGGAGTGAACGGGCAGGCGAGTTTGGCCCTGAGTCCCGCAACCGGGTGCTACTCATCTACTTCCCCGTCTTCTCTCGGCAAGGAACTGGCGTGGTCTCTGCCAACCGAGCCTGCGTACGACTATAAGAGGTTATTCGGGGAGTGGCCATGGGCGCCTGTGTGGCCGGTGAAAATATGGCGGTATCGCGGCCATGGAGTGACCGCGATTCGTGCCACTCTGGGGGCATGACCGAGACGCCGTCCCGCATGCTCCGGCTGCTGTCCCTCCTCCAGAACAGCCGGGACTGGCCGGGGCGCAAGTTGGCGGAGCGGCTCGGGGTCAGCCCGCGGACGCTGCGCCGGGACGTGGAACGGCTGCGGGATCTCGGCTACCCGGTCCAGGCGAACCCGGGCGTCGGCGGGGGCTACCGGCTGGAGGCGGGCGCCATCCTGCCTCCACTGCTCCTTGACGACGACGAGGCGGTCGCCATCGCGGTCGGGTTGCGGACGGCCGCGGGGGGAAGCGTGGCGGACATCGAGGACACCTCGATCCGTGCGCTGGCCAAGCTGGAGCAGGTGCTGCCCAAGCGGCTGCGCAGCCGGGTCAACGCCCTTCAGATGTACACCGTTCCCATGTTCACAGTGGCGCCGACCGTGCGCCCCGAGTCCCTGACGTCGGTGGCCCAGGCATGCCGCGACCAGGAGCGGCTGAGGTTCACCTACCGCAAGCGCGACGGTGAGACGAGCAGCCGTCTGGTGGAGCCGTACCGCCTGGTCCACGTGAACCGTAAGTGGTACGTGCTGTCCTGGGACTTGGGACGACAGGACTGGCGCACCTTCCGCGTGGACCGCATGGAATCGCTGCTGTTGACGGGGGTCCGTTTCCAGCAGCGCGAGTTGCCTGCCGAGGACGCGGCGGCCTATGTGGCGCAGTCGATCACGTCCTCGTTGGCCGGCTACCGGGCACTGGTCACCCTGCACGCGCCGGTCGAGGTGGTGGCGGAGCGGATCCGCCCGCGCGACGGAATCCTCACGGCGGTCGACGACCGGACGTGCCGGCTGCGTTCGGCCGCCGACTCGCTGGAGTGGCTGGCGCTCACCATCGGGATGTTCGGCATCGAGTTCGAGGTGCATGAACCACCTGAACTGATCGACTACATAAAGGAGTTGTCGGAGCGGCTGGCCCGGGCGGCGTCACCGGGGCCCGACCGCTCCGTGGCGGTGGCGCCGGCGAGGGACACTCCGATCAGCGGGCCAGCAGCCGGGTGAGCAGGGTGCCCAGCTGCTCCTGGGCCTCCGCTCCCGGCGCCACCGCCGTCCGCCAGGCGACCACGCCGTCCGGACGTATCAGGCCGGCTCCCGCCCGGCCGATCCCGTAAGTCCGCGTCAGTTCGCCGGCGGGGTCGGTGACATCGCGGCCGACGAGATGGATGTCGAGACGGATGCCCAGATCCGCGGCGGCGCGGGCGGCCGCCTGTGCCCACGCGCCGCCCTCCGGTGCCGCCAGGAGCACCCAGCGGTCGCCGAACAACTCGACGGTGGAACGCCGCGTCCCGGCCTGTTCGATCCAGAGGTGGGGCGCGCGGAAGCCGGGGCGGCCGGACGGGCGTAGCGGGTCCTCGGTCGGCTCGGAGTCGTCGTCCTCGGCGGCGACGGCGGCGGAGCGGTAGCGGAAGCCCAGGACGACCTGCGCCGTGCCGCGTTCCTCGGGAACGCTGCCGAGCAGGTGGGGGGCCATGCGCTGGGCGTAGATGGCGAGTGACTCGTCGACGACGAGGCGGGCCACGAGCGACCGCTCCGCCCCGTAGCTGTCGAGGAGCCCCTCGCCCGCCTCCCCGCGCAGCACGGCGGCCAGCTTCCAGGCCACGTCGAACCCGTCGCCTATGGCGGTGTTGCCGCCCATTCCCCCGGTGGGCGGCGTGACCTTGGCGGCGTCGCCGACCAGCAGCACCGGCCCTTCGCGCCACCGGTCGGCGATGTACGCCGCCATGTCCCATGCCTGGATGTCGAGGATGTCCGGCACGAGCCCGGGTGCGTCGACGGCCAGCCGGATCAGCTCGGTGCAGCGCTGCGGTGTGTAGTCATCCGGCGTCTCGCCGCGTTCGGGGTCGTAGCGGACGTAGAAGGTGTGCCGGTTGGGCCGGTCGGTGGGGCCGAACGTGCCGGTGAAGTGCGGGTGCTGCAGGTAGTACCAGCCGGTGGAGCCGGGCGGCACGACGGCGGTGAGGTCTGCCTCGAAGATGACGCCCATGAAGTGGTCCAGGGTGCCGTGGCCGTGCCGGGTGATGCCCAGGCTCTCCCGGATCGCGCTACGGGGTCCGTCGGCGGCGACCAGGTAGCGGGCACCCACGGTGCTCTCCGCTCCCGTGCTCAGGTCGCGCAGGCGGGCGGTGACACCGTCGTCGCCCGCCTGGAAGGAGGTCAGCTCGGTGGCGAACCTGATGTCCGCGCCATGCTTGACGGCGTGGGACAGCAGGACGGGCTCCACTCGGTCCTGGGGGGCGAGCGCCCAGGGCATGGGTGTGCACTGTTCCGTCGCACCGACCAGTTCCTCGAAGCTCTCCGCGAAGCTGCGCAGGACGCGGCCGCCCACGCGCTCCACGACCTTGATCGTGAAGTCGCCCCGGGCACCGCGGATGTCGTCCGTGGCCAGGATGTCGTCGGCCACGCCGCCGAAGCGGAACAGCTCCATGGTGCGCGGGTTCTGGCCGGCCGCCTTGGGCAGGAGCGAGGTGGTGGCGTGCCGCTCCGCCAACAGGACCCGCACGCCCCGGCGGGCCAGGAACAGTGCGGTGGACAGTCCTCCGAGACCGCCGCCCACCACGAGGACATCGACATCCGGCTTCGTCAGGGTCACCTCAAGCCTCCTGGGTTCGCGGCGTCCGTGGCCGCACCCCCAGCGTCGGGCGCCCCACTCGAAACGGTCACGAGACCCGGTGGAGCGCCGTACGGAAAACGGCTCGGCGAGCGGGACAATCGCGGCCATGAAGTGTCCTCATTGGGGGCTACGGTACTCAACGTGAAGTCGAGTGACCGAAACCAATTAGAGTGCACGCTTTGTCCGCTCCATGTGACCACTGGGGGCGTTCTGTGAACACGCGACCGACATGGGCCATCGAAACGTCCGGCCTCGTCAAGATCTACAACGGGACGAGGGCGGTGGACGGCCTGGATCTCAACGTCCCGGCCGGTCTCGTCTACGGGATCCTGGGGCCGAACGGCTCCGGCAAGTCCACCACCATCCGCATGCTGGCGACGCTGCTGCGCCCGGACGACGGTACGGCCCGGGTCTTCGGTCACGACGTGACGAGCGAACCCGACACGGTCCGCCGCAGGATCAGTGTCACCGGCCAGTACGCCTCCGTCGACGAGGGCCTGACCGGTACGGAGAACCTCGTCATGATGGGCCGGCTCCAGGGCTACTCCTGGGCACGGGCCAGGGAGCGCGCCACCGAACTGATCAACGGCTTCGGGCTCGGCGACGCCCGCGACCGGCTCCTGAAGACCTACTCCGGTGGTATGCGGCGGCGGCTCGACATCGCCGCGAGCATCGTCGTCACCCCCGACCTGCTCTTCCTGGACGAACCGACCACCGGTCTCGACCCGCGCAGCCGGAACCAGGTCTGGGACATCGTCCGGGCTCTGGTGGACGCCGGCACGACGGTGCTGCTGACCACGCAGTATCTCGACGAGGCGGACCAACTGGCCGACCGCGTCGCGGTCATCGACCACGGCCGGGTGATCGCGGAGGGAACCACCGGGGAGCTGAAGTCCTCGCTGGGGTCGAACGTCCTGCGGCTGCGCCTGCACGACGCCCGGTCGCGCGCCGAGGCGGAACGGCTGCTGAGCGCGGAACTGGGAGTCACGGTCCACCGCGACTCCGACCCCACGGCGCTGACCGCGCGGATCGACGACCCCCGGCAGGGCATGCGGGCCCTGGCCGAGCTGTCGCGTACGCCGCTCGAGGTACGCAGCTTCTCCCTCGGCCAGTCCAGTCTCGACGAGGTGTTCCTGGCCCTGACCGGCCACCCGGCCGAGGACCGGCGCACCGAGGAAGCGGCGGAAGAGGAGAAGGCGGCATGACCACATCCCCCGGCACCGTGGAATCCACGACCGCTGTGAGCGGCCGGCTGCGGACGGTGCTGTCCGCAGGTGAACGCCCGGCCCGCGCGACGGCGGTGTCCGCCACCATGACCCATCTGTGGCGGGCGATGATGGCGTTCAAACACTTCCCGGTGCAGCTGATCGACATCGTCCTGATGCCGCTGATCTTCCTGCTGATGTTCACGTACCTGTTCGGCGGGGCGTTCGCGGACTCCACCGAGGAGTACCTGCAGTTCTACCTTCCGGGTGTGACGGTACAGGCGGTCGTCATGATGACGGTCTACACCGGCACCTCGCTCAACACGGACATCCACAAAGGCGTCTTCGACCGTTTCCGGACGCTCCCCTTCTGGCAGCCGGCGACGATCGCGGGCAGTCTCCTCGGTGACGTGCTCCGGTACGTCGTCGCCCTGGCGACCACGGTGTCCCTCGGTCTGCTGCTGGGCTTCCGCCCCGACGACGGCTTCCTCGGCGTGGTCGGCGCGATCCTGGTGCTCATCGTCTTCGGGTTCAGCGTGAGCTGGATCTTCGCCGCCCTGGGCGTGGTGGCCAGCGAGCCCGAGCGGGTCTCGGGGACCAGCATGATCGTGCTCTATCCGCTGCTCTTCATGAGCAACATCTTCGTCATGCCGGAGACGATGCCGGGATGGATGCAGGCCATCGTCGACGCCAACCCGATGAGCCACGCGGCGACGGCCTCCCGCGAGCTCATGCACGGCACTGCCGGCTTTTGGGACGTGGGCCTGGTCCTGTGCGTCTCCGCCGGTCTGGTGGCCGTCTTCGCACCGCTCACCATGCGTCTGTACCGCAACAAGAACGCCCACTGACACGGGTGCCGGAGTGCCGCTCGCGCCACGCTGGAGCGACGTTGAGGGGGTGTGAGCGGCACATCTACCGTCCCCGGAGACAGATTCCGGAGACAGTTCGCAGACACCTGGAAGGGGCGTCTCCCGTGGCCCGGTACCCGCAGGCTCCCTCGGCACCGCACACGCAGGCCCGACCGTCGGCCGTCGTCGACCGGCGCGATCCCCGCTACCCCGACCTGGCCGGCCGCGGCATCAACGCCCGCTTCCGCCCCGACCCCGACACGATCCGGGTGGTGGCCACCGCGGAACAAGCCGTGCGGGCGGTACAGGACAGCGTGCGCGACGGCACCCGGCTGGCGGTGCGCAGCGGGGGGCACTGCTTCGAGTCACTCGTGGACGACCCCGCCGTCGCCACGGTGATCGACGTGTCCGAGATGCGGTCGGTGTACCACGACGAGGAACTGAACGCGTTCTCCGTCGACTCGGGGGCCACCCTCGGAACCATGTACCGAAGCCTGTACCTGGGGTGGGGCGTGACCGTCCCGGCCGGGCGCTGCCCCGAGGTCGGAGTCGGCGGCCATGTGGCGGGCGGCGGGGGCGGAGCGCTGTCCCGCCGCTACGGGCTGTCGGTCGACCATCTCCACGGGGTCGAGGTCGTGGTGGTGGACTCCGCCGGGAGGGCCCGGCTGGTACGGGCCACCAGGGAGCTGTCGGACCCGCACCGTGACCTGTGGTGGGCGCACACCGGTGGGGGCGGGGGCAGCTTCGGTCTGGTCACGCGCTATCTGTTCCGCTCCCCCGGCACGGACGAGGGCTCCCGGCCCGCGGACCCGGGCCGGCTGCTGCCCAGGCCGCCGGCCGCAGTGCTGCGCAAGACGGCGCGGTGGGACTGGCAGAACGTCGACGAGGCCGCCTTCCTCACGCTCGTGGGGAACTTCGGCACCTGGCACGAGCGGCACGCGGCCCCCGGCGATCCGGGCGCCCAGCTCGACAACAGCCTCGCCCTGCCACGGACCGGCGGCGGGCCCCTGACGGTGGAGACGGCCGTCGACGCCACGCGGCCCGACGCGCAGGAGCTCACCGACCGGTTCATCGCGGAGGTGTCGAGGAACGTCGGCGCCCGCCCGGAGATCTCGGTGACCACGCTGCCATGGCTCGCGGCGACCCTCGTCCCGGACGAGTTCGCCGGGGTCAAGGGCCGGTTCAAGTCCAAGGCGGCCTTCCTGCGCACCGGCTGGAGCGAACAGCAGGCCCGGATGGTGTACCGGCGGCTCACCGACACCTCCGGACACCACAACCCCGCCGCGACGGTCTATCTGCTCTCGCACGGGGGTGAGGTGAACCGGCCCGGCCCGGCGGACACAGCCATGGCCCACCGGGACGCGGTGCTCAAGACCTACTGGTCGGTGTTCTGGTTCGACGAGGGAGAGGACGCTCTCCACCTGGACTGGGTTCGGGCGTCCTACGAGGAGTTCTTCGGCGACGCCGACGGAGTGCCCGACCCCGGCCGCGGCTACGGGGGCACCTTCGTGAACTACGCCGACGCCGACCTGGCCGAGCCGGACCTCAACCGCAGTGGCGTGCCCTGGCACCGTCTGTACTTCCGGGACAACTACGCCGCGCTCCAGCAGGTCAAGGAGCGCTGGGATCCGAACGACGCCTTCCGGCACGCCCTCTCCGTCCGGCTACCCGGGGACGACGCCCCCGGGATCAGCTGATCCGGAACTCCGGGACGTAGAGGATCCAGCGCCCCCCCTGCTTCGTGAACTCCGCCTCTCGCTTTTGGACTTCGTCCAGGTGGTTCCAGGCGAAGAGCAGCGCGTAGTCGGGGTAGGGGGCCCGGAACTCCTCCGCGGAGCGGATGGGGATGTGCGACCCGGGGAGCCGACGACCGATCTTGGCCGGCGTGGTGTCGTAGACGCACGGCAGCAGATCGGGCCCGATTCCCGCGTAGTTGAGCACCGTGGCGCTCTTGGCGGTCGCCCCGTACCCGACGACGTAGAAGCCGAGGTCGCGCAGCTCGCGCAGGCGGGCCACCAGGTCCCAGCAGACCCGCCTGACCTGGGCGCCGAACTTCTCCAGCGTCGTCAGGTCGGCGAGCCCGCGCCGGCTCTCCTGGGCGATGAGTTCGCCGACCCGGGGGCTCTGCTGCCGTCGGCCCGCGCGGGCGATGGTGTAGCGAACCTCCCCACCGTGCACCGGGAGCCGCTCGACGTCGACCAGTTCGAACCCGAAGCGCTGGGCGGTGAGGCTCACCGAGCGGGCGGTGAACAGGTAGAAGTGCTCGTCGTAGATCTGGTCGAAGGTGTTCTTCTCGACGATGTCGCCGAGGTAGGGGTCCTCGAAGACGAACACACCGTCGGGAGCGAGCAGGGCGTCGACGCCGCGGAAGACGGAGTCCAGGTAGGGGATGTGACAGATGGTGTTGGCCGCGTAGATGACGTTCGCGCAGCCGTGCTCCTCGACGATCTCCCGGGCCGTGGACTCCTCGAAGAACGCGGTCCGCACCTGGATGCCCTCGGCCCGGGACACGTCCGCGACACCGCCGGAGGGCTCCACACCCAGGTGCCGGACACCGGCGTCGCGCACCGTGCGGAGCGTCACTCCGTCGTTGCTGCCGATCTCCACGCAGAACGGGTCCTGCCCGGTCAGCTCGGTGTCGATCAGCCGACGGGCGGTCGCCGCGAAGTGCTCGCGCATCCGCTCGGACCCGGAAGAATGGTACGGGTAGTCGTAGCGGAACATGCGATCCCGGGGCACCTCCTCCAACAGCTGGACCATGGTGCACGTGGCGCACATCCCGACCGCGAGCCGGAAGAAGAACTCGTTGTCGAGCTCCTCCTCCGACGGGAAGTAGTCGGACAGCGGCTGGCGGCCGAAGTCAAAGAACTCCCGTACTCGGCCACCGCAGATACGACATGTCGATTCGTTCGGCTCCATGATCCCTCTCGATGCTGGGTGGCCGCCGAGCCGGGGCCACCGCCCGGAACGTTTCGGGACGTTCATTCGTCGACGAAGGCGACCGCGCGGGTCCAGCCGGCGCCCGCGCCGGCGATCTTCACCGGGAAGCAGGCGACGTGGAAGCCGTCGCCCTGCGGCAGCGCGGCCAGACCTCCCAGCCGCTCTATCTGGCAGTACTCCCGGTGCCGGCCGGTGACATGCGCCGGCCAGAGCACCGACCGGTCACCCGTCTCCCGGTACCGGCGGATGATGGCGCCGAACGGCGCGTCCAGGCTGAACGCGTCGGTGCCGATGACCCGCACGCCGTGGTCGAGCAGCAGGTTCACGGCGGGACCGTCCAGACCGGTGAAGTCGGTGAAGTACCGTTCCGTCCCGGCCCGCTCGGAGGCGCCGGTGCGGAGCAGCACGATGGTGCCCGGCTCCGGCACCCGGCCGATGCGGGCCAGTTCCTTCTCCAGGTCCCCGACACCGGCCGTCGGCCCCTCGCAGCCGGTGAGGTCGAGCAGCAGCCCCGGGCCGTAGAACCAGTCGAGCGGCAGCTCGTCGATGTTCCGCGGCCTGCCGTCGCCGTAGTGCGCCCGCGAGCCGTAGTGAGAGGGCGCGTCTATGTGCGTGCCGGTGTGGGACGTGAGCGTGAGCCTGTCGAGCGACAGGAACTCGCCGTCGGGCAACTCGTCGGGGTCGAACCCCACGCCGAAGTGACGCCGCATCTCCTCGCTCATGTGGACGGCGCCGTCCCGGGGGCTGAGCACCTCGTGCCGCACTTCGTCCGGTTCCCATCCCGACACGTCCACCGCGCTGGAGATGTCGATGATCCGCATGCTCGTCGCCTCCACTCCTCTCGGGCCACCACAGCACACCGGCAGGCCCTGGAACGGCGGCGGAACGCCGGTGGACCACGTGCCCGGAACCTTCGCTCCAGTGACGCTCGAACGACGGTCGGCAGCCTGCTCCCCAGGAGTTGTCTCCCATCCTTACGAGGAGTCATGAAAGAGGCATCTGTGCACGAACACCCCGGTGTCCTGGCCGACAACGGCCTGTGCGAACCCAAGACCCCGGCCGGGCGACGGCTGCTCGACCTCCTGGAGCGGTATCTGCCGGCCCTGGAGGCGGAGAGCCGGGAGAACGACCGCGAGGCCACTCTGCCCGTCCACCTATTCGACCGGATGCGCAAGGAGGGAGCGCTGGGCGCCACCGTCCCGGAGGACCTCGGAGGGCTCGGCGTCCGCTCGCTGCACGACGTCGCGCTGGCCCTGGCCCGGATCGCCGGCCGGGACGCGGGCGTTGCGCTGGCCCTGCACATGCAGTTCAGCCGGGGCCTGACCCTGGACTTCGAGTGGCGGCACGGGGCACCGTCGACGCGGCCGCTCGCCGAGGACCTGCTCCGGCACATGGGTTCGGGTGAGGCCGTGATCTGCGGAGCGGTGAAGGACGTGCGCGGCACCACCGTGCTCACCCGCGCCGCGGACGGCTCCTACCGGCTGAACGGCCGCAAGACGCTGGTCAGTATGGCCGGGATCGCCACCCACTACGTGGTGTCGGCCCGGCTGGAGGAGGCGGGCGCCCCCGTCCGGCTGGCCGCGCCGGTGGTCGCGCGCACGAGCCCGGGCCTGACCGTGCTGGACAACTGGGACGGGATGGGGATGCGGTCCTCGGGCAGCGTGGACATCGTCTTCGACGGCTGTCCCGTGGACCGGAGCCGGGTCCTGCCGCGCGGCGAGCCGGGCGTCCGCGACGACGCGGCGCTCGCCGGGCAGACGGTCAGCTCGATCGCCATGCTGGGCATCTACGTCGGCATCGCCGAGGCCGCCCGCAGGATCGCCGTCGTGGAACTGCTCAGGCGCGGCGGCGCGCCGCCGGCCGGGGTACGGACCACGATGGCCGAGATCGACGCCCGGCTGTTCGCGCTGCACACCGCGGTGGCGAGCGCGCTGACCACCGCCGACCGGCTCGCCGACGACCTCAGCGGCGACCTCGCCGCCCGCGGCCGCGCGATGATGACGCCCTTCCAGTACGCCAAGTTGCTGGTCAACCGGCACGCCGTGGGTGTGGTGGACGACTGTCTGATGCTCGTGGGCGGGGCCGGCTACAGCAACTCCCATCCCCTGGCGCGCCTGTACCGCGATGTCCGGGCGGGCGGGTTCATGCACCCCTACAACTTCACGGACGGCGTCGACTACCTGAGCGAAGTGGCACTGGGCCGATGAGCACCGGGCCGATCAGCACCGGGCCGATCAGCACCGGGCAACGCGGGACCGGGATCCCTGAAGCCGGAGGACATCGATGAAGGCGCGGGAACTGGCGGTGCAGGGGGCGTTCACGTTCGAGCCGGAGGTGTTTCCGGACGAGCGGGGGCTGTTCGTCTCACCGTTCCGGGAGGAGGCGTTCACGGCCGCGGTCGGCCACCCGCTCTTTCCGGTGCGGCAGTCGAACCACAGCCGGTCCCGGCGTGGGGTGGTGCGGGGCGTGCACTACACCGTGACACCGCCGGGCTCGGCCAAGTACGTGTACTGCGCCCGCGGCAGGTCGCTGGACATCGTCGTCGACGTGCGGGTCGGTTCCCCGACGTACGGCCGGTGGGACGCCGTCGAGCTGGCCCCCCGGGAATTCCGGGCGGTGTACTTCCCGGTCGGGGCAGGGCACGCCTTCTTGGCCCTGGAGGACGACACCGTCATGTCGTACATGCTGTCCGGGGAGTACGTGCAGGCGAACGAGCTCGCCGTGTCGGCGCTGGACCCGGCGCTCGGGCTGCCCGTGCCGGGCGATCTGGAGGCGCTGCTGTCCGGCCGGGACCGGGCGGCACCGACGCTGGAGCAGGCTCGGGCCGCCGGGACGCTTCCGGAGTACGCCGCGTGCCGGGCGGTCGAGTCGGAGCTGTGGCCGAAAGCCGGGACGTCTGGGGACGGGTGAGGCGGGCATGCGGGTCGTGGTTCTGGGGGCGACGGGCAGCGTCGGCCGGCAGGTGTGCGCGGCGTACGCGGCGCAGGGGTGGGACGTGCACGGCGTGGCCCGTCGCCCGGCGCCGCATCTCGACAGGTGCGGGTTCACGGCGCTGGACCTCACAGCCGCCGCGCCCGGGCGGACCGCCACGGTGCTGGGTGATCCCCCGGCGGACGTCGTGGTCAACGCGGCGGGCGGCTGGGGCGACACCGAGGAGGAGATGACGTACTCGCATCTGCGGCTGGTGCGGCGCCTGGTGGAGGCCCTCGCGCTGCTCACGTACCGGCCGCGGCTGGTCCATCTGGGTTCGGTGCACGAGTACGGTCCGGTCCCGGCGGGCACGTTGCTGCGCGAGGACCTGATGCCGGAGCCGGTCACACCGTACGCGCGCATCAAGCTGGAGACCTCGTCGGCCGTCCTGGCCGCCGCGCGGGCCGGTGTGCTGGACGCGGTGGTGCTGCGGGCTGCGAACATGTCGGGCCCGCACCCGCCGCGGGAGAGCTTCTTGGCCGACCTGATGGCGCGTATCAGCACCGCCCTCGCGGACGGCGGGCGACTGGAGTTGAGCGTCGCCGACGCCCGGCGGGACTTCGTCGACGTGCGGGACGTCGCACAGGCGGTGGTGCGGGCCGGGCGGGCTCCGGCGGCGGGCGGGCTGGTCGTCAACATCGGGCGCGGCGAGGCGGTGCCGATCGGTGACCTGGTCGGCTGGCTGCTGGAGGCCGCCGCCTTCCCGGAGGACCGGGTCGAGCGCCGGGCCACTCCGGTGCGGAGCAAGGGCGGCGACTGGACCCGGCTGGACATCGGGCGGGCCCGGCGGTTACTGCCCTGGACCCCGCGCATCGGTCTGCGGGACTCGGTCCACAGCATGTGGCGGACCGATCACGGCGCCCCGGCCTGAGCTCACAGGCTTCCGACGACCTCCCGGACCGCGTCGATCACCTTCTCCTGCTCGTCGGCGCGCAGCGAGGGATACATCGGCAGGGAGAAGATCTGGTCGGCCAGCCGCTCGGTCACCGGCAGATCGCCGGGGCCGTAGCCGAGGTGGGCGAATCCGCTCATCGTGTGGACCGGCCACGGGTAGCTGATGTTCAGATGGATGTCGTAGGCGGTGAGCGCCTCCATGATGCGGTCCCGTTCGGGGTGGCGCACCACGTACACGTAGTGGACGTGGTCGTTGCCCTCTGCGGTTCTGGGCAGCACCAGGCCGTCGAGGTCGCCGAGTCCCTCCTCGTAGCGGCAGGCGACGGCCCGGCGGCCCTTGACGTAGTCGTCGAGGCGGCGCAGTTTCCGGCGAAGAATCTCGGCCTGTACCTCGTCGAGCCTGCTGTTGTGCCCGGGGGTGCGCACGACGTAGTAGCGCTCATCCATGCCGTAGTAGCGCAACCGCCGCAGGCGCCGGTCGACTTCCGCGTCGGGCGTGACGACGGCGCCGCCGTCGCCGTAGGCACCGAGGACCTTGGTGGGGTAGAAGGAGAAGGCCGCCGCGTGGCCGAGAGTGCCGACCAGCCGTCCGTGGCGGCGGGCGCCATGAGCCTGGGCGCAGTCCTCCAGCACCTTCAGGTCGTGCTCGGCGGCGAGCTCGAGCACGGGAGTCATGTCCACGCTCTGTCCGTAGAGGTGGACGGGCAACAGGCACCGGGTGCGCGGGCCGATCACCGACCGGAGCCGGCCGGTGTCCATGAGGTGGTTGTCCTCGTGCACGTCGACGAAGACGGGCGTGGCGCCCACGGCGTCGATGGCGACCACGGTGGGGGCCGCGGTGTTGGAGACCGTCACGACCTCGTCCCCCGGGCCGATACCGAGCGCCCGCAGGGCGAGTACCAGCGCGTTGGTGCCGTTGTCGACGCCGGTGCAGTGCGGCAGTCCGTGATAGGCGGCGAACTCCTCCTCGAAAGAGCGGACGCTTCTCCCGAGAATGAGTTGCCCGGACTCGAATACCGTTTCCACCGCGTCGAGAATGTCGGCGCGTTCTTTCCGGTATTCATCGAGGTATTGCCAGACGTGGGTGGACACGTGACTCCTTGTCGGGGCGCGGTCAGGCAAGCGCGACGGACGCGGCTGCCGGGACTTCCGGACCGATCCGATCGATGCCGGGATCGGCCCGCAGAATCGCGTGCTGGAGGTGCTGGAGACGGGCGGACGGTTCCACCCCCAGCTCATTCACCAGTGTCTTGCGGAGTTTGATGAAGGATTCGAGGGCCTGGCTCGTGCGGCCCGAGCGGTGCAGGGCGATCATGAACTGGGCCCACAGGTTCTCGTGCATGGGATGGCGCGCGGTGAGCGCCGACAGCTCGGGCAGCAGGCTCGCGTGCCGACCCAGCCTGAGGTCGGTCTCCACGCGGGCCTCCAGGGCGCCGAGCCGGCTCTCCTCCAGGCGCGCCACCTCCATACCGATCCTCATGCCGGTGTGCACGTCGACGAGCGCGTCACCGCGCCACAGGCCGAGGGCCTGGCGAAGGCGTGCGGATGCCAGATCGAGCTCCCCGCGCTCGCACGCTCGCTTGCCCTCCTCGGCGAGACGCTCGAAGGCGTGCACGTCGGTGTGGGTGGGGTCCACGTCGAGCAGGTAGCCGCCGTAGCAGGTGCGCAGCACGTCCTTGGCGGGTCCGTTGTGGCTCGCGCCGAGGGCCACGGTGATGCCCCTGCGCACCTGGAGGATGTAGGTCTGAAGGGTGGTCAGCGCGCTCGCCGGGGGCTGGGTCCCCCAGAGCTCCTCCATCAGCGCGGGCACAGGCACCACGGTTCCCGCCTGGAGTGCGAGCAGTGAGAGTACTTGTCGCGGTTTTCGGGCTATCGGGGTCACCGACGTGCCATTGTGGTGTGCGACAAGCGGGCCCAACATATTGATCTGCATTGCCGGTGCTCCCTCTGTGGCGTTCCGATCGCGTCAGCAGGTGGCATATTTCCGGCGGCCGAAGGATGTTCTCGGCGGCCCCGTTTGTTCGCTCCATCCTCGCAAGTGAATGCCCGTCATGAAAGTGTGTGCGGCACTTGCTGGAATTAATTCGTCACATCTTGATGTGAGAAAGTCACAGTGGTGCGCCGGGGATGCTGTCCGCACCGGTACACGGCACGGCACCGCCCACCGCGCCGTGCGCGGTGGGCGGTGGGCGGTGGGCGGTGCCGTGGTGGCCGGCGGATCAGCGCAGCCAGGCAGGCAGTTCGGTGAGCCGGGCCGTCTGGGCCCCCTTCCGGCTCCACCGCAACTCGTCGTAGGGCACGGCCAGTCGGGCCGCGGGAAACCTGCTGCGCAGCACGCCGATCATCGTGCGCGACTCCAGCTGGGCCAACTGCTCCCCGATGCAGTAGTGCGGGCCGTCGCCGAAGGTGAGCCGCCGCCGCGAGGGACGGTCCGGGTGGAAGGTGTGCGGGTCGTCGTGATGGCGGCCGTCGGTGTTGGTGCCCTCGATGTCCACGAGCACCGGCGCTCCGCGGGGCAGCCGGACGCCGCTGATGGTCACCTCCGTGGCGGCGAACCGCCACAACGTGTAGGGCACCGGCGGGTGGTAGCGCAACGCCTCCTCCACGAACCGGGAGACGGCGTCGTCGTCGGCGTCCGCCGCGAGGCGGCCCGTCAGGACCTCCGCGAGCAGGAAGCCCAGGAAGGAGCCGGTGGTGTCGTGGCCCGCGAAGACGAGCCCGGTGATCATGTAGACGAGCTGGTCGTCGGAGACCGAGTCGAACTCGGCCTGCGCGCGTTCGTACAGCACGCGGGTCATGGTCCGGGTGTCGTTCCGCCGAGCTGAGTGCACGGCTTCGAGGAGCAGGCTCTCCAGGGCCGAGGTGTCCGGCACGCCCCCGGCCGGGTCATCGCCGTCGCCCCCGCCGCTCTGCGCGCCGCCGAGGCCGAGTACCTTGAGGACGCTGACGGCCTCGCGCGCCATCGCCGGGTCGGTGACCGGTACGCCGAGCAGCTCGCAGATGACCAACAGCGGGAAGTGGTAAGCGAAGCCGCCGATCAACTCGGCGGGTTTGCCCGACCTGGCGGAGTCGTCGGCGAGTTCGGTGAGCAGCCGGTCGGCGATCGCGGCGATGCGGTCCGTCCACTCGGCCAGCCGGCGCGGGTTGAACGCGGGTGCGTGGATGCGGCGCAGGCGCCGGTGGGCCTCGCCGTCCACCGCGATGAGCGTGAGCGGACGCAGCTCCGGGACGGGGCTGTCGAGACCGTCGTCCACCCCCCGCCAGGCGGCGGGGGCGAGGTCGGGATCCTTCACGAACCGGGGATCGGCCAGCACCTCTCGGGCGAGGGCGTCATCGGTGACGACCCAGGCGGGTCCGCCCGCGGGGGCGTTCACCTCGACGACCGGGCCCGCCTCCCGGAAGGCGTCGTGCACCTCGGGCTTGCGCTGCATGGTCATCATGGGACACGCGAACGGGTCGGCGGCCACCCGGGGCGCCTCGCCGCTCACGACGCACCGCCCGCCGCTGCGGGGTACGCCTCCCGCAGTTCGACCACCGAGAAACCGGCCCCGTGCGGGTCGAGCAGGTCCGCACGCCGTCCCCTGGGCGTGTCGGCGGGCTCGTTCTCGACGGAGCCGCCGAGTTCCACAGCGCGCCGGGCCGTCGCGTCACAGTCGCGCACGGCGAACAGCACGGCCCAGTGCGGCCGTACCGCGCCGGTGACGCCCAGCTCCTGGGTGCCGGCGACCGGTGTCTCACCGATGTGCCAGACCGGGTCGGTCACGCCCTCCAGGCCGGTTTCGGCCGGAGCCAGTCCGAGGGTCGCCGGGTAGAAGTCCCGGGCGGTGCCGATGCCGTCGGTCACCAGCTCGACCCAGCCGACCGAGCCGGGCACGCCGGTCACCTCCGCGCCCTCCATGACCCCCTTGCGCCAGACCGCGAACGCGGCACCGGCGGGGTCGGCGAAGACCGCCATCCGGCCGAGGCCCAGGACGTCCATCGGGGTCATGATGACCTCGCCGCCCGCCGTCTCGACCCGCTTGGTCAGTGCGTCGGCGTCGTCGGTGGCGAAGTACACGGTCCAGATCGCCGGCATGCCGTGCTGGTCGTTCCCGGGCCCGTACGGCCGGTGGTACGGGGTGTCGATCTGGTGGCGGGCGACCGCGGCGACCAGCTTCCCGTCAGAGCTGAACGTCGTGTATCCCCCGGCGCCCGGGTCGCTGACCACGGTGGCGGTCCAGCCGAGCAGGCCGGTGTAGAAGTCGGCCGAGGCGGCGACATCGGGCGACCCGAGGTCGAACCATGCGGGAGCGCCGGGCGCGAACCTGGTCACGGATCGTTCCTTTCGATGGATCGGCACACGAGCGTCTGCGCTCGCGGATGAGACGGACATGCGGGCGCGGCGCGGCGCGGCGGGCGGCCGCCGTCACCGCGCGGTGTCACCGACGGCGGCCGCGCCGGCCTCCCAGAGCTTCGCTGCGAGGCCGGCGTCGGCGGTCGGGCCGCTCACCGGGGACAGCCGCCGGTCGGCGTAGTAGCCGCCCGGGGTCAACTCCCCTGCCGGCGCGCCCGCCAGCCACACGAGGGTGTCGGCGCCCTTCGCCGAGGAGCGCAGGAAGGGGTTGAACCGGAAGTAGGACGAGGCGACCGTGCCCCGTCCGATGCGGGTGCGGACCTGGCCGGGGTGATAGCTGACCGCCAGCACGTCCGGCCAGCGCCTGGCGGCCTCCGCCGCGGTCATGATGTTGGCCTGCTTGGACGTGCCGTACGCCTGGCCCGCGCTGTAGCGGTGACGGTCGCCGTTGAGGTCGTCCGGGTCGATCCGGCCCTGGGTGTACGCGTCGGACGAGGTGAGGATCAGCCGCCCGCCCGCGAGCCGCTCCCGCAGCAGCCGTGCCAGCAGGAAGCCCGCGAGATGGTTGACCTGGACTGTGGCCTCGAAGCCGTCCGGGGTCGTGGTGCGCGACCAGAACATGCCGCCGGCGTTGCTGGCCATGACGTCGACGCGCGGGTACCGGTCCCGCAGCCGCTCTCCCAGGTCGCGTACCTGGCGCAGCTCGGTGAAGTCCGCGCGGAAGGCGTCCGGGGCCGGGCCGGCGGTCCGGGCCACCTCGTTCGTGACGGTCTTCAGTCGCTCGGGATCCCGGCCGACGAGCACGACGTGGGCCCCCTGCCGGGCGACCGCGAGGGCCGCCGCCCGGCCGATGCCGGACGTGGCCCCGGTGACCAGCACCGTCCGGCTCGACAGGCCGCTGTCCGGTGTCCCGTGGTGCGGGGCGGAGGGCGTCATACCGCCGCCCGCAGCCTCTCGTTGACGAAGACCAGCATGCCGTGCGGCGTCCTGATCTCCGCCAGTTCCTCCTCGGGCAGTTTCACCCCGTAGGTCCGCTCGATGCGGTTGACCGTTTCCAGGACGGCCAGGGAGTCGTACCCGAGGTCCTCGAAGGTCACGGCGTCCGCGTCCGCCAGGTCGGGGGCCTCGTCCTCCCCCATGCTCTGCCGCATGATCTCCCGCAGTTCCGCCAGGCTGAGCTCAGCCATCCCTGCTCCTCCGTACCGGTTGCTGCACGACGTTTACGACCCGATCGGGACCGCGGCGACCACCCTCGGTTCCGCAGGTCCAGTCGTACTGGAGCGGCGGTGGACCGGCGGTTGTCCGCCCTGCCTCAAGTCGCGCGGAACAGGTTGGGCACGGCGCCGACCGGCGGGCGCACGCGGCCGGGCCGGGACCGGGCCACCCGAGGCCATCACACGACCCAAGGGACAACCATGGACGCGCTCCCGGCTGACGACGTGCCGACGACCGAGTCGGCGGATTCGGCGGACCCCGGCATCTACCTCCAGGTACAGCGGTTCTACGCCCGGCAGATGCAGCTCTTGGACGACGGCAGGGCCGAGGACTGGGCACGCACGTTCGCGCGCGACGGCGTCTTCGAGGTCGGCCGCGAGGCCGTCCGCGGGGCCGCGGACATCGCGCGGGCGGCACGGCGGACCACGGACCGGTTCGCCGCCGAAGGGATCGCCCGCCGACACTGGATCGGCATGCTGACCGTCGACGGAAAGCCCGACGAGGTCACGGCCCGCAGCTACGCGGTGGTGCTGGAGACGCCGCGCGACGGCGACCCGGTGCTGCGCCGCAGCACCGGGTGCACGGACATCCTGGTACGGGAGGCGGGCGAGTGGCGCGTCAAACACCGCACCGTCACCCGGGACGGGCTGGACTGACCATGCGTGCCCTCCCGGCCCTCTCGGTGCGCCGGCACAGCGGCGCCGCGATGACCGCCCAGATCGCCCGGTCCGTCCTCGCCCGGGACGGCCTCGGCGGCGGCATGGACCGTTTCTGGGCGTGGTACGCCGACCGCTCCGCACAGGTCGTGCACCGCACCGAGCGGATTCCGCTGGACGCCCTCAAGGGGTGGAGCCGCCACCCGGTCAGCGGGACCGTCTCCCATCACACGGGCAGGTTCTTCAGCGTCGAGGGACTGGACGTGCACATCCCGGGCGCTCCCGTGCCGCGCTGGTCCCAGCCGATCCTGAACCAGCCCGAGGTGGGCATCCTCGGCTTCCTGGTGAAGGAGTGCCAGGGGGTCCTGCACTGCCTCGTCCAGGCCAAGTTCGAGCCCGGCAACCCGGGCGGGCTGCAGCTCTCGCCGACGGTCCAGGCCACTCGCAGCAACTACACGCGCGTGCACGGCGGAAAGGCCATCCCGTATCTGGAACACTTCCGCGACACCGCCGAACGGCAGGTGGTCGCCGACGTGCTCCAGTCCGAACAGGGCTCCTGGTTCTACCGCAAGCGCAACCGCAACATGATCGTCCGGGTGTCCGGCGAGGTCCCGCCGCACGAGGACTTCCACTGGCTGACGCTGGGTCAGCTGCACCGGTTGCTGGGGGTCGAGAACCTCGTGAACATGGACGCGAGAACGGTACTGGCCTGCCTGCCGTTCGCGAGCGAGGGGCCGCACCCGCTGGCCGATGCGGAACCGGCCGGAGCCGACGGCCCCGGCGGCGCCCATCCCGTGGTCCCCGGTCGTCCCGACGGCGGCGGGGGCCGGGTGGACGCCGGTTTCCACCGCTCCGTCGTTCGGTCGTGCACGGCAGCCGAGGGCAGCCTGCACAGCACCGTGGGCATCGTCAGCTGGATCGCCGACCTGCGCAGCCGCACCGACGTGATCACCCGCCCGGCCGCGCTGAACGCGCTGCCACAGTGGTACGAGCGGGACGGCGTGATCGCCCATGAGAGCGGACGCTTCCTGGAAGTGACGGCCGTCGACGTGACGGCCGCCTCACGGGAGGTGCCCGGCTGGGGCCAGCCGATGATCGAGCCCAAGGACCAAGGGGTCGCGGCCTTCCTGGTCCGCCGGATCGACGGGGTCCTGCACGTCCTGGCGCACGCGCGCGTGGAGCCCGGCTATGTCGATGTCGTGGAGATCGCGCCCACCGTGCAGTGCACCCCGGGCAGTCTGCACGCCCTGCCCCCGGAGGCCAGGCCCCGCTACCTCGACGCCGTGCTGGAGGCCCCGCCCGAGCGCGTGCGCTTTGCGACCGCCCTCGCGGAGGAAGGAGGGCGCTTCTACCACGCGGTGAACACCTACGTGATCGTCGAAGCCGACCATGACATCCCGGACGGTGGCGACTACCGCTGGCTGACGCTCCACCAACTGGTCAGGCTGCTGCGTCACTCCCACTACGTCAACGTCCAGGCCCGCACCCTGGTCGCCTGTCTCCACAGCCTGTCCGTGGGCTCGCCCGTCAACCGCTCGGCCGTGCCGTCCGCCCCGTCCCGGAGGTGAGTTCCCGTGCGCGTCCTGTTCGCGACCATGGCCGCGCGGTCCCATGTCTACGCCCAGGTCACCCTGGCGTCGGCACTGAGGACCGCTGGGCACGAAGTGCTCGTGGCCAGCCAGCCCGACGTCCTCGACGACATCGTCCGGGCCGGTCTCACCGCCGTACGGATCGGCGAGGACCTCAACATCGAGGAGGAGACCCGGGAGGCCAACGCCGGCTTCGAGGGCGACCGCAACCTCGGCGGTCTCGCCATGAGCAACACCCGCTACGACCCCTTTCCGTCGGACCACGCGCTCGGCATGTTCACCGCGATGACCGCCATGGTCTTCCAGAACGTGTGCCCCGAGCCCATGGTCGACGACCTCGTCGGCCTCGCCCGTGACTGGCGGCCGGACCTCGTGGTCTGGGATCCGCTGACCCTGGCCGGTCCGGTGGCCGCCCGGCTCAGCGGGGCGGCGCACGCCCGGCTGCTGTTCGGCCCGGACCAGATGGGCCGGAACAGGACGGCGTTCCGTGCCCTGCTGGACCGGCAGCCGCCCGAGCTGCGCGACGACCCGCTGGCCGAGTGGCTCACCTGGACGCTGGAGCGGTGCGGCGGCAGCGCCGGGGACATGAGCGAGGAACTGGTCCTCGGGCAGTGGACGATCGACCCCACACCGCCGTCGATGCGCATCCCCCTGGACCTGCCCTGGGTGCCGGTGCGCTACGTGCCGTACAACGGGCCCTCCCTGCTCCCGGACTGGCTGCGTGAGGCGCCCCGCCACCCGCGGCGCCTGTGCCTGACGCTCGGTGTGTCGCTCGGCGAGGCGACGGGTGCCGGCACGGTCGCCGCGTCCGACATCCTCGCGGCCGTGGACGGCCTGGACGTGGAGGTCGTCGCCACCCTGCCGCGGGAGCTGCGCGAGCAACTCGGCACCCTGCCGGCGAACGTGCGGGCCGTGGACTTCGTCCCGCTGAACGCCCTGCTGCCGTCCTGCTCGGGCATTATCCATCACGGTGGTTCCGGCACGTTCATGACGGCCCTGGTGCACGCGGTACCGCAACTGGTCGTGCCCGACATGATGTGGGACGCCATGGAGAAGGCGCACGGCCTGGCCCGCAGCGGTGCGGGCGGTTACGTGGACGCCAGGGACGTTTCGCCGGAGCTGCTGCGCGAGCGCGTGCTCGCCCTGCTCGACGATCCTTCCTACGCCACCGGGGCGCGCCGGGTGCGCGCCGAGATCGTCGGGACGCCGAGCCCGAACGACATCGTGCCCGTGCTGGAGCGGCTGACCGCCGAGCACCGGGCCGGCGGGACGGAGCGGCGCCCAGTGCTCAAGTCGCCTTCCACCAGCGGTGTCTAGCCTCGCCGTATGGAGAACACACAGCGATCCGTGATCGTGACCGGCGGCGGCTCCGGCATCGGACGAGCCGTCGCGCGCGCCTTCGCTGCCCGGGGCGAACGTGTCCTCGTCGTTGGCAGGACTCCCGGTCCGCTGGCAGAAACGGTGGGCGGGCACAAGGACGCGCACACGCTGGCCGTGGACATCACCGACGCCGGGGCACCGGAGGCGGTCGCCCGGGAGGTGCGCGAGCGGCTCGGCGGCGTGGTCGACGTGCTCGTGAACAATGCCTCCACGGCCGCCTTCGGACACCTGGGCGAGCTGGACCGGACCGCGGTGGAGGCGCAGGTGGCCACGAACCTCGTGGCCCCCGTGCTGCTCACCCAGGCGCTGCTCAGCCCGCTGGAGGCCGCTTCAGGTCTGGTGGTGAACATCGGTTCGGCGGGCGCGCTCGGCCGGCGGGCCTGGCCGGGGAACGCGGTGTACGGGGCGGCCAAGGCGGGCCTGGACCTGCTGACCCGGTCCTGGGCCGTGGAACTCGGTCCCCGCGGCATCCGCGTGGCCGGTGTCGCCCCGGGGGTGGTCGAGACCGGCGCGGGGGTCCGGGCCGGGATGTCCCAGGAGGCGTACGACGACTTCCTGGAGGCCATGGGGCCGCGCGTCCCGCTCGGCCGCGTGGGCCGACCCGAGGACGTCGCGTGGTGGGTGGTGCGGCTCGCCGATCCCGAAGCCGCCTACACCAGCGGTGCCGTCCTGGCCGTGGACGGGGGCCTCTCGGTGACGTGAGGCCCACCGGCCCGGAGCACGGGCGGGGCGCCCTCCGCTCACCGGAGGGCGCCCCGCCCGTGCTCGCCGGAGGGCGAACCGCCCTGAACACCGGCCCGAAACGCGGCGGGCCCTGCCCCGAGGGAATCGGGGCAGGGCCCGTNGCCGGAGGGCGAACCGCCCTGAACACCGGCCCGAAACGCGGCGGGCCCTGCCCCGAGGGAATCGGGGCAGGGCCCGTGCGGGCTCGGGACGCTCGTCTCAGGCGCTGGACTCGGCGTACTGTCTGGCCGCTTCCAGGGTCAGCAGGCTGTTGCGGCCCAGGGCCCCGCGGACGAAGTCCACGGCGTCTGTCTCGGTCGCCCCCGCTCCGAGGACGCCGGGGATCGCCGAGCGGGCCACGGACACAGTGTGGGCCGAGGTGACGGCGATCCCGTCCCCGTCGTCGGCGGGACGGACCGACCAGCGGCCGAGATGGAGCGTGAGCAGCGGCGGCGTACGCAGCTGCTTGTAGACGATGACACGCCGTTCGGGGAAGCACACCCGCACCGACGCGGTGGTGTGCACCGAGCCGTCCGCGGTGAGGGTGTCCATCTCCATGTGCTGGAGACCCGGTTCCTCCTCCTTGACCGCGATCCGCGCGACGTGGGAGAGCCGCTTTTCCCAGAGGTCGCTACGGCGGAGGAAGTCGTAGACGTCCTCGGCACGGCCGCGGACGACGACGGTGTCCTCGAAGGTCGTCGGCTCGGTGCCGTCGGGCCGTTCCAGCGCGGCGCGCAGGGACGCCAGTTCCGTTTCGCTGTTGCTGTCCACAGCCCGGTGGATCCAGCCGATCGTCTCCGGGTCGTCGTCCACGGTCCGGAAGTCGTGCGTGAGCCGCACCCGGGTGCCGCCGTCGCCGGCTTCCTCGACGATCCATTCGCCCCCCATCGCGGCGACGGGGTGGGCGGACACCTCCTGCCGGAAACGGATGCGCCGCGCCCCCTCGTCGAACTCGCGCCGCGATGTCCAGGTGCGCAGCGAGCAGTTGGCGGTGGCCCAGACGCGTATGCGCTCGGTGGGGCCGGTGCGCTCGATCTGTTCGACGTGGACGCTGGGCGGGAACACGACGGGCCAGGCCCGAGCGTCGGCAAGCACGGCGAACACGGCGTCCGGAGCGGCGGAGGTGTGGATCTCATGCTCGGTCTGCTGAAGCGGTGACTCGGGCATCTGCCCTCCTGAGATCGTGTCGCGGATGGTCAGTAACCACCAAGGCCACCGCAGACGTTGATGGCCTGGGCCGTGATCGAGTCGGCGCTGTCGGAGGCCAGGTAGTGGACGATCCCGGCCACCTCCTCGGGTGTCGAGTAGCGTCCGAGGGGGATCTTCGCCCGGAACTTCTCCAGGACATCGTTCTCGGTGACGTCCCAGAAAGCGGCGTAGCGCTGCCGGACGCCCTGTGCCATGGGCGTCTCGACGTACCCGGGGCAGACGGCGTTGACGGTTATGCCCGTCCTGGCCAGCTCCAGCGCGACGGCCTTCGTGAAGCCGATCAGGCCGCTCTTGGAGGCGGAGTAGGGGGCGCCGAGGGCCACTCCCTGCTTGCCGCCCGTGGAGGCGATGTTGATGATCCGGCCCCAGCCGTGCTCCGGCATGCCGCCGCCGGCCAGGACGGCGCGGGTGACCCGGAAGGCCCCGTTGAGGTTGGTGTCGACGACGTTCAGCCAGAGGTCGTCGGGGATCTCGGCGGTCACACCACCACCGCCGCGGCCCGCGTTGTTGACGACGATGTCGATCGGCCCGAAGCGGTTGCGTGCCGTGCGGACCAGCCGGTCGACGTCGGCGGTGCTCCGCACATCGCACGGCGCGCCATCCACCTCCAGTCCCGATGCCTGTAGTTCCTTCACGGTGCCGGTGACGGCGCTCTCGTGGCGAGCGCACAGGAACACCCGGGTCCCGTCCCGGGCAAGCTTGCGCGCCACCGCGAGACCGATGCCGCTGGTTCCCCCGGTGACGAGTGCGACCCGGTCGGCTGCGTCGGACATGGTCCTCCCTTCGACGGAGGGCCAACCTCACACCTCGCGCTCGAGCCGCGCTTGACGACCCGGCTTCCAGAGGGGGTCGAGCGGCGCCGCAGAGGCTCGGAGTCCGGCGTGACGCACATATGCGGACTCGGCCGCACCGTCTCACCGACGCCCCTCCCACACACCTGGACCAACGGACCCGTGGAGCAGCAATGCCTCTGCCAGAACCGAACGACGCCGACTCCGGAACGGTGACGTTCGTCAACCGATTCACCCTGAGCGGATCCGCCGAGGACTTCGAGGCGGCGTTCGCCGAAACGGCCGAGTTCTTGTGCCGTCGGCCCGGCTTCCGCCGGCACACCCTGCTGGTGCCGGCGGACACCGGTCGCGGCCCGGCGGACGCCCGCCCGCAGTACGTGAACATCGCGGTCTGGGACGACGAAGCCTCCTTCCGCGCCGCCGTGGCGCACCCGGAGTTCCCTGCCCACGCGGCCGCTCTCCGGGCCCTGAGCACCAGCGAACCGGCCCTGTACCGGCACCGCCAGGTCCGGGTCGCGCCGGGCGTCCCGGCCCCGAGCGGGCCCGGAGGGCGGACGAGGTGAACCGGCGGGTCGTCATCACCGGGATCGGCGTGGTGGCTCCCGGCGCCACCGGGACCAAGCCGTTCTGGGAGCTCCTGCTGTCCGGAACGACCGCCACCCGCGCCATCAGCACGTTCGACGCCACGCCCTTCCGCTCCCGTGTCGCCGCCGAGTGCGACTTCGATCCGGTGGCTGCGGGGCTTTCCGAGGAGCAGGCCCGGCGTCTCGACCGGACCGGGCAGTTCGCGCTGGTCGCCGGTCAGGAGGCGCTCGCCGACAGCGGGTTGCGGATCGAGGAGGACTCCGCGCACCGGGTCGGGGTGTGTGTGGGCACCGCCGTCGGCTGCACCCAGAAGCTGGAGTCGGAGTATGTCGCGCTCAGTGCGGGCGGAGCACACTGGGTCGTGGATCCCGGCCGGGGTTCGCCCCAGCTGTACGACTACTTCGTGCCCAGCTCCCTGGCCGCCGAAGTGGCCTGGCTCGCCGGAGCGGAGGGGCCCGTGAACATAGTCTCGGCCGGGTGCACCTCGGGGATCGACTCCATCGGGTACGCCTGCGAGCTCATCCGCGAGGGGACGGTGGACGCCATGGTCACGGGCGGCGTGGACTCCCCGATCGCGCCGATCACGGTGGCCTGCTTCGACGCCATCAGGGCGACCTCCGACCACAACGACACACCCGGGACCGCCTCACGTCCCTTCAGTCGCAGCCGCAACGGCTTCGTGCTGGGCGAGGGCGGTGCGATCGTGGTCCTGGAGGAGGCGGAGGCGGCCCAGCGCAGAGGTGCGCGGATCTACGCCGAGATCGGCGGCTACGCCTCGCGCGGCAACGCATACCACATGACCGGGCTGCGCGCCGACGGCGCCGAGATGGCGGCGGCGATCACCGCGGCGCTCGACGAGGCCCGCCGCGACCCCTCGGACGTGGACTACGTCAACGCCCACGGCACGGCGACGAAGCAGAACGACCGGCACGAGACCTCCGCGTTCAAGCGCTCCCTGGGGGAGCACGCGTACCGGGTGCCCATCAGCTCCATCAAGTCGATGATCGGTCACTCCCTGGGCGCGGTCGGCTCGCTCGAAGTGGCGGCGACTGCGCTGGCCGTGGAGTACGGGGCGATCCCGCCGACCGCGAATCTGCACGACCCCGATCCCGAACTCGACCTGGACTACGTGCCGGTGACGGCGCGTGAACAGCGGGTGCGGAACGCACTGACGGTGGGCAGCGGCTTCGGTGGCTTCCAGAGCGCCATGCTCCTGAGCCGTTTCGAGAGGTGACCCCCATGACACGTACCACGACACGGACCGCGTCTTCGCAGATCCCCTCGTCGGCCGCGGCCCGGCGGGGCGGCACGCGCCGCACTGTGGTGACGGGTCTCGGGATCGTCGCTCCCAACGGGCTCGGGGTGAGCGCGTACTGGGACGCGGTCCTGAACGGCCGCAACGGCATCGGACCGCTGCAGCGGTTCACCGGCGACGGCCGCCTGGGCCGGCTGGCCGGGGAGGTGAGCGACTTCGTCCCCGAGGACCATCTGCCGAAGCGGCTGCTGGCGCAGACCGATCCGATGACCCAGTACGCGCTAGCCGCCGCCGAGTGGGCCCTGCGGGAGGCCGACTGCTCCCCGTCGTCGCCGCTGGAGGCGGGTGTGATCACGGGCAGCGCGTCCGGCGGCTTCGACTTCGGCCAGCGGGAGTTGCAGAACCTGTGGAGCAAGGGACCGGCCCACGTCAGCGCGTACATGTCGTTCGCCTGGTTCTACGCCGTCAACACCGGGCAGATCGCCATCCGGCACGACCTGCGCGGCCCGGTCGGCGTGGTGGTGGCCGAGCAGGCGGGCGGCCTCGACGCCCTCGCGCACGCTCGCCGCAAGGTCCGGGGCGGAGCCGAGCTGATCGTCTCGGGCGCTGTGGACTCGTCGCTGTGCCCGTACGGCATGGCGGCCCAGGTGAAGTCGGGCCGGCTGAGCGGCTCGGACGACCCGGCGGCCGGGTATCTGCCGTTCGACCGGCGGGCGTCCGGACATGTGCCCGGCGAGGGAGGGGCGATCCTCACCGTCGAGGACGCGGAGCGGACCGCCGCGCGGGGCGCGGCGGTGTATGGGGAGATCGCGGGGTACGGCGCGAGCTTCGATCCTCCGCCCGGCTCCGGCCGCCCCTCCACGTTCGCCCGTGCCGTCGAAACGGCACTGGCCGATGCCGGGCTGGACGCATCCGACGTGGCAGTGGTGTTCGCCGACGGCGCGGCCGTTCCCGAAATGGACGCGGCCGAGGCGGAGGCCCTGGCGTCGGTCTTCGGGCCGCGCCGGGTGCCGGTGACGGTCCCCAAGACCCTCACCGGCCGGCTGTACTCGGGCGCGGGACCACTGGACGTGGCGACCGCGCTGCTGGCGCTGCGGGACGAGGTGGTCCCGGCGACCGCCCACGTCGAACCCGACCCGGACCTGCCGCTCGACGTGGTGACCGGACAGCCTCGGCCACTGGCGGGCGGCAGGGCGGCCCTCGTCGTCGCCCGTGGTTACGGAGGGTTCAACAGCGCTCTGGTGGTCCGGGGGGCGGCGTGAGCGTGCCGGACACGGCGCCCGGGGACGTCCACGTGGCCGGCTGCGGCGTCTGGCTGCCCCCGCCGGTGACCATGGAACAGGCCCTGGCCGCCGGCCACTGCGACCGCAGGCTCGCCTCGTCGACGGGGATGCTGTCGGTGGCGGTCGCCGACAAGGAGACCCCGGCGGAGATGGCGGCGCTGGCGGCCCGCGCCGCCCTGGACCGCTCTGGCGTCGAACCGGCCCACGTCGACCTCGTCCTGCACGCCAGCCTGTACTTCCAGGGGCACCATCTGTGGGCGCCGGCCTCCTACGTCCAGCGGGTGGCAGTCGGGAACCGCTGTCCCGCCATGGAGGTGCGGCAGGTGTCCAACGGCGGTATGGCCGCCCTGGAACTGGCCCGCGCGTACCTGATTGCCGCCCCGGACCGGGTGACCGCGCTGATCACCACGGGCGACCGGATGCATACGCCGGGCTTCGACCGCTGGAGAAGCGACCCCGGCACGGTGTACGCCGACGGCGGCACCGCCCTCGTGCTCTCCCGGCAGGGCGGCTTCGCCCGACTGCGCAGCCTGGTGACGGTCTCCGAACCGGTGCTGGAGGGCATGCACCGGGGCGGGCACCCGTTCGGCCCGCCGTCCCCGGAGGGACAGCGGACTGTGGACCTGGACGCGCACAAGCGGGCGTACGTGGCCGAGGCGGGAAGCTCGTTCAGCGTCGCCCGGGTCTCGGCGGGTCAGGAGGAGGCACTGACCGGCGCCCTGGAGGCGGCCGGGGTCGATCTCGACGACATCAGCAGGGTTGTGCTGCCGCACATGGGGTGGCGCCGGCTGAGCGCCGCCTACTTCAACAAGTGGGACATCGAACCCGAGCGCACCACCTGGGAGTTCGGGCGGCGGACCGGCCACCTGGGAGGCGGTGACCCCATCGCCGGGCTCGACCACCTCGTCGGCTCCGGACGCCTCGCCCCGGGAGAGCTGTGTCTGCTGGTCAGCGTCGGCGCCGGCTTCAGCTGGTCGTGCGCCGTCGTGGAGTTGCTGGAACGCCCGTCGTGGGCGGCCGCCCCGGCCGCCCGGTGAGGAGCCCGCCATGGATGCCCCCGCGATTCTCCTGATGTTCCCCGGACAGGGGTCTCAGCACGCGCGGATGGCCGCCGGCCTGTACGGACCCGAACCGGCCTTCACGGCCGCCGTGGACGAGGTCTTCGATGCGTACGACGCCGCCGGCTACGGCGAGGGCGGACGGCTGCGTGCCGACTGGCTGAGCGATCACCCCGTCATACCGCTGGACCACGTCACCCGTTCCCAGCCGTTGCTGTTCGCGGTGGACTACGCCCTCGGCCGGATGGTGACGGCCACGACCGGCCGGCCGTGGGCACTGCTGGGGCACAGTGTCGGGGAGATGGCGGCGGCCGCGCTCGCCGGGGTGTTCACGCTGCGCGACGCGGCGGGCCTCGTGCTGGACCGGGTGCGACGGCTGGCCCAGGCACCGCCCGGAGGGATGCTGGCGGTCGCCGCGGGCGGGGACGTGCTGGGTCCGTATCTCGGAGACGGGGAGGTGGTGGTCGCGGCCGTCAACTCGCCCCGCCAGACCATTCTCGCGGGGCCCGTCGCACCGCTCGCCGGGGTCGCCCGGGCGCTGCGGGAGGCAGGGCTGACATGCCGTGAGGTGCCGTCGCTGACCGCCTTCCACAGTCCGATGCTGGCCCCGTACGCGGCGGGGGCGGCCGAGCGGTTCGCGTCCACGCGCGTGGCGGCTCCGTCCATCCCCTTCCGCTCCGGGTACCGGCCGGGTGCGGTGACCGGGCAACTGGCCGCCGACCCGTCGTACTGGGCCGGGCATCCCGTGGAGACGGTCCGTTTCTGGCCGGCGCTGGACGCGGTGCTCGGCTCCCGCACGGGCGTGGTCTGTGTGGAGACGGGGCCGGGGCAGGGGCTGAGCACCATCGCCCGCCGCCATCCGACGGTGCGGTCCGGGCAGAACTCGGTGGTGCCGCTGCTGCCGCCGCGGGCCGGCACCGCCGAGGCGGACCGGACGTCCGTGGCGGCGGCGCTGGCCGCGGTGCGCGAGCAGGGCGCCGTGCTCAGTGGGCGACCTGGGCGGTGACGAAGCGGACCGGCACGTCGATGGCGAGGGCCCCGGTGGCGTCACTCAGCTTGTCGAGTCCCTCGACGAGCCGTGCGCGCAATTCCGTTCGCTGGGCCTGCGGGAGGTTCTGCCACAGCAGACGCATGCCCTGGGTGTGGGACCAGTCCACCCACGCCTCGCTGGACAGGGCCGTCATCCGCACCGGTTCGTCGGTGACGGTGACCGAGGTGTAGCCGCAGCGTTCCATGGTGCGGACGAGATCTTCGACCCGCTCCAGCCAGCTGTTGAACCGCCGAACCAGCGCCTCGGGCCGCCACTGCTCGGGCAGGTGCTCCAGCAGCGCCTGCGGGATGAGCGGGGTGAACTCCGGTGGCAGGAAGGGGAACGTGCCGGCGCGGAAGACCGGGCTGGTGAACGCGATCCTGCCCCCGTGGTCCAGGATTCCGGCGTAGCGCGCCAGCGCCCCCACCGCGTCCGGCAGGAAGATGACGCTGTAGCTCCCCATGGCCAGGTCGAACGAGCGCGGCGGGAATTCGGGCGTCTCCGCGTCCATCACATCGAGGGCGATATTCCGCAGACCGCGTTCGGCGGCTTCCCTGCGAGCTTCCTCGATCATTCCGGGAGCGATGTCGATTCCGTGGACGTGCCCCTGAGGGCCGACCTTTCGCAAAGCCGGGAAAAGGCATGCGCCGCGCCCGCAGCCTATGTCGATCACTCGTTCACCGGCGGCCGGCTCCGCCATTTCCACCAGGCGGTTGCCCATGGGCGTGAAGAATTGCACTCCCAGCCGGTCATAGGTCGACGACGACTGGTCGAAGGCGTGTGCCACCTGCTCTTTGTAGGACGAATCCTGCATCCTCGGCTCCTGCCTCTGCGATTCCGTCTCTTCCCGACTTCCCAGTTTTCGACCCGCACTTGAAGGGCGGTGGAGTGCCGTTCGAGGCACCCCCGAAACCCTTGTACGCCACCGCAGTCGGAACAACAATCGTTGACGCGGCCGCTGCCGGTGTCGCCGTTTCCGGTACGGGAGGGAAAATCATGAGCATGCAGATCGATCTGGCCCGCCGCATGGTGGAGGCATACAACACGGGAAAAACCGACGATGTCGCGGAATTCATTCACCCCGAGTATCTGAACCCCGGCGCGCTGGAGCACAATCCGGATCTGCGCGGCCCGGAGGCGTTCGCGGCCGCCGTCACCTGGCTCAAGTACGCCTTCTCCGAAGAGGCGCACCTGGAGGAGATCGGTTACGAGGAGAACGGCCCGTGGGTGCGGGCGAAGCTGGCCCTCTACGGCCGGCACGTCGGCAATCTCGTCGGCATGCCGGCGACCGGGCGCCGGTTCTCCGGTGAGCAGATCCACCTCATCCGCATCGTCGACGGCAAGATCCGCGACCACCGCGACTGGCCCGACTACCTCGGCACCTACCGCCAGCTCGGCGAGCCCTGGCCCACCCCCGAGGGCTGCCGCCCCTGAGCTCTCCTTCACCCACCGACGCCACGACAGGAGCACGGACACACCCATGACAGCCGAACAGACGGTCGCTGCCCGGCCGCAGCAGATCGACGCCCTCAGGACCCTGATCCGCCTCGGAAGCCTGCACACCCCCATGGTCGTCCGGACGGCCGCCACCCTGCGGCTCGTCGACCACATCCTGGCCGGGTCCCGCACCGTGGAGGCCCTGGCGGCCAGGACCGACACCCGGCCCGAAACACTCCTGCGGCTGATCCGCCACCTGGTGGCGATCGGGCTGCTGCAGGAGGACGCACCGGGCGAGTTCGTCCCGACCGAGGTCGGGGAGCTGCTCGCCGACGACCACCCGGCCGCGCAGCGCGCCTGGCACGACCTGACGCAGACCGTGGCGCGGGCCGACATCTCCTTCACCCACCTCCCCGACGCCATCCGCACCGGCCGTCCCACGTACGAGTCGATCTACGGCAAGCCGTTCTACGAGGACCTGGCCGGCCGCCCCGGCCTGCGCGCGTCCTTCGACTCGCTGCTCGCCTGCGACCAGGACGTCGCCTTCGACGCGCCGGCCGCCGCGTACGACTGGACGAACGTCCGGCACGTGCTCGACGTGGGCGGCGGCAAGGGTGGCTTCGCCGCGGCCATCGCGCGCCGGGCCCCGCACGTCTCGGCGACCGTCCTGGAGATGGCGGGCACCGTGGACACCGCCCGCGCCTATCTGAAGGACGAGGGTCTCTCCGAGCGCGTCGACGTCGTCGAGGGTGACTTCTTCCAGCCGCTTCCCCGCAGGGCGGACGCGATCATCCTCTCCTTCGTCCTGCTGAACTGGCCGGACCCCGACGCCGTCCGGATCCTCACCCGCTGCGCCGAGGCCCTGGAGCCCGGCGGACGCATCCTGATCCACGAGCGCGACGACCTCCACGAGAACTCGTTCAACGAACAGTTCACGGAGCTCGATCTGCGGATGCTGGTCTTCCTCGGCGGTGCCCTGCGCACCCGCGAGAAGTGGGACGGGCTGGCCGCGTCGGCGGGCCTCGCGGTCGAGGAGGTGCGGCAACTGCCCTCGCCGACCATCCCGTACGACCTCTCGCTCCTCGTCCTTGCCCCCGCGTCCACCGGCGCCTGACACACGAGGAACGGGAAGGGTTGGTCAGCGATGCCGACACGCACGATCACCCACGACGAGGTGACCCTGTGGAGCGAGGGGCTCGGTGACCCGGCCGACGCCCCGATGCTCCTGATCGCCGGCGGCAACCTCTCGGCCAGGTCATGGCCGGACGAGTTCGTCGAACGCCTGGTCTCGGCCGGGCACTTCGTGATCCGCTATGACCACCGGGACACCGGGCGCTCCTCCCGGTGCGACTTCGAGCTCCACCCCTACGGCTTCGACGAACTGGCCGCCGACGCGCTGGCCGTCCTGGACGGCTGGCAGGTCCGCGCCGCCCATGTGGTGGGCATGTCGCTGGGCCACACCATCGGCCAGCTGCTCGCCCTGGACGCTCCGGAGCGGCTCCTCACCCTCACCGTGATGCTGGGGGGCGCGCTCGACGTCGACTTCGACGCCGACCTGGAGGCGGCCCTCAAGGGTGAGCCGTCCGTCAGCGGACTGCCCGTGCCCACCCAGCGGTTCCTCGACATGATGACGCTGCTTCAGCAACCTGCCGAGACTGACGAGGGGCGGCTGGAGCGCCGGGTGGAGAAGTGGCGCCTGCTCAACGGGAAGGGAGTGCCCTTCGACGCCGACGAGTTCCGGCGCCGCGAGCTCCTGGCCGCCGGGCACGCGGGAACGTTCGACGAGCCGATCGTGCACCACATGATCCCGCAGCCGCCGGTGTCGCGGGGGGCGGAGTTGTCCCGCGTCACCACACCGGTGCTGGCGGTCCAGGCGATGTGCGACCCCGCGGCCCCGCCGCCGCACGCCCGGCACCTCGCCGACCGGATTCCCTGCGCCCGGGTGGTGGAGATCGAGAACATGGGGCACGCCCTGCCCCTCGCGGTCCACGAGCCGCTGGCCGCCGCCATCTGCGCCCACACCCGGGCCACGACAGTGTGAGGAGCACGACGATGCCCACACCCACGTACGCGCCGCCGGCCGCCCCGACCGACAGCGAGCTGGGGCGCCATCTGCTGACCGTGCGCGGCTTCCACTTCGTCTTCGGCGCGCTGGGCGACCCCTATGCCCGGCGACTGCGCGGCGAGGCCGATCATCTGTCCCTCGGTGAGCTGGTCCGCGGCCGGGGCCCGCTCCACCGCAGTGCGCTTGGCACGTGGGTGACCGCGGACGGCGGGCTGGCGGCCCGCCTGCTGGACGACCCGCTGCTGGGTCCCCGGCACCCTGCCTCCGAGGGCCCGCAGGAGCACGTGCGTGACAACGTCTGGGAGACCTGGCGGACCTGTCACGTCACTCCGCTCGGCGAGGACCTGCTGCCCCCGGCCGCCGAGCACGACCGTCTCGCGGCCCTGCTCGGTCCGGTCCTCGGGCCCGGTACGTGCACGGCGTGGCAGATCGACGCGGAGCGTGCGGTGCATCGGGTGCTGGACGGTCTGCCGTCGCACTTCGACCTGGTGTCGGACCTGGCGCGGCCGGCGGTCGCGAGCTCGCTCGCCGCCGTCCTGGGCCTCCCGGACGCTGCACGTGCGGTACTGCCGGACCTGCTGGCCGCCTGCGGTCCGGTGCTCGACTCCGCCCTCTGCCCGCCGCGCCTCCCGGTGGCCCGGGCGATGACGCAGGCGCTGCGCCGCGTCCGGGAGCTGATGGCCGCGGCCGTGGCCGACCACCTCACCGCACCGGCAGACGGCGCGCTGAGCGCCCTGCTGGCCGTGGACCCCGATGGCGGACGCGATCCCGGGGACACCGTCACGGCCGCGGTGCTGAGCACGGTGGTCGGAGCCGAGACGGCGATCACCACCGTGGCGAACGCCGTCATGGCTCTGCTGGAGCACGGCGAGCAGTGGTCGCTGCTGCGGGCCGATCCCGAAAGGGCGGCGGACGCGGTCGAGGAGACCCTCCGCTGGGCCCCGCCCGTGACACTGCGCAGCCTGATCACCCAGGGAGAGGTCGAGATCGGCGGCGAGACGCTGGAGGCGGACCAGCACGTGGTGGTGCTGGTCGACGCCGCCCAGCGGGACGCGGAGCTGTACGAGGACCCGGACCGCTTCCGCCTTGACCGCCCCCGTAGCCCCGGTTTCACACACGTGGCCCTGGCGGGCCCGGACCACCTGAGGCTGGTCGCCCCGCTCGTCCGCGTGCTGTGCACCGCCGTCCTGCGGGCGGTGGCCGAGCGGCTGCAGGTGCTGCAGGCCGAGGGCGAGCCGCTGCGGCGCGGGCGCTCCCCTGTGGTCCGCGCCCCGCTCTCGCTGCGGCTGGCCCAGAAGTGACCCGGGGAGGGTGACCCGATGAAGGTGCTCGTGACGGCGTTCGCCATGGACGCGCACTTCAACGGTGTGGTGCCGCTCGCCTGGGCGCTGCGGGCGGCCGGGCACGACGTCCGGGTGGCGAGCCAGCCCGCTCTCACCGAGAGCATCACCCGCGCTGGACTCACGGCTGTGCCGGTGGGTACGGACCACCAGGTGCAGGCGGCGATGGGGGCCATGGCGCCCGGCGTGTTCGCGCTGCACCGGAACCCGGACTACCTGGAGAACCGGCCGGAGCTGCTCGACCTGGAGTTCCTCGAAGCGTCCACGTCCATGCTGACGGCGGCGTTCTACGCCCAGATCAACAACGACTCCATGATCGACGAGATGGTGGACTTCGCCCGCTGGTGGCGTCCCGACCTGGTCGTCTGGGAGCCCTTCACCTTCGCCGGCGCGGTGGCGGCCCAGGTGACCGGCGCGGCGCAGGCCCGCCTGCTGTGGGGCCCAGACCTCTTCCTGCGGGTGCACGACCGGTTCCAGCAGGTACTGGACGAGGTGCCGGCCGAGCGCCGGGACGACGCCCTGGAGGAGTGGCTGACGTGGACGCTGGAGCGGCACGGTGCGGCCTTCGGGCCCGCGGTGATCAGCGGCCACTGGACGATCGACCAGATGCCGCCGAGCGTGCGGTTCGCCACGGCCCGCCCGACGGTGCCGATGCGGTTCGTCCCTTACAACGGCCCGGTCCCGGCGGTGGTGCCACCGTGGCTGCGGGCGGATCCTGGGCGCCCGAGGGTCCTGCTCACTCAGGGCATCACGGAGCGCTCGACGGGCTTCACGGGGCTGCCCCGGGCCGGTGAGCTGCTGGCCGCGATCGCGGAGCTGGACGCCGAGGTGGTCGCCACGGTCAAGGCCGAGGAGCGCGACGGCCTGCCGCCGCTGCCCGGGAACGTGCGGGTGGTGGACAGCCTGTCCCTGCACGTCGTCCTTCCGAGCTGCGCGGCCGTCGTGCACCACGGCGGCGCCGGCACCTGGGCGACGGCGGCGCTGCACGGGGTGCCTCAGCTTGCCCTCGCCTGGCAGTGGGACGACGTCTTCCGGGCCGGGCAGCTGGAGAAGCTTGGCGCGGGGATCTTCCTCCCGCCGCACGGCGAGGGCGCCTCGGCCGGCCGGGTCAGGGACAGGCTGGCTCAGGTATCGGCCGAGCCGTCCTTCCGGCAGGGCGCGGCACGGATCCGCGCGGAGATGCTGCGGACCCCGGCACCCGGTGCGGTGGTGCCGACGCTGGAACAGCTGACGGCCCGGCACCGTGCGCCGGCCGGGCAGGGCGTCCGGCGCTGACTTGATCTTTAACCTGTGCGGCGTGGACGAGGAGTCGTGGACTTCTTCGGCAGCGGCACCGCGGCAAGGGCCCGACGCAGCCGGGCCACCTCCACCCGGCCGGCGGCCAGGGCGTCATAGAGCCCACCGTGCCCGCGACGGTGTTCGCCCACCGGCGACAACTCCACCAGGGAACCGGACCGGGCCGTCCTCACACAGCACGGCGTCGGCCCGCTCGAACAGCGCGTCCACACGTCTGGTCAGGCAGGAGTAGAACTCACCCCGGAAGCGTGACAGTTCCGCGAACGGATCCTGCCGGACCGTGTGATGCAGCAGACTCATCCCCACGGCCTTCGTGCTGGGCGTGTGTGTTCCTTGGTCGGAGCACATGCTCAGCCGAAGGCATGGCGGGACGCCGCTCAGCACCCGGGTCAAGGATCAGCGCGAGGCCCGGTGGTCGGCCTTGGAACCGGCACCCGGCAGGGACGCGGCGAGGAACCGCCCGGTGACGGAGTGCTCGGCCTCCGCCAGGTCGGCGGGGGTGCCCTCGAAGATCACCCGGCCGCCCTCGCTGCCGCCCCCGGGGCCGAGGTCGACGACCCAGTCCGCCTGCCTGACGACGTCGAGATTGTGCTCGATGACGATGACCGAGTTCCCCTTCTCGACGAGGCCGTCGAGAAGGCGGACGAGGCTGTCGACATCGGACATGTGGAGTCCGGTGGTGGGCTCGTCCATGACGTAGACGCTGCCCTTCTTCCCCAGCTCCGTGGCGAGCTTGATGCGCTGGCACTCACCGCCGGAGAGGGTGTTGAGCGGCTGCCCGAGCTGGAGATAGCCGAGGCCGACCTGGTTGATGGAACGGAGCGTCCTGGCGACCTTGGGCTCGGTGAAGAACTGGGCCGCCTCCGCGGCGCTCATCGACAGCACGTCGTGGATGTTCTGCCCTCGCAGGGTCAGGCGCAGGACGTCCTCGGTGAAACGCATGCCCGCGCAGACCTCGCAGGTCGTGATCATCGGATCCATGAAGGCGAGGTCGGTGTAGATGATGCCGTGTCCCTGGCAGGTGGGGCAGGCGCCCTCGGAGTTGAAGCTGAACAGTGAGGGGCTGACCTGGTTCTCACGGGCGAACAGCCTGCGGATCTCGTCCATGATGCCGGTGTAGGTCGCCGGGTTCGAACGCCGGTTGGTGGTGACCGCGGACTGGTCGATGACGACCGCCGAGGGGTGCTGCCGCAGCAGTACGTCGTGGATGAGCGTGCTCTTCCCGGAGCCGGCCGGTCCGGTGACAGCGGTCAGAACGCCGAGCGGAATCCGTACGCTGATGTCCTTGAGGTTGTGGATCCGGGCTCCCGTCACCTCCAGGTGCCCCCTGGGCTCGCGGAATCGCTCCTTGATCGGGGTGATCCTGCGGAGGAACCGTCCGGTCGGCGTGTCCGCCTCTGTGAGACCCCGGACGTCGCCCCGGTAGACGATCTCGCCTCCGCACCGCCCGGCCCCGGGCCCGAGGTCGATGACGTGCTCGGCCATCTCGATGATGTCGCGGTCATGCTCGACCACCAGCACGGTGTTGCCCTTCTCGGCCAGTTCCATCAGGAGCCGGCTGAGCCGCTGGACGTCACTGGGGTGCAGGCCGATCGTGGGCTCGTCGAAGATGTACACCATGTCGACGAGCGAACTGTTCAGGTGACGCACCATCTTGATGCGCTGTGACTCGCCGCCGGAGAGCGTGGAGGTCTCACGGCTGAGGCTGAGGTATCCCAGCCCCAGTTCCATGAGGTGCTGGAGCCGCTCGATCAGACTGGCCGTCAGGGGGGAGACGGAGGGCGCGTCGACCTTCTTGACCTCCTCCATCAGGTCGGCGATCTCCAAGGAGGAGAGTTCGGCGATGTTCCGGCCGTTGATGCGGCAGCCGAGCGCCTGCCGGCTGAGCCGTTGCCCCTTACAGGTGTCGCAGGGCCCCCGGGTGACGACCTGCTCCAGCGCCACCCGGTTCTTCGCGCTCATCTCGTCCGGCTCCTTGCGCAAGTAGAGCCGGTTGAACTTGTCCATCAGCCCTTCGTACTTGGAGTTGATCTTGCCTCCTTGCCATTCCAGAGCGATCGACCCCTGGGCCCCGTACAGGAACGCCTGCCACTCGCTCTCGGTGTAGTCGCGGAGCCTCTTGTCGTTGTCGAAGAGGCCGGAATTGGCGTACAGCTTCCAGAACCAGCCACCGACATTGAAGGCGGGATGCCGGATGGCGCCCTCATTGAGGGATTTGGACCTGTCGAGCAGCTTGTCGAGGTCGACCTGAACTCGGTGGCCGAGGCCCTCGCAATCGGGGCACATTCCCGAGGGGTCGTTGAACGAGAAGGCGTTCGAATAGCCGATCCAAGGCCGGCCCACCCGGGAATACAGAAGCCGGAGCAGGGCGTAGATGTCGGTGATCGTCCCGACGGTGGACCGCGCGTTCCCTCCGATCCGCTTCTGATCGATGATCACCGCAGCGGAGAGGTTCGCGATGTCGTCGACGTCGGGCTGACCGTACTTGGGCAGGCGATTGCGCACGAACGCGGTGAACGTCTCATTGAGCTGCCGTTGGGATTCCGCCGCGATTGTGTCGAACACCAGGGACGACTTTCCCGACCCCGATACCCCCGTGAACACGGTGACCTTATGCTTCGGCACCTCCACGGAGATGTCCTTGAGGTTGTTCTCACGGGCACCGATGATCTGAATAGCCTTCTGCTGCATGAACATCCTCACATCGACGGAAGAGGGCCACTTCTCACGCTACCGTCGATTGCGGACAGATCCTGGCCGCAATATCGACGAGGCCCCGTCGTCAGATGACGGGTCTTCGAATTCGGTGTGGTGCCGCCTTCCGCACCCTCAAGGAGTTCGAGGAGCGCGTCACACGTCTGACCGAGCCGGGGAAGAAGGCAGCGGCCCAGGCGCGGCACGGGCTGACCAACCGGGCCCTCGCACCTCCGACGGACGATTCCGGCCGGTGGCCTGGCGGCCGATCAGAGGGCTTCGGAGGGCTCCGGCTCCACTCGGGCGCGGGGTCGCGGGCCCGTGTACCGCGAGGCCGACCGCGGGTCGGTGACCTCGATGCGGACGCCGCCGGCAACGGTGCATGGGCGCCGACGCCCGTGGGGGCCACCTGTGCGGCCGCCGTCACGGCCCGCCGTCCGGCGGGGAGCGACCCGCCGTCCGTGACCTCTCTTCCCCCCACGCCGGAGCCGTTGTCAAGTCCCGGGTTCTCCTGTCACGCGATCCAGGGGCATGACGCCCGCCGCCCGCCACCGGCGTAATGGAGGTGCGGACCCGGCCGGAACGGAGGGACCGCGCGGCTCGTCGGTGAGTGGTTCGCCGAACGCCCCGGGTCGTTTCGACATGTCCCTCTTGCCGACACCTTGACGGAAGTGATTTTCATGTTCCACGCCATCCGGACCTCGAACCGAACCAAGCGCCTCCTTCTTCTCACCGTCGCCGCGGCCGCCGTCACCGGGGGCGCCGTGGCGTCCTCCACCGCGAACGCCGCCCCCGTCACACCACGTGCCGGTGTCGTCACCGCGATCCGGGCCGAGCTTCGTGCCGGATGGGTGAAGACCACCGACGCCCCTACGGGCATCACCGCGGACCTGCCCGGCAAGGCGACCGTCGAGAAGCACACCGAGCGCGTCCTCGGCCAGGAGGTGACCAACCGCGCGTACCTGGTGGAGACCGGGGAGGGTTTCGTGGTCTTCGCCGTCACCGAGGTGCCGGACGCCTACGACATGCGGCTCGGCGCCGAGCTCCGGTCCTTCGTGGAAGGAGTGGAGAAGGAGACCGGCACCTCGTTCGTCAGTACGGGCGCCGAGGAGACCACGGTCGAGGGCCGGCCCGCGCTCGACGCGCGGATCGCGACGGACGAGGGGGAGCGGATGACCGGGTCCACCCGTCTCATCGACGGCGACAGGTACCTCGTCCAGGTCGTGACCGTCGGCCCGGAGGCGAACGAGAAGGCGCTGGAGAAGACGCACCGGGAAATCGTCGACAGTATCCGGATCCCGTAGCCGCTTCGACGGGCCGCGGTGCTGACGGGTCGGGCGGCGGCCCGTCAGCAGCGCGGTAACGCCGTTCGTGCGACGGCCGTCAGGGTTTCCTTCCGGCGGTCCGCACGGCTCTGCACGGCCGCGGGCAGACCGGACCGAGCGGGGCGGGCCCGGGACCGACCCGCACAGGGCCCGGTCCAGGAGGCGCGCTCCCCGGGGGCGACCCGGGCGGGGGCCGGTCCAGGTGCGCCGGGCACCGGTCCAACCGGGACGCACCCGCGTGACTCACCCGGCCGGGCCAGCACCCCGCAACCGGTGTTCTCGCCCCGTCATCAGCACGCCCGGCGCACGCCCCGCGCGCCCCTCTCTCCCCTTTCACACGCCCCGCCCACCCGTCCGGCCGAACCCCGCTCGGCACTTTGAAGACATTTGATTGAAGAATTTCCCATCCGGGCGGGTGCCGGTACCGAATACCTGACGGGTGCGATTCAAGCGCCTCCCGAGGCGTCCGCTACCGGCGGTCGGCGCCGGGGGCCATCGCCTCGTCCCGACGATGACAACAGCTTCGATGCGGTGTCCGGACTACCGGCCACCGGCGGTCCGGCGGCCGGGATTCATTCGCGTAGCCATCACGTTCAGGGCAGTCCGACGGGATCCGGTCCGAGTGGCACCCCTGCGATGCACGACGGAGACTGGTGATCGTGATTGTGACCGGAGAAGAGCTCACGACCGCGTGACTTCCGGATTGCTCGCTCCGGCCATCGCTGGAGCGTGAGGACAACGAGTGCCGGCCGCGCAGAACGATGGCGACCGGCATTTCCTCAAGGAGCTCGCATGGTGGACAAGTCTGTCGAGGTCCTGACGCCCGAGCCGGATGAATCGGCGCTCAACGAGCACCGAATTGACGGTCCGGCGACGGGAACGGGTACGGCAGGTGCCGAGAAGGACTTCGCCGAAGTACTGGCCGGCCTGGTAAAGGCCGAGCAGATATCGGCGGACAGCCACTTCTTCGAGGACCTGTGCGCCAACTCGCTGGTCATGGCGCAGTTCTGCGCCCGGGTCAGGAAGCGCGACGACCTTCCCTCGGTGTCGATGAAGGACATCTATCAGTACCCCACGATCCGCGGCCTGGTGACCGCACTGGTGACGGAGGCGCCCGCGCCCGAAGCCGCGCCGGCATCCGAACCGGCCGAGAGCGTCGTACCCGTCAGCAGAAGGACGTACCTCCTGTGCGGAACCGCGCAGACGCTGGTCTTCCTCGCCTACTGCTTTGCCCTCGGCACCGTCACCGCTCGTGGCTACGAGTGGGTTTCCAGGGGCTCGGGTCTGCTGCACATCTACCTGCGGTCCATGGTCTTCGGCAGCGCCGCGATGATCGTGCTCTGCCTCTTCCCCATCGCCGCCAAATGGATCCTGGTCGGCCGCTGGAAACCACAGGAGTTCCCCATCTGGGGACTGACCTATCTGCGGTTCTGGACCGTCAAGGTACTGGTCAACGCGAACCCGATGAGGTTCTACGTCGGAAATCCGCTGTACGTCCTCTATCTGCGGGCCCTCGGCGCCCGTATCGGAAAGGGCGTCACCATCCTTTCCCGGACCGTCCCGGTGTGCACCGACCTGCTCACGATCGGCTCCGGCACGGTCATCCGCAAGGAGTCCTACTTCATCGGCTACCGCGCCCACGCCGGTCGCATCCAGACGGGCCGCGTCACGATCGGGCGGGACGCGTTCGTCGGTGAGAAGACCGTGCTCGACATCGACACGTCGATGGGCGACCGGGCCCAACTGGGCCACGCCTCGGCGCTGCAGAGCGGTGACTCGGTCCCGGCCGGCGAGCACTGGCACGGCTCCCCGGCCGAGCGCACCGACGTCGACTACGTGCGCGTGCCGCCGGCGCGTTGCAGCACACTGCGCCGGACGCTCTTCGGGCTCGGCACCGTGCTCCAACTGTTCGTGCTGTACGTCCCGCTGATGGTCGGCGGCGCGTACCTCCTGGTGACGGAGATCCCGGCGCTGAACCAGGTGCTGGGCCCCGGCGCCACGCACATCACGTCGGCGGGCCTGTACGTCGACGCCCTGGTCCTGTCCGTCGTCCTCTTCTTCGGCTCCCTCGTCCTCGGGCTGGTCTGGCTGTTCACCGTGCCGCGGCTGCTGAGCCTGACGATCGAGCCGGACAGGGTCTATCCGCTGTACGGCCTGCAGTACTCGCTGCACCGGCTCATCGCGCGGATGACCAACGTCAAGTTCTTCGGCTGGCTCTTCGGGGACAGCTCGTACATCGTCCACTACCTGCGCTTTCTCGGCTACGACCTGTCCAAGGTGGAGCAGACCGGGTCCAACTTCGGCACCCATGTGCAGCACGAGTCCCCCTACCTCACCACGGTGGGTACCGGAACGATGGTCGCCGACGGTCTCTCCGTCATGAACGCGGAATTCTCGGGGACGTCGTTTCGCGTCTCCCGGGCCGTCATCGGCCCGCACAGCTTTCTCGGCAACAACATCGCCTACCCGTCCGGGGGCAGGACCGGCGAGAACACCCTGCTCGCGACGAAGGTGATGATCCCGCTCGACGGCGAAGTCCGCGAGGACGTGGGCCTGCTGGGAGCGCCGTGCTTCGGGATCCCGCGCACCGTCGAGCGCGACACCCGCTTCGACCATCTGAGGACCGGCGAGGAGTTCCACCGCAGTCTGGCCGCGAAGAACCGGTACAACCTCCGCACCATGGCGCTCTGGCTGTTCGTGCGGTGGGTGCACTCGTTCGTGCTGACGGTGTTCGCTCTGGCGACCCTCGACGTGTACGGCGTGCTCGGGCAGCTGGTGATCGCGCTGTACCTCTCGATCACCCTGGCGTTCACGGCGTGCTACTTCACCCTGTCGGAACGGCTCATCACCCGCTTCCGCCCGCTGGAGCCCAAGCTGTGCTCCATCTACGACCCGTACTTCTGGTGGCACGAGCGCCTCTGGAAGGTTCCCGTGCACTACCTCAACCTCTTCAGCGGCACGCCCTACAAGACGCTGCTGTGGCGGATGCTGGGCGTGCGCATGGGCAGGCGGGTCTTCGACGACGGCGCGGGCTTCACGGAGCGGACGCTGACCACGATCGGCGACTTCTGCACGCTGAACCAGGCGAGCACGGTCCAGTGCCACTCGCAGGAGGACGGCACGTTCAAGTCCGACTACAGCGTCCTCGGCACCGGCTGCACCCTCGGCGTCAGCTCCCACGTGCACTACGGCGTGACGATGGGCGACCACGCCCAGCTCGCTGCCGACGCCTTCCTGATGAAGGGCGAGGAAATGCCCGCACACGCACGGTGGATCGGGAATCCGGCCGCCGAGGCGCGCGGGGCCGCCTACCGACCCGTCGCGCTGAACGGCAGCCCGCAGCCGCACGCGGCGTCCGGGCGAGGGTGAGGGAGGACGCACCGATGGAGACGCAGATGGCGCGGACGGCAGGGGCGGCGCGGACGGACGCGGGCCGGGAGTTCTGGTGCGACGTGCTCGGCGCCGGAGGACTGACCGCGATCCCGCGGTGGACGACCGAGCCGGTGCCGGGGAGCGCGGAGCACGTGGCGCGGGTCCCGGACGGGCTCGCACAGGGGCTGCGGCGGCTGGCCGGGGAGTCCGGCGTCCCGCTGGGTGCGGTGGTGCTCGCGGCCCATGCCCGTGTGCTGGCGGTGCTGTCGGGTGAGGACGAGGCCGTCACCGGCTGTGTTCCCGCTCCGGGCGCGCGGGCGCTGCCGTGCCGGATGGTGGCCGACGGCGCTCGTGCCTGGCGGGCGTTGGTCCGCGATGCGCACCGCGTGACCACGGGACTGCGGGCGCACCGCGACTTCCCGGTGGCGGAGCTAGCGCGCGAACTGGGTGCCGCCGGACCGCTGTACGAGGTGGAGTTCGACTCTCACGGGGTCGACGGGGGCNGGGGAGCGCGGAGCACGTGGCGCGGGTCCCGGACGGGCTCGCGCAGGGGCTGCGGCGGCTGGCCGGGGAGCTCGGGATCCCGGCCACCTCACTGGTGCTCGCGGCCCATGCCCGTGTGCTGGCGGTGCTGTCGGGTGAGGACGAGGCCGTCACCGGCTGTGTTCCCGCCCCGGGCGCTCCGGCGCTGCCGTGCCGGATTGCCACCGACGTCCCCTCGTGGCGGGCCCTCGTCCGGGACACCCATGACGCCGTGACGCGGATCGCCGAGCACCGGGACTTCCCCGTCGAGTCCCTGCGCCGGCAGATGGCGATCGCGGGGCCGGTCACCGAAGCCGAGTTCGACCCTCACGGGGTCGACGGGGGGGTCGGTGGTGGGACGGTGCTGCGGCTGTCGGTGGTGGACGGGGTGGGTGGGGACGTGGTGCTGCGGTTCCGGTTCCGCACCGATGTGCTGGACGGGGAGGCGGCGGGCCGGATCGCCGGCTATCACCTGGCCGCGCTGGCGCGGATCGCGGCGGATCCGGATACCGCGTGCGGCGACACGGGCCTGCTGTCCGCCGAGGAGGTGGGTTTTCAGGTGGAGGGGNNNGGTGGACGGGGTGGGTGGGGACGTGGTGCTGCGGTTCCGGTTCCGCACCGATGTGCTGGACGGGGAGGCGGCGGGCCGGATCGCCGGCTATCACCTGGCCGCGCTGGCGCGGATCGCGGCGGATCCGGATACCGCGTGCGGCGACACGGGCCTGCTGTCCGCCGAGGAGGTGGGTTTTCAGGTGGAGGGGCTGGCGGGGCGGCGGCGGGAGTTGCCGGGGTTGCGGGTGCACGAGTTGTTCGAGGAGCGGGTGCGGATGCATCCGGACGCGGTGGCGGTGGTGCACGCGGGGCGGGAGTGGACGTACGGGGAGTTGAACGGGCGGGCGAACCGGCTGGCGCGGGCGCTGCGGGTGCGTGGTGTGGAGGGGGAGGGTGTGGTGGGGGTGGTGCTGGAGCGGAACGCGGACTGGCTGGCGTCGGTGCTGGCGGTGTTCAAGGCGGGTGGGGTGTATCTGCCGATCGAGCCGCGGTTCCCGGCGGGCCGGATCGCGGCGACGCTGTCGCGGGCGGGGTGCCGGGTGGTGCTGACCGAGTCCGGGAGCAGTGGAACGCTGGACGAGGCGCTGGTCTCGGTGGGCGGGGTGGAGCGGCTGGCGGTGGCCGTGGCGTATGCCGAGGGGCACGCTCGGGACGATCTGAACGTGCCGGTGGCGGCGGGGCAGTTGGCGTACATCTATTTCACCTCCGGTTCGACGGGTGAGCCGAAGGGTGCGATGTGCGAGCACGCGGGTCTGGTCAACCATCTGTTCGCGAAGATCGACGATCTGGGGATCGGTGAGGGGGGTGTGGTGGCGCAGGTCGCGCCGCAGTGTTTCGACATCTCGTTGTGGCAGTTGGTAGCGGGGTTGCTGGTGGGTGGGCGGACGGTGCTGGTGGAGCAGGACGCGGTGCTGGATGTGTCGCGGTTCCTGGACACGGTCGTCGGTGCCGGGGTGAACGTGCTGCAGGTGGTGCCGTCGTATCTGGAGGCGGTGTTGGCCGCGTTGGAGCACGAGCCGCGGCGGCTGGGGGATCTGCGGTGTGTGTCGGTGACGGGTGAGGCGTTGAAGCGGGAGCTGGTCGAGCGGTGGTTCGCGGCGCAGCCGGGGATCGCGCTGGTCAACGCCTATGGGCTGACGGAGACCTGTGACGACACCAACCACGAGGTGATGACGGGGGTGCCGGAGCGGGTGCTGCTGGGGCGGCCGGTGGCCAATGTGCATGTGTATGTGGTGGACGAGGGGTTGCGGCCGGTGCCGTTGGGTGCGCCGGGGGAGATCGTGTTCTCCGGTGTGTGTGTGGGGCGTGGATATGTCAATGATCCGGAGCGGACGGCGGCGGCGTTCGTGCCGGATCCGTTGCGGCCGGGTGAGCGGTTGTACCGCAGTGGGGACCGTGGTCGGTGGGATGTGTCGGGGAAGCTGGAGTTCCTGGGCCGGCGGGACACGCAGGTGAAGATCCGCGGGTTCCGGATCGAGATCGGGGAGATCGAGAACACGCTGCTGCGTCAGGTGGGGGTGCGGGACGGTGCGGTGGTCGCGGTGGCGGGTGGGGCGGGGACGCAGTTGGTGGCGTTCTACACGGCCGCGGGGCCGTTGGAGGCGCGGGTGCTGGCCGCGGGGCTGGGGGCGACGCTGCCGTCGTACATGGTGCCGTCGGTGTTCCACTGGCGGCCGGAGCTGCCGCTGACCGCGAACGGCAAGGTCGACAGGAAGGCCCTGACCGCGCTCGCCGCCACCCTGGACACCCCCGCCGAGAACACCGACACCGGTGGCGGTGGCGGGGCGCCGGCGACCCCGGCGGAACGGCGGCTGGCGGCGGCCTGGTCGGCCGTGCTGGGTGTGCCCGAGGACCGGATCGGCCGCGGCGACCACTTCTTCGACCGCGGTGGCACCTCGCTGTCCGCGGTGAAACTCGCCATCGCCCTGGACCGCGCCGTCACCCTCAAGGACGTCACCCGCCACCCCGTCCTCACCGACCTCGCCGCACTCCTCGACACCAACACCAACACCACCAACACCACCGACACCACCGACAGCCAACCCACCCCCGCCTCCTGAACACCGTGCCGACCGGGACCGAAGACGGAACCCGGCAGGCCACGGAACACCACAGATCACGGAACACCGAAGTAAGGAAAGGACACACACGATGACACCCTCCGCTCCCGCCACCCTGCCCCAGGTCGCCCTCCGGCCCGGCAGGCCGCCGGTCCTGTCCGTCGACGCCCCCGACGAGGCATCGACCTGGACCGCGGCCCATGCCCCCGCACTGCGCGCCCTCGTCGCCGAGCACGGTGCGATCCTCGTGCGCGGTCTGGGACTGCGCGACGCGGACCAGGTCGGCGTCGTGTTCCGGCAACTCGCCGGCGGCGCACTCCTGCCCGACAGAGAAGCATTCGCCGCCCGGGAGGCCTACGCGGACGGTGTCTATTCGTCATCGGCGTGGCCGCCCAACCAGCCGATGTGCATGCACCACGAGCTCAGCTATGCCCTCACTCCTCCCGGCATGGNACCGACCTCGCCGCACTCCTCGACACCAACACCAACACCACCGACACCACCGACACCACCAACAGCCAACCCACCCCGAACGGCCCGAGCGCGGCGCAGGGAACTCGCCGCACCGCCGGAGACGGTCTGCTGGAGCGCCTGTCGGAGCCGAAGGCCCCCCGCGCCGGCGCCCTGGTCTGCTTCCCCTACGCGGGCGGCAACGCGGTGAACTTCCAGCCGTTGGCCCGCGTCCTGGCTGCCGACGGACCGGCCGTGTACGCCGTCGAGCTCCCCGGACACGACCCGGCGGCCGCCCGTGAACCCTTCGCCCCGTTGGAGCAGGTGGTCGAGCGGGTCGTGGAGGAGATCACCGGCCTGGGCGTGTCCCGGGTGCTGCTGTGGGGGCACTCCTCCGGCACCGCTCCCGCCGTGGAGACGGCAAGGAGGCTCCAGGAGCGCGGTGTCGAGGTCGAGCGGGTGTTCCTCGCCGCGCAGCTGCTCGGCGGGGCGGCGGAACGGCGGAGCGCCGTCGACGAGCTCACGCGCAGGAGCGACGCCGAGATCGCCGCCGGGTTGGCCGACGACCGCGGCCGCACCGGACTCGGCGAACTGGACGCCCAGCGCGCCGAGCACATCGGTGCCGCCTACCGCCACGACTGCGTGGCCGCCCACGAGTACTTCGCCGGTCTCCTGGAGGCCCCGCCCGCCGTGCGCCTGTCCGCGCCGGTCACCGTCGTCGTGGCCGCGGACGACCCCGTCACGGCACCCCCCGAACGGCACCGCGACTGGCGGTTGCTGGCCGAGCACGTCGATCTGTACGAACTCGCCGACGGAGGCCACTACTTCCTCCGCACCCGTCCGGCCGAGGCGGCACGAGCCGTGCTGCGCGCCGCTGCCCTGCCGGCTCCCTCCTGAGCCACGACCGAAAGGAACAGAAATGTCGCCCTCATCCCACGCGTCACTGCTCGACGTGGAGTCGCGGCCGGGCAGGCCCCCGGTCCTGCGCGTCGAGTCCCCCGGGGACGCGGCGAGCTGGGCGGCCGGGCAGCGGGACGCACTGCGCTCCCTGGTCGCCGAGCACGGCTCGGTACTGGTGCGCGGTCTGGGACTGCATGAGGCGGACCAGGTCGGCGCGGTGTTCCAGCAGCTCGCCGGCGGGCCGCTGATGACCGAACGGGAGGCGTTCGCCGCGCGCGAGTCGTACCGGGACGGTGTCTACTCCTCCACGGCGTGGCCGCCGAACCAGCCGATGTGCATGCACCACGAACTCAGCTACACGACGACGTTCCCGGGCATGATGATGTTCGCGTGCCTGACCGCGCCGACCGACGGCGGGGTCACCGGAGTCGCGGACGCCACCGCCGTGCTGGAGGCACTGCCGCCGGCGATGGTGGAACGCTTCGAGCGGGAGGGCTGGCTGCTCACCCGCAGCTACAACGACGAGATCGGCGCCTCCTGGACCGAGGCCTTCGGCACCGACGACCGCACCGCCGTCGAGGAGTACTGCCGCGCCAACGCCATCGACCTCGCCTGGCAGAGCGACGGCGGACTGCGCACCCGCCAGCGCCGCAGCGCCGTCGTGCGCCACCCGCTGACCGGAGCCCGCTGCTGGTTCAACCAGATCGCGTTCCTCAACGAATGGACCCTCGCCCCCGAGGTCCGCGAGTACCTCGTCGACGAGTACGGCGAGGACGGCCTGCCGTTCAACACCCGCTACGGCAACGGCGACCCCGTCGGCGAGGACGTCGTCCAGACCCTCAACGAGGTCTACGAGGCCCACACGGCCCGCGAACCCTGGCAGACCGGCGACCTCATGCTCGTCGACAACATCCGCACCGCCCACAGCCGCGAGCCCTACGAAGGCCCCCGCGAGATCCTCGTCGGNGCCTGCCGTTCAACACCCGCTACGGCAACGGCGACCCCGTCGGCGAGGACGTCGTCCAGACCCTCAACGAGGTCTACGAGGCCCACACGGCCCGCGAACCCTGGCAGACCGGCGACCTCATGCTCGTCGACAACATCCGCACCGCCCACAGCCGCGAGCCCTACGAAGGCCCCCGCGAGATCCTCGTCGGGCTGGCCGAGCCGGTGTCCCTGGCCGACTGCTCGCCGACCGTAGAGGTGAGGGCGCTATGACCGCCATCCGATCCGGCCGGACGGAGTCCGCCGTGGAATCCGCGAAGCACCGGGCGTACGGCCCGGGGGGTACCGACGAACCGGATACCGCGCCGTCGTTCGCGGTGATCCCGGGTGAGCAGGTGCAGCGCGCGCTGCAGGGCCACGAGAAGCGGATCGTCGAACTCGTCGAGGCCACGTACCGGTTGCACGGCGAGGGCCGTACCGTCAATCCGCCCTCGTACTTCCTGCGCTTCCGGGACCGTCCGGCGTCGCGGATCATCGCGCTGCCGGCGTCGCTCGGCGGGGAGGCCGGCGTGGACGGCGTCAAGTGGATCTCAAGTTTCCCGGCGAACGTGGAGGCCGGTTTTCCCCGGGCCTCGGCGGTGCTGATCCTCAACGACCACGACACCGGCTACCCCTTCGCGTGTCTGGAGGGCTCGATCATCAGCGCGACCAGGACGGCTGCCTCGGCGGCGCTGGCGGCGGACCGGCTCAGCCGGGGACGGTCGGCCGGGCGCCCGACCCGGGTCGGGTTCTTCGGCACGGGACTCGTCGCCCGCTACATCCACACCTTCCTCGCCGGCACCGGCTGGTCCTTCGACGAGATCGGCGTCCACGACGTGGCGCCGGAGAGCACGGCCGGGTTCCGCTGCTACCTGGAGCAGTCGGGCACGGCGGGCCGGATCAGTGTGCACGACGATCCCGAGGAACTGATCCGCTTCAGCGACCTCGTGGTGTTCGCGACCATCGCCACCGAGCCGCACGTCACCGACCCGTCCTGGTTCAGTCACAACCCGCTCGTGCTGCACGTGTCCCTACGCGATCTCGCCCCGGAGGTCCTGCTCGCCTCGGCCAATGTCGTGGACGACGTCGAGCACTGCCTCAAGGCCGACACCTCCCCGCACCTGGCGGAGCGGCTGACGGGCGGCCGCGCCTTCCTGGACGGCACGCTCGACGACGTGATCGCCGGCCGGGTGACGCTCCCCGCGGACCGGCCGGTGGTCTTCTCGCCCTTCGGCCTCGGGGTGCTGGACCTCGCGGTCGGCACATGGGTCTACGACGAGGTGGCGCGCTCCGGCGGGCTGCACGTCGTCGACGGCTTCTTCCACGAACTGCGCCGGTACGGCTGAGCCGCCCGGAAGCCAGTGAGGAGGCACCTTGCAGAACTGGTCCCCCGGAGAGATCAAGGGTCAGGTCTCCGTAGCAGCTACGGACGACTCCACGGCCGCTGACGCAGGGGCCCGACGGGCCCGCTGCAGATGAGGAGGCCATCGTGCCTGTCATATCCGTTCCCCAGGACTTCAACGAAGACGATCTCTACATCGACCTCGAGTCGATATTCGGGCGCTCGCTCTTCCTGAAGTGCGAGGGCTTCAACTTCGCCGGCTCGATCAAGCTGAAGGCCGCGATCGAGATGGTGGAGGCCGCCGAGAGGGACGGAGTCCTGACGCCGGATTCGATCCTCGTGGAGTCCTCCTCGGGCAACCTGGGCGTGGCACTGAGCATGATCGCGGCGAGCAAGGGCTACAGGTTCCTGTGCGTCACCGACTCCCGCTGCAATCTGACGACCCGGCTGATGATGGAGGCCCTGGGCAGCCAGGTGCACGTCATCGCCGGCCAGGAGGCCAACGGCAGCTTCCTGGGCGCGCGGATCGACTACCTCCGTGCGCTGTGCGCCTCCGACAGCCGGTACGTGTGGCTCAGCCAGTACACGAACCCGGGCAACTGGAAGGCGCACTACCGCCGGACGGCGCCCGAGATCGCACGTCAGTTCCCCGAACTGGACACGCTGTTCGTCGGCGCCGGCACCACCGGCACGCTGATGGGCTGCGCCCGCTTCTTCCGCGAGTGGCACCGGCCGGTGCGGATCATCGCGGTGGACAGCGTCGGCTCCGTCTCCTTCGGCGGTGAGGCGGGGCGCAGGATGATCCCCGGGCTGGGGATGAGCATCCGTCCTCCGCTGCTCGACGAGTCCTTCGTGGACGAGGTCATCCGGGTGGAGGAACGGGACACCATCCGGGCCTGCCACCGGCTGGCCCGCCGGGGGTTCCTGTTCGGCGGCTCCACCGGCACCGTCGTCAGCGGCGCGATGGGCTGGCTCGCCGAGCACGGCGGCGACGGGCGCACGGCGGTGGCCATCGCCCCGGACCTGGGCGAGCGTTACCTCGACACCGTCTACCAGACCAACTGGCTGCACGGTCTCTACGGTGACGACGTACTCGGCCCCGAACTGGCGAACACCGAGTCCTGGGCCCTGCCCACCCCTCCCCCGCCGGCACCGTCGCCGGGCGGACGGCGTCCCCACCTGCGCGCGGGCGACCGCGCAGGCCGCCGGCGCCACCGGCGCAAGAGCAGCGGGGAGCCGTGAGCTCCGCGTCGAGCGTGCGGCCGCCACGGAACAGCTCCGCCCGCCCTGCCGCTTCGCCGGCGGCCACCAGGACGTAACCGGCCTCTGCCACCGCGCCGCGCGCCACCACGAGCCCGACGTCGGCCGCCCGACGGGTCCACGTGCCCGTCGGGCGGGTGGGTGAACGGGCGGGCGGAGGCAGCGCGCCGGACGGCCGGACCTGCTCACAGAGGCGCCAGCCGGTGGCCCAGCCCGGGCAGGTCCGGGAGCTGGACATGGCCCGTGCCGCTCGTCGCCGCGAAGGTCTCCGGGGCGAGCGGCTCCTGTTCGACGAGCAGGGGCCCGACCAGGTCGGGCGGGACCGTGGCGTGCGGGAGGGCCGCGGAGAGATGGGCGGCGGCGAGGGTGGCGACGCCGAACTCCGGCATACTGCCGATCTTCACGGACAGGCCGGCGGCCTCGGCGACGGCGGCGATCTGGCGCGCCCGGTGGAGACCGCCGACCTTCAGGATCTTGATGTTGAGCACATCGGCGGCGCCGCGGCGGACGATCTCCAGCGCGTCGTGGAGCGACTGGAGCGACTCGTCGGCCATCACCCGTGCGCCGCCCCGGGCGCGCAGCGCGGCGAGCCCGGCCAGGTCCCAGCGGGGCAGGGGCTGTTCGACGAGGTCGAGTCCGGCGTCGGCGAGGCGCGTGACCGTGCGGAGCGCGCTGCCCGGCGCGTACCCCTCGTTGGCGTCGAGGGAGAGCGACACGGAATCGGGGACGGACTTCCGTACGGCGGCGACGAGTTCGACGTCCCGATCGGGGTCCTCGCCGCCCTTGAGCTTGATGTGGTGGAAGCCGCGCTCGGCGTACCGCGCGGCTTCCTCGACGCTCTCCGCGATACTGCCGAGTCCGACGACCCACGTGGTGGGCACACGATGGGTGACGGCCCCGCCCAGGAGGAAGTGCGCGGGCCAGCCCGCGGCGCGGGCGGCCAGATCGTGGAGGGCGAGGTCGAGTGCGGCCTTGGCCAGGTGCTGGCCGCGGATCGCGGCGTCCATGGCCGCGTGCGCCCCTGCCAGATCGCGCGGGTCGCGGCCGATGAGGGCGGGCGCTGCGTGCTCGGTGAGGGCGGCCCGCAGCCCGGCCAGGGTCTCCCCCGTGTACGCGGTCATGGGCGAGGCCTCGCCGAAGCCCGACGCCCCGTCGGTGGTACGTACCTCCACCAGCAGGCTGACGAGTTCGGGGCTGGTGCCGCTGCTGATCGCGAACGGGCGTCGATAGGGGGCGCGGACCACTCGGGTGTGGAACGAGGCGATCTTCAAGCCGGCTCAGCTCCTTCGCAGGCGTCGTTTCGGTCCGGACCGTAACTTCCCTCACGGCGGCCGTACACAAACGGACGCGGGCGGGGGTGCGGCCGCTCCCGGTCCGCCGCCCCGAACGGCACCCGCCCCGGCGGAGCGCCTCCTCCGAACCGCACCGCCCCGGCGGAGCACCGCCCCGCCCGGCGACCCGCCGGGGCCTACAGCCGTACCCGGTACACGATCGGCGGCCGGCCCGTCTGTCCCTCCTGGCGGATTCCCGTCGGGACGGCCACACCCGCCCGCTCCAGCCGTTTGAGTATCCGGCGCGCCGTGCGCTGCTGCACCGACAGGTGCTCGGCGACCGCGTGCGCCGTGAGTCCCTCCCCGCGGTCCTCGGAGGCCAGTTCTCGCAGCCGGTCCAGGGTCTGGGGGCTGATGCCGGTCCGCCGCGCCAGCAGCGCCGCTCCCCCGCGCGGGGCGGTCTCGCCGTCGGGGCCCCCCGCGGCGCCGTCGATGACGATGTCGACGTCGTCGGTCATCGACACGACGCCCGCGGCGGCCCCGACGGACCGGGCCCGGTTCACCGCGCGGCGCGCCAGCGCCTCCGCCTCGGCGGCGGTGCGCCCGAGGCCGAAGCCGATGTGGGCGGTGCCGTGCCGGGCGGCCAGACCGTCGAGGAAGGGGATGCGGGTGAACCGGTCCGTCGCCTTCTCGAGCACGCCCCGGGTGGTGACGACGAGCCGCCGGCCGTCGGGCAGGGCGGCGAGGCTGCCGCCGAGGATCCTCACGTCGTCGGCGAGCCGGTCGTCCGCGCCGGGTAGGTCGATGACCCCGAGGGCGACCTGGGCGTCACCGCTGTGCCGTCCCGCCGTGGCGAGGGCGAGCGCCTGGAGGGTCGCGAGGATCGAGTGCCGGGAGGGGGCGAGCCGCACGGTGTGGGTTTGGTGCTCCAGGACGTGGAAGGCCGAGCCGAGACAGGTGATCGCGACCCTCGACCGCCCGGTCTCGCGCGCCTCCAGATGGAAGTCGACGAGGTCCTGGGAGGTGAGTCCGGGCCGGTAGGGAAGGACCTGTATGTGCTCGGTGGGGAGCTTCGCCTCCGTGAGCGTCTCCAGCACCTCGTCGCGGCGCAGGGTGTCGATGGAGACGCGGGAGACGTCGTGGCCGAGCCGGAGCAGTTCGACGAGCGCCCGCAGCAGCGTGGCGCCGCTGTAGGGCACGTACATCGCGGGGCGGTCGAGGACGCCGGCCGCCTCGGCGAGGCTGTGCGGGACGACCCCGGTGAACAGCAGGGCGTCCGTGGCGGACCCGGCGCCGGTGACGACGCCCGTCGTCTCGTCCTCGTGGCGGTACGGGAGCGGCAGCAGCCGGCCCGTGCCCGCCTGGCCGCCGACCGCGACCACCTTGCGGACCAGGTCCTCGGGGCCTATCACGCCGACCGTGAGCGGCATGGCCCGGTCTCCGTTCTGCTGAGGTCGCGGCGGCGACCTGCGAGGGGTGTGACGCACGTACCGGCGGGGCCGGGGACGCGTTCCGCGGGGGGTTCGCCCGTGATTGACGGCCGACCACGGGAGTTCTAGTTTCGGCCCAGGCCATAATCGCGTGCTGCCGAGAGGATAATCCCCCGATGCCGCAACGGGAAATGCCACTGCCCACAGTTCTCGAACCGCGCGGCAGGACCTTCGGCGAGGAGGAGCGCGCCGCGGTGCTTCGGGTCCTCGACTCGGCGGTCCTGTGCGGGGCGTTCGGCCGGGAGACCAGGGCGCTGGAGTCGGAGATGGCGGCGCTGTACGGGCGGGCCGAGGCCGTCTCGTCCAGTTCCGGAACCGCCGCGCTGCATCTCGCGGTCGCGGCCGCCGGGGTGGGTCCCGGCGACGAGGTCGTCACCACCCCGATCTCGGACTTCGGTACGGTCGCGCCGGTCCTCGCCCAGGGCGGAAGGGTGGTGTTCGCGGACGTACGGTCGGACGACGGCAATCTCGACCCGGAGGCGGTGGAGGCGGCGATCAATCCGCGCACCCGTGCGGTCGTGGCGGTCCATCTCTTCGGCGGTGCCGCGGACGTGGTCCGGCTGCGGGAGATCTGCGACCGGCACGGGCTGCCGCTGATCGAGGACTGCGCGCAGGCGTGGCTGGGCGAGGACGAGACCGGCCGGCTCCTCGGCACAGTCGGCGACATCGCCTGTTTCAGCCTCCAGCAGTACAAGCACATCACAGCGGGCGACGGTGGTCTGAGCATCACTGACGACCCGGAACTGGCCCGCAGGATGCGGCTGTTCATGGACAAGGGCTGGGACCGCGCGGAGGGCCGCATCCACCGCACGATGGGGCTGAACTACCGGATGACGGAGCTCGTCGCCGCGGTCGCCCGGGCCCAGCTGACCCGGGTCGCCGAGGTCGTACGGGTGCGGCGGGAGCGGGCGGCTCGGTTCGCGGCGGCCGTCGAGGGGCTCGGGCCGTCCTCGGAGGTCCGTCTCCCGTCCCGGCGGACCGGGCACGCCTGGTGGGTGATGCCGCTGCTCGTGGACGACAACTCCCGCTGGGCGAAGGGCCTGCGGGCCGCGGGCGTACCGGCGCTGCCGGGTTATCTGGAGCGGCCCCTGTACGCCAATCCGGCACTGTCCGGCCATCCGGCGGGCCCGTGTCCCCGGGCGGAGACGCTGATCGACCGTACGCTGCTGGTGCTTCAGTGGAACGAGGCCTACACCGAGGACGACGTCGACCGTATCGCCCGGGCACTGGGCGAGGTGGGAGCGCGATGAGCACGAGCACGACGGCCGAGTACGACCGGCCGCCCGCGTACGACTGGCTGACGCCGTCGCCACGGGAGCAGGTCGGCTGGGACGTGGACGTGCTGTACGGGCCGTGGCCCCGGCACCACCGGGACGTCGCGCTCGCGGAGGTGCGCCGGCGCCTCGACCGCTCCCCCGTCTGCGGTGCCCTCGCGCTGTCCACGCGCGGGCCGCTGTTCGACGACCGGGCGGGCAATGAGGAGACGCTGCGCGACCTCGCTGACTGCCCGGAGCTGCTGCCGGTGGGCACCGTCGACGTCCGGGACGCGATGACCGCCGAGGACCGGCTGGACGAGCTGACGGCCGCGGGAGTCCGCTTCCTGCGGCTGTTCACCGTCGAGCAGGCCGCCGACCCGGGCTTCCCCGGCTACCGGCGGGTCGTCGACCTGGCCCTGGCGCGCGGGATGGTGCTGCTCCACGACGGCGACCCGCGCCGCTACGGCCCGCCCCTGATGGACCGCGGGGTCGATGTCGTCTTCCTGGACCTGCACGCGTATCTGCTGGCGGACTTCCTGCTGATGGCACGCGAGGAGCCGGGGTTCCGGGTGACCACCCGGATGCTGTCGGGCCCCGACTCCGTCGAGCGGGTCGTGCACTCGGTGGGGGCGCGCCATCTGGTCTTCGGCTCGCGCACCCCGTTCATGGACATCTCGCCGCTGACGCTGCGGCTGCGCTACGCGGACATCTCCGACGACGAGCGCGACGCGGTTGCCACGAGGAACATCGAGGAGCTGCTCAGCTGATGCCGATCATCGACGTGCACGCCCATGTGGGCCGCTGGCAGTTCCACCTCACCTGCGGCAACGCGGACGAGAACCTGCGTCTGATGGACCGGTACGGCATCGACCTCCAACTGGTGTCGGCGTCCGAGGCGGTGGTGTACGACGCGGTCGCGGGCAACGCCGCGCTGATGAAGGAGCTGGCGTCCCGGCCGCGCCTGTACGGGTACGCCGTGGTGAACCCGAACCGGATCGAGGAGAGCGCCGCGGACCTGCACCGTTGTCTGGACTCAGGGCGGTTCGTCGGTGCGAAGATCCACACGCACTATCCGGGGCGGCTGCCCGGCTCGCGGGAGATGGCCGAGGCGTTCGACGTGGTCGCCGAGGCGGGCGTACCGCTGCTGCTGCACACCTGGGGGCGGGAGGTCGCCCGGCTGCCCGACATGGTGGCCGCGCGCCCGGGACTGCGGGTGGTCATGGGCCACGCGGGCGGGGACGCGTGGCAGGAGGCGGCGCACGCGGCCGCTTCGTGCGAGGGGCTGTACCTGGAGCACTGCCGTACCGCCGCCGACGCGGGCAGGGTCGCCTACGCGCGCGAGGCCGGGGTGCCGGTGGGGCGGATGCTGTTCGGCACGGACGCGACGCTCATCGACCCCTGCTGGTCGCTGGGCGTGCTGCGGGACGCCGGGTTCACCCCGGCCGAACTGAACCGGGTGCTGTGGCGGAACGCCGCGGAGCTGTTCGGCCTCGAGGTCCCCGCCTGACGCTGCCGGGTGCCCGAGGGCGGGGCCCGGTTCCCGCCCTGCCGCCGGGCCTGTCCCGGTGGTCCGATCCACCGCCCGGCAACCCCCTGGCCGCTCCTGCCGGGCGCTCCTCCCGCCCGGCGGGCGGGCCCGCGCACTCAGCGGAGCACGTCCGGCTCCTTCGCGAGCCTCTCCAGGCATTCGACCACGGCCCGGCGCTCCGCGTCCGGCAGGTCAGGGCCGTAGGGATCGTGCGCCGCCTCCTCGGGGACGGCGCCCTCCCAGACCGCCGCCCACAGCATGCGCTGCACATAGCCCTCGACGGGGTCGAGGAACGTGGCCTCGGCGAAGGCGTCGAGCCGCGCCGAGGCCCGGACGAACGCGGTGTGGTCTCCCTCGCGCCAGGCGTCCAGCACTGCGGTCGTCAGCGGTACGCGAGCCGCCGCGATGCCGACGAGTGCCGAGTCGGCGCCCCACATCAGCGAGGGCCCGAACATCCGGTCCTCACCGGTGACGACGAGCTTCCCGGTGGGCCGGGCCGCGCGGATCGCGTCCTGGCAGGCCATCGCCCGGTCCAGGGTGGCGAGTTTGAGGCCGGCCGCGGAGGGCAGGCCGAGGAGCCTGCCGACCAGCCGCGGCGGATAGGGGTATCCGCCCGCCTCGCCGTGCAGGAAGAAGCCGAGCACGGGAAGGCCGCTCGCGGCGGCCGCCTCCTCGTGGAGGGCGACGGCGGCGTCCTCGTCACCGGCCAGCAGGACCGACGGGTAGACCATGACGGCGTCCGCGCCTCCCTCGGCCGCCTGCACGGCCATCGCGACCGTGGCGTCCACCACCTCGCGCGGGCGCCCGGCCCGCACGGTCCGCGGCACGCCCACGCCCGCCACGACCGGCCCGTCCACCGCCGACCGCCACACCGCGAGGACCCGGCGGCGGTCCTCCTCGGAGAGATACAGCCCGCGGCCCGTGTGCGCCCAGACGGCGACTCCGCCGACCGGCTGGGCGGCGATGCGCCCGGCGTAGCCGCGCAGTGCGGCGAAGTCGACGACTCCCCGCCCGTCCATGGGGGTTGCGACCGCGGGCAGCACGGTGCCGCGGAGCCGGCGCACCAGCAGGTCCGTCGCGGACATGGGCGTTCTCTCCTGTCTGTTGCGGCCGTCGCCGCTACGCTAGCTTTTACGGTCCGGACCGTAAAGGAAGGGATTACGCTCCCATGCGCCTCGGCCTCTACGTCAATCTCTATGCCGACAAGGCCGACCGGCCACGGCTCGCCGACGCGGTGGAGCAGGTCCGCCTCGCCGAACAGGCCGGGTTCGCCTGGGTCGTGCTTGGCGAGCGCCATCTGCACCGGCCCGGCTACCACGAGGCGCTCACCTCCCTGGCCTATCTCGCCGCGCACACCGAGCGGATCGGGCTGGCGACGGCCGGGCTGATCGCTCCGGTCTACCAGCCGGTGTGGCTCGCCGAGACGCTGGCGCACATCGACGTGCTGTCGGGCGGCCGGCTCACCGCGGGTTTCGTCCTGGGCTACCGGCCCGAGGAGTTCGCGCTGTTCGGCACCCGGCCGGAGCAGCGCGTGCCACGCTTCGAGGAGTGCCTGGAAGTGCTCACCCGGCTGTGGACCGAGGACGAGGTGACGTTCGAGGGCCACTGGACCCGTGTCGAGGGGGCGTACCTGTCACCGCGGCCCGTGCAGGATCCCAGACCCCGGATCTGGAACGGCGGCCGGGTGCCCGCCGCGCTGGAACGCACGGCCCGGATGTGCGACGGCTGGACCTCGTCCTTCAACGAGACGGACGAGGAACTGCCCGGGAAGATCCGCGCCTACCGGTCGTACCCGCAGGGTCCGGCCTCACTGGGCGCCGAGGTCATCGTCTGCCGCGAAGGGTACGCGGCCGCGACCACGCAGCGGGCGCGGGCGGCACTGGAGCGGCCGTTGCGGGGGCTGTACGACGCTTACGGCGACTGGAAGCGCACGTCTGCCGACGCGGCGCGCTATGCCCAGCAGTGGGACGACATCGCGGCCCGCTCGGTGATCGGCTCGCCCGGCGAGTGCCGGGAACGGATCGGACGTTACGCGGAGATGGGGGCGGACGGGCTGGTCCTGCGCGTACAGCCGCCCGGGATGGCGCAGGCGGACGCCCTGCGGGCCATCGAGGCGTTCGGGGATCTCGGGGTCTGACCCGCGCAGCCGCGCCTGTCGGCGGAAGAGCCGCGTGCGGCGACGCCCCGGACGGACCGGCCCGGCCCGGCGCGGTCATGGGCGGGAGCCGGTCAGCAGGGCGTCGTGCCGTGCAGGATCCGGGCGCGGTCCGGCTCGTCCGGGTCGGCCGGCGGTACCCGGCCCCGTCCGATGCGCAGATCGAGGAGGACGGCGTCCGGACCTCAGGCGACGCGGTCTGCGCAGGTCGCGGCGACGAGACACGGTAGATGGCGTGCCTCATACGGGAACCGCAGGTCTCCGGCACCGGGTTGGCACCGGGGGCGGCGGCCTTGGCGACCGTCGGCGGGCACGGCGAGGGTCACGACTTGAGCCCGGAGGTGGCGATCGAGTCGGTGAGGTAGCGCTGGAGCAGTCCGAAGACGAGGAGGCAGGGGATGACGGTGATGGTCGCCCCGGCCATGATCTGGTTGATCGCCACGTTCTCCCCCTCCAGGGTCGCGAGTCCGACGGTGAGGGTGCGCATCTCCTCCGACTGGCCGATGACCAGGGGCCAGAGGAAGTCGTTCCAGTGCCACAGGAAGACGAACACGCCCAGCGTGGCGAGCACGGGCCGGATCAGGGGCACCACGACCGTCGTGTAGATGCGCCATTCGGAGGCGCCGTCGATCTTCGCCGCCTCGAACAGTTCGTCGGGCAGCTGCACGATGAACTGGCGCATCAGGAACACGGCCTGCGAGTTCGCGAGCGTCGGCACGATCAGGCCCCAGTACGTGTCCACGCCGCCCAGTTCCGAGACGAGGATGTAGTACGGGATGAGGGTGGCCTGGAACGGCACCATCAGCGTCGCCAGGAACGACCAGAACAGGATCTCCCGGCCGGGGAAGCGCTTCTTGGCGAACGCGTAGCCGGCCATGGACGAGAACAGCAGGATGAGCAGCACCGACACCAGCGAGTAGACGAGCGAGTTGACGGCCCAGCGGGCGATGTCGGCGTTCTCCAGGACGTCCGTGAAGTTCGCGAGCGTGGCGCGGGTGATGTCGAAGGCACCCGGGAGGGTCTGGCCGCCGGCGGGGGCGAACGCCACCAGCACCATGACCACGAACGGCGTGACGGTCACCACGGCGACCAGGACGAGCAGCACCGGCAGGCCCAGCCGGGCCGACGGCGGCCGCGGGGCCCGCGCCGTCCCGGCCGGGGGCGCGGCCGAGGACACGGGGGCCACGGACCGTTCTGCGGACGTGGAGGGGGTCGCCATCAGTCCGTGTCCCTTCCGATGAGCCTCCGCTGGACGAGCGAGAAGACGAGGACGACGAGGAACAGGACCAGACCGACCGCGCTGGCGTAGCCGAAGTCGAAGAACTTGAAGCCCGAGTCGTAGAGGAAGTACACGAGCGAGTAGCTGGCGCGGACCGGGCCGCCGGCCGTCATGACGTACATGGCGTCGAAGACCTGGAAGCCGAGGATCGCCTCGATGACGAGGACGAAGAACAGCACCGGCCGCAGCAGGGGCAGCGTCACCCAGCGGAAGCGCTGCCAACCGCTCGCGCCGTCGATGGTGGCGGCCTCGGTGACCTCGCGCGGGATGTTCTGGAGTCCGGCGAGCAGGATGAGCATGGAGTAGCCGAAGCCCTTCCACGCGGAGGCGGCGGCGATGGACGGCAGGACCAGGGACTCGCTGCCGAGGAAGTCGACGGGGCCGACGCCGAGGACGCCGAGGGAGGCGTTGAGCAGCCCGTCCTGGACCTCGTAGATCCACTTCCAGATGACGGCGGCCAGCACGATGCTGGTGACGTACGGGAGGAAGAACAGCCCTCGGAAGAAGCCGCGCATCCAGAGCGTGCGGTGGAGCAGCACGGCGGTGCCGAGGGCGAGGGCGACGGTCATCGGCACGTACAGGACCGTGTAGACGGCGGTGACGCCGAGGCTCTCCCAGAACAGGTCGTCGCCGAGGAGCCGGGTGTAGTTCCCGGCTCCGATGAACGTCCATTCCCCGCTGAGCCGGTAGTCGGTGACGGAGAGGAACGCCGCACCGAGCGTCGGCCCGAAGCGGAACACGGCGAACAGCACGAGCATCGGCGCGACGAAGGCGAGGCCGGCGAGTGCCTCGCGCCGCCGCAGGATCCGGCTCCGTGCCCCGGGGGCGGGGCGGCCGGGGCCGCTCCGGTCCCCCGGGCCGGTGGCCTTCGCACCGGGCGGCCGGCCGCTCGCTCCGGGCAGCCCGTCCCCCTCGTCCGGGGCGATCGAGTCGGTGGCGGTCCTCCTCAACGCTGACGCGCCAGCAGCTCGTCGGCCTCGGCGGCTGCCGCGTCCAGGGCCGCCTTGGGGCTCTTCTTCCCGGTCAGCGCGGCCTGGATCTCCGGGCTGATCAGCGCCATCAGCTGACGCGCCGCCGGATTCGGCTCACCCGGATAGGTGTGGTTCAGCGCCTCCCGGTACTCCTTGGCGTAGGCGCTGTCGTTCGGGACCGTCACGTCGGTCCGCGGGGAGAAGAAGCCGCCGGCCTTGCCCATGGACTCGATCTGCGCCGGCTCGACCATGTAGGCGATGAACTTCTCGGCACCCGCCACGTTCCCGGACCTGGCGTTGATGCCGAGCCCGCCGGGCATGCCGAAGCAGACCTGCTTGCCGGGCCCGGTCAGGGCGGGGCCGACGATCACGTTGCCCTTGCCCCATGCCTTCTCGGCCAGTACGGCGTCGGCGGGCGTGTTGGTGTAGCCCATGGCGACCTGCTGCTTGCCGAGCGCCTGGTCGGTGAAGAGGTTGGCGTTGTTCATGGCGGACCTCGGCACGGCCCCGCTCTTGTACAGGTCGACGAGAAAGGACAGCGCCTCGACGCCCTCGGGGCCGTTGAAGGCGGCCTTCTTGCCCCCGTCGTCGAAGACCTTGCCGCCCGCCTGCCAGAGCAGCGGGTAGAAGCTCATGTTGAGCGAGGCCTCGTTGCTCGCGGAGTAGTCGAGCGTGGACGCGCCGGCCTGCTTCAGCTTCGGGGCCGCGGCCCTGATGGCGTCCCAGGTCGCGGGCGGCTCGGTGATGCCCGCCTTCTCCAGCAGCTTCTTGTTGTAGAGAGTGCTGGTGACGGTGTGGTAGATCGGTGCGGCGTAGACCTTGCCGTCCTGGCTCATGGCCTCCAGGGCGTTCGGGCGGAAGGCGCTCCTGGCCTCCTCGATGGCCCGGTCGACCGGCCGGATCGCGCCGTTCGCCTGGTACTGCGGAATCTGGTCGGGCCCGAGCAGGACCACGTCCGGGCCCTTGCCGCTGCCGAAGGCGGTGGCGAGCTTCTGGTCGCGGTTCTCCCAGGGCAGCTGTTCGATGCTGAGGTCGACGCCCTTCTCCTTCGCTTCGAACCCTTTCTCGATCCCGTCCCAGTACGCCGCATTGGCCTTCGGATCCATGATCACCGGGTACATCCACACGGTGACCTTCTTGGACTCGGCGCCGCTGTCGCCGCCGCATCCGGCGACCGTGAGCGTGGTGAGCGTGAGCAGTGCGAGAGGAGCGGTGGCGCGTTTGAACCCTGTCTTCATGGGGGCCTCCGGAAGCCCTGGGGACCTGGGGAAACGAGCGAAGAGCCCGGCACTTTCGGCCTGGGCCGAAAGTAGCCGGGCAGTTTTGGGCTGTCAATGCTCCCTCAACACCTGCTCCGCGTGGAGGGGTTACGGCATCGGCCGAAAGGCGTAGTGCGGACGCCGCGGCAGGGGTGGCCGCGCCCGAGCACGTTCTCCCGGAGCGGCTGCGCGCCGACGGGCGGGATCCGGGAGCGGGGCGGGAGCGGGAGTGGGGCAGGCGGGACCGGGGAGCGGGGGCGAGAGCGGGAGGGCGCACGGTCCGGGTGGCCGCGCCGGAGCTCCCTGCGCCGGCGGGGGCCCGTACCCGGGTGACGGCACCTCGGCACCCGTACCGCCGGACGAGCTCCGGCCCGGACGCCCGTGACCCGAACGGCGCCCCGGGTCGCCGCGCCAGGGCGACCGCACGGCACGGAGCTCTCAGGACGCGCGTTTCCTCGCGGCGGTCTTCTTCGCCGCCGTCTTCTTCGCCGAGGACTTCGAGGACGCCGTCTTCGACGACCCGGCCGCGGCCGTCTTCTTCGCCGCGGTCTTCTTCGCCGCCGGCTCGGCGGCCGTCCTCTTCGCCGCCGCCTCCTTCGACGCGGCCTTCCTCGCCGCCGCCTTCTTTCGCGGCTTCAGCTCCGTGACCGGCGCGGAGACCTCCGCCGCCTCGTCACCGCGGGCCTCCTTCGCCGCCCGCACGCTGCTCTCCAGTGCGGCCATCAGGTCGATGACCCTGCCGCCGCCCGCCGGCGCGGGCTGGGGCTCCAGTTCGATGCCCTCCGCCTTAGCGGCGATCAGCTCCTCCACCGCCTGCCGGTAGTCGTCGTGGAGCGAGTCGAGGTCGACGTCGCCGAGCGTGTCCATCAGCGCGTCCGCCAGGTCGAGTTCCGCGTCGCGGATCGTGACGTCCGCCTCGGGTGCGACCCCCTCCGGCCGGCGGACCTCGTCGGGCCAGAGCAGACCGTGCATCGCGATCACGTCGTCGACGACGCGGAGCATGCCCAGCCGCTCCCGCCCCCGAAGGGCGAACTTGGCCAGTCCGACCTTCTTGCTCCGTTTGAGGGCTTCCCGCAGCAGCGTGTACGGCTTGGCCGCGGGCACACCGTTCGCCGCGAGGTAGTACGCGCCGTCGATCTGGAGCGGATCGATCTCCGAGGCCGGGACGAAGGCGACGATGTCGATCGTCTTCGTGGTCGGCAGCGGCAGCGAGGCGAGGTCCTCGTCGGTGATGGGGATCATCGTCCCGTCCGCGTCCTCGTACGCCTTCCCGATCTCCGCCTGCGGCACTTCCTGGTCGTCCAGCTCACAGACCTTGCGGTAGCGGATGCGCCCGCCGTCCCGGGTGTGGATCTGACGGAAGGAGACCGAGCGGCTCTCCGTGGCGTTCACGAGCTTGATCGGAATGCTGACCAGCCCGAAAGAGATCGCACCGTTCCAGATGGATCGCACCGTTCCATCCCTTTCATCCGATACATAGGGATTCATGGGATTCTCATCGTATGACGCCCATCACCGAGGTGGAGGGGCGGCGTCTGGCCCTCAGCAATCTGGAGAAGGTGCTCCATCCGGCCACCGGGACCACCAAGGGCGAGGTGCTGCACTACTACGCGACCATCGCGGATGCGATCCTCACGCATCTGCGGGACCGGCCGCTGTCCTTCCTCCGCTATCCCGACGGCCCGGACGGCCAGCTGTTCTTCACCAAGAACCCGCCACCCGGCACCCCCGACTGGGTGGAGGTCGCCGAGGTCCCGCGCTCCTCCCGCGAGACCGGCGAGCAGGTCGTCGTCCAGGACCTGCCGTCCCTGATGTGGGCGGCGAACCTGGTCGTGGAGTTCCACACGCCCCAGTGGAAGGCGGACCGGCCGGCCTGGGCCGACCGGATGGTCCTCGACCTCGACCCCGGGGCCCCCGCCACCGTCGTGGAGTGCTGCGACGTGGCGCTGTGGCTGCGGGAGCGGCTGGCGGCCGACGGCCTGGACGCGTACGCGAAGACCTCCGGCTCCAAGGGTCTGCACCTTCTGGTACCGCTGGAGCCGACCCCGTCCGACGAGGTCTCGGCGTACGCCAAGGGCCTGGCCGTGGAGGCCGAGGCGGAGCTCGGGGAGCTGGTCGTGCACCGGATGGCGCGCGCCCTGCGACCGGGCAAGGTCTTCGTCGACCACAGCCAGAACGCCGCGGCCAAGACCACCGCCACGCCCTACACCCTGCGCGCCCGCGCCGAGCCGACCGCGTCCGCGCCCGTCACCTGGGACGAGGTCGAGGGCTGCGGGTCGCCCGACGACCTGGTCCTCCGTCTGGGCGACATCCCGGCGAGGCTCGACCGCTACGGGGACCTGCTCGCGCCCCTGGCCGACCCCGCCGCGGCGGGCGCGCTGCCGTGAGCCCCGCCCGGGGGGACTGCGGCCCCGACGAAGCCCGCGCGACAGCGGCCGGTTTCACCACGGGGTTTTTGAGAAGTGGCCTTGTGTCCGGGTTCGTCAGGCCGGTCCGAGGGCGGTGAGGGGGCCGCTGATGGTCGCGGCCGGTGTGGCGGAGGGTGGCGGCGATGGTGCGGCCGTCTTGGCGGTGGACGCCGATGGCGAGGTTGCGCAGGCCGGCCTCGATGCGGGGCAGGTGCCGAGTGCGGATCTTTGAGGCGTCCTCGGGGAAGGTGCGGTCGCGGACGTGGTGGAGCTGGTTTTCGATCTTCCAGTGGCCGCGGATCCATGCGGCGAGTCGTNTGGACGACTTGAAGGGCCTGGCGGGCGTGCGGGTAGTCGAGGTGGGCGAACGCGGCGGTCTTCAAGCGGCGTACCTCGTCGCGGTGATGGGCCCGGGTGCGCTCGATGGGGTCCAGGCGGATGTCGCGCCAGGGCAGTCGACGGACCCGCTCGTGCAACGTGGGGTGGTTCCCCTTGACGACGGCCAGGTATTAGGCGCAGCGTTCGTGCAGGTAGGAGGCGTGATCGTGCTGGGCGTGCGGGGCATCTGCGGTGATCACGGCTTGGCTCAGGTCGACGCCGTCCAGGAGTGGGGCGAAGGCCGGGATCTCGTTACTCCTGGTGTCGATCTGCATCTGGGCGGTGCGACGGGGCCAGGAGCGTCCCCCAGCCGCTCCAGGCAGGACGGCACGAGGGACGACGGGCGGGCAGGCATGGACTCGCTCGGTGCTCATACGGATTCGACACCCACGTGATCACCAGGCGGCCATGCCTGCACTGCTTCCAGAACCCGTCACCGCCACGAGCCGACGACTCGTCACATCCCGTGCCCAGCAGACGAACCACCCACCTCGCGACTCCTCAGAGACCCTGTGACCGACCCCACTCCTTCAGAGATGACAACACCCTTCGTTGCGCGCGTGGCGGGCCGCCGGATCACCGTCATCCGTGGCCGAACATATGGCCTCCGCGCGCACTGATTCTTTTCCAACCTGGTTCGGGCGTGCGGCAGTTGGGCTGACAACGCGGTGAAGCCCCTGATAGATGGGTTTTCGACCAAGAGAACCGGCTCCACCAGAGGCTTCACGTGCCTGTCTACCCGTCGGGCGTCGACGTGTCCAGCTCCACCCTCCGCTTCCTCACGCAGCAGTTGCGGCGGCACCGCCGCGCGATCGGCTCCCGGTGGCGGCGCCTGAGCGCCGGCCGCCAGGCCCCTCGCCCATCTGCGGATGGGACACACCTACGCCCATCTCGCGGCAGGCTTCGGCATCGGCACCACGACGGCCTACCGCCATCTCACCGAGGCGGTCGAGCTCCTGGCCGCTCTCGCCCCCACCCTGACCGACACGGTGCGGACCGCGTCGGCGAAGGCGTACCTCCTCCTGGACGGCACGCTGCTGCCGATCGACCGCATTGCCGCGGACCGGCCGTTCTGCTCCGGCAAACACAAGAAGCACGGGCTGAACGTGCAGATCACCGCCGACCCCTTCGGTCGACTGCTCTGGGCATCACCGGCCTTGCCCGGCACCGTCCACGACATCCGCGCGGCCCGCGAACACGGCATCGTCGACGCCCTCACCGAGGCAGACATCCCGTGCTCGGCCGACAAGGGGTACCGAGGTGCCGGCGGCACGGCCCGCATCCCGTGCTGGGGACGGTGAGAAACCCTCTCCGCAGGCCAGCAGGCGGTGAACCGGTCCCACGCGAAGGTCCGGGCCCTCGTCGAGCAGGCCGTCGCCACCCTCAAGTCCTGGCGGCTTCTCCGCAAACTGCGGTGCTCGACCACCCGGATCACCAGCCTCGTCAAAGCCGTCCTCACCCTTCATCTGACCAGCTCGGAGTAAGGATGGAAATGGCTCACTGCCTGTGAGGAGCGCCGAAAGCTGTGAATTCGATGTGAGTTTCTTGGGAGCTTCACGCGTATCGAGCAGGGGGCCATGGCCGAAGTGCCGGAAAATTCTCCCGACTCCACCCCTTTTGCTCCAGCGCGCCAAGACCTCACCTGTGCGCCCGTTGTTGAAATAGATAACAACCGGTCAAAAAACCAATCAGTAACCTCAAGTCTTCATCAATCTCACTCACAGATTCAAGATCGGTGCCTATTGCAGGAATGGAGGGCGCATGTAAGGTCCCGTCATCGAACTCCGCGGAAAGGACTCCGCGGTTTGGGCTGTCCTGGTTCCGGGCGGCGGTTTATGGCGGCGTTAAACAAGGCGCAGACTGGGCGACTCGAGCGGGTGAGTATCCGGGATGCGCCCCACAAAACGCCCCTGCGACAACCGCCGGTCCGAAGCAGGGTCCCTTGAGCGGTCGCCACACAAGCTCCTGACGGTGACCGTCGACACGGAAAGGATCATTGGCATGCGCATGAAAACCACCTCGCGCACGTACACGATATCGGGCAGGGCGTCTCGGACACGGCTCAGCCGGCCGCTCTCGGTGCTGGCGCCGGTCGTGGCTCTGGGTGCGGTGACAGCCGCGCCGGCGGCGGCAGCCTCGATCCCGCAGGCAGCGGAGTCGGCCCCGGCAGCCATGTTCTCCGGCACCGCCAACCGCCACTGCGCGCAGTGGGTCGACGCACCGTCCACCGTGTCCGACTGGTTCTGTGCCAGGACCCTGTCGGGCCTGTCCGACGCGATCGACGCGCGTGGACTCCACAAGCTGATCGATCTGTACGACCCCGGGTCAAACCACCAACTGAGTGTGGTGTCCACCAGCCCCGCCTCCTACTGCGGCCACAGCACGTCGTACCAGCTGGTTCCCTACCTCAAGGACTTCGGCAGCTACATCCCCTACGGGGACTGATCGCCGACGTTCATGTCCAGCTCCGACGCATCCTCCGCGTCCACGGTGGTCGGATGGCCGTCGTCCGGGGTGAATCAGTCCAGCAAATACGTCAATCTGGACTTCTCCGTCGCATCGCTGAAGCTGGCGTTCGGATGGAAGCAGAGCGAGGCGTGGAACGCCTGCGTCGCATCCGCCGGCTGCACTTTCACGCCTGATGAGGCGGAGAACGCGTGGATGCCGTCCGAGGAAATAGTCACCCTCACGAATTCCAGCTCTCACCTGCAGAGCATGACCAGAACGTTCTCGAAGACGTTCAATGAATCGACGGAGACGTCGGAGACGATCTCCAGCGGGATATCGGCCACGGCCAAGGTTGTCTTCGTCAAACGGCCCGCCACGAAGTACACCGGCCACTACACCCTGCCGACCGGCCAGGTGGTTCCCGAGGACTACACGGCGGCACAGGCGGCGGCAACCACCTCCACCCCCACCCCCAGACGAAGCCGCCAGCCCGCTACCGGGCCCCCTGACAGCTACCCGGACCGGACTTCCGCCGGCAAGCGACGACGAGCTTACAAACCAGCGCTCAACCGTCTACGCGATCAACCACCAATCCTTTCTGGACACACAAGAGAGCACCGCATGACATCGTTCCAACGCGGCGCGCACATGCCCGTCGTTCTGGCACTCGCCTTGATCACCACCGCCTGCGGCGACGGTGGCGGATCGACGACGACATCGTCAGCAACACCCACCAGATCAGACACGACCAGAGCCGAAGTGTCCTCACAGCCGACCGGCACAGCGACCTCGACCGGGTTCAGCATCAGCAGTCCGGCGATGGCCGACGGCGGGGAACTCCCCGTCGACTTCACCTGCGGCGGTTCGGCGATCTCACCACCGATCAAGTGGGCCGACGTGCCCGACGGGACGAGAAGCCTCGCGGTGCTGATGGATCATCACGCCCCCGACGACGAATGGCACTGGTACTGGACACTGTGGGGCATCGATCCGGCCGCCACGGGCCTCGCGGCCGGCTCGAACGGCGACGCGACCGTCGGCACCAACAGTGTGAACAACCAACTCAACTACGCACCTCCGTGTTCGAAGGGACCGGGGAAGAGGGCCTACACCATCACCGTGTACGCCCTGTCCGGGTCGGCCGATCTGCCCGACCCGGCGGCTGTCGACCGTGAGGCACTGCTGGCCGCTGTCGACGGCATCACCCTTGCCCACGACTCCATCACCGTCACCTACACCCACAGCTCATAGGAGATCTTTCACATGCCTGACCCGCGCGAGCACCACGAACACGGCTACATCCGACTTCCTGCACACATGGTGACCAGGCGTCGGGCACTGCGAGCGGGAGCAACGGGCCTGGGCGCCGTCTTCCTGGCGGCATGCAGCGGCTCCTCCCGGAGTACGGGCACAGCCGAAGGGGCGAGCGGGGCGTCGCTCACCACGCTGAGTGGCTTCGACGAGTTCGCCGACACCGTCAAGGTCGTCAATGACGGCGAGTTCTGGCTCGTCGAGAGCAACGGCCTGCCGGCCCACAACATGATGGTGGGCATAACGAGTTGGCAGCAGCAGGTACCTGTGTCCCAGCCCTACGCCGGGGCCAACGCCTGGCGTATCCCGTCCGCTCCGGCACTGGCCGACGAGCCGGTGTCGGGAAAGACAGCGCTCTACCGCGGCGCGATCGCCCTGGCGGTGAACGGCGTACCGATCTTCAACGCGCTCAACAACCGAGGCGACGACGCATACCTGGCGGGCGAGCTCGACGAGTGGGGCGGCCACGCCGGACGAGGCGACGACTACCACTACCACATCGCCCCTCTGCACCTGCAGGACTCCGTCGGCAAGAAGCGACCCATCGCCTACGCGCTCGATGGCTATCCGATCTACGGTGAGACCGAGCCCGATGGCAGCACCGTTACCGGCCTGGACAAGTTCAACGGTCACAAGTTGCCTGGTGGTACCTACCACTACCATGGCACGCGCACCTACCCCTACATCAACGGAGGCCTGCGAGGAGTCGTCAGCGTCGTGGACGACCAGGTGGACCCTCAGCCCGTCGCCACCCCGTTCCGGCCTGCCCAGACGCCACTGGCCGGAGCAACCATCACGGGCTTCAAATCCCCCGAATCAGGCTCCTACCGGCTTGAGTACTCTCGCGACGGCGCCGCCGGCGAGGTGGCGTACACCGTCACCTCATCGAGCGTCCACTTCACCTTCACCGACCCCCAGGGAACAGTGACGACCGAGACCTACGCACGGGAGGGCACCCGCACCGGAACACCAGGATCCAGTACCACAGTCGAAAACTGACGGCCCGCTTCCCCACTCCCGGCCTCCTGGGCTCCTGGGCTCCTGGGCTCCTGGGCTCCTGGGCTCCTGGGCTCCTGGGCTCCTGGGCTCCTGGGCCAAGTTAGCCTCCCCGTTTCGCTTCGAGTGGTTGAGCTGGGGTGATGGCGGAGGATTGGTGCGGTCGGCCCCTGGTCGTTGAGTGGGCATGGCTTGGGCCCGACGCTCGGGTCGGGGTCTCCAACGGGTTCCTCGGTGGTGGGCGGGCAGGGACAGCGCCGCAGG
>NZ_JASHLT010000053.1:40512-53588 GCF_030056615.1 Streptomyces sp. HNM0645 | reverse complement strand
ACGACCGGGCGCCGGGCCACGCGCGCGCGGCGCGGCCTTCGCGGCCCGCGGCCCCATGGCTCCGGCCGCCCCCGGCAGTTCCGCGCCGCCAGCGCCACCGGAACCGGCGGCCGGTCCTCCACGGCCGAGCGGTGCCGAGCTCGACTACGCCGCCCTCGTCCTGAGCGGCCCGGACGAGCAGCACAGTCGCAGGGGGCGGCTCTTCCCCGCTTCCCCCGGCGACCCGGTGGCCGCCGAGTACCGCCGCCGGGCCGAGGCGGTGGCCGCGCTGCCGCTGCCGGGGCACGCCGTGCCGCCCCGCGAGTCGGCGGGCTCCTTCGACCACCGCTACGACGCCGCCGCCCGCGCCGACATCCCGTCGGACGGCGCCTGGCACACCGTCACCGTCGCCGAGATGCCCGTCGGTCTGCGCACCGAGTACCTCTGCGTGCCGTCCGTGGAGGAGACCGTGTACGCCACGCTGGTGCTCTCCAACGCCACCGACCGGGCCCTCCTCGCCGGCCCGGTGGAGGTCACCGTCGACGACCGCTTCGTGCTGACCGCCGCACTGCCCACGCTCGCCCCGGGCGGGGTCCGCCGCGTGGGTCTGGGCCCGGCGGAGGCCGTCCGGGTCACCCGCCGCACCGAGCTGCACGAGTCCACCGCGGGCCTGCGCAACAACACCACCGTGCTCGACCACCGGATCCGAGTGGAGCTGGCCAACCGGCTCGGAAGCCACGTCACCGTGGAGGTCCGCGAGCGCGTACCGGTCACCTCGGAACCGGATGCGAGGATCGAGGAACGGGCCGACTGGACGGCGCCCGTGGACGGTGAAGGACCCGAACACCACGCGCCCGGTACCCGCATCTGGCGGGTGGACCTTCCCGCCGGCGCCACCGCAGCGCTCGACGGCGGCTACGAGATCCGCATCCCGGCCGGCAAGGCCCTGGCCGGCGGCAACCGGAGGAGCTGAAGCGATGCCCACGGACCCGTTGCCGATCCCCTTGCCCGTCACCGCCGCGACCTGCCTGGAGGACCGGGCCCACGTCGAGCGCGTCACCGTGCTGGACCTCGCGGCCGGGGTCCAGCGGCTGCGGCTCGGGCCGGTCAGCGCGCTGGCCGTCGACCGCACCCTGCACGCCGAGCTGACGGCCGATCACCCGGACCGTCCGGCGAACGTGCTCGATCTGCGGATCGTCCGCGACCGGACGCCGCGGAGCGCGCAGCCGCCCACCGGCGACGACTCGGCGCTCCGCCGTGGCGAGCACGAACTCGAAGAGGAACAGAAGGCCCTGGGAAAGCGGCGCGACCGCCTCCGGGCCCGCCTCGACCTGCTCGGCCGGCTGGCCGCCGATCTGCTGCGGGAGATCGGCGAGGGCGCCGGGGCGGGCGAGGCCGAACCGGAGCGCTGGTCCCGCGAACTGGACCGGGTGGACACCGAGCGCGACACCTACGGCGAGGAGCTCCGCACCGTGGAAGCCCGGCTGTCCGCCGTCGCGGCCGGACTCGGGGAGACCCGCCGGGCGCTGGCCCTCGCCGAGACGGAGCCCGCCGAACTGACCGGCCACATCGAGCTGACCGTGGACGCCGCGGTGGCCGGACCGGCCCGGCTGCGGCTGAGTCATCTGACTCCGTGTGCCCTGTGGCGCCCCGCCTACCGGGCCGTGCTCGAGGGCGGGACCCTGACGCTGGAGACCGAGGCGATGGTCTGGCAGCGCACCGGCGAGGACTGGTCGGGCGTGCGGCTGACGTTCTCGACGGCCCGTTCGGCGCTGGCCACCGACCCGCCGCGGCTCGACGAGGACCGGCTGACGCTCAGGGACCGCTCCGCGGCCGAGCGCCGCACGGTCGACGTCGAACTGCGCGAGGAGGAGATCGGGGACCTCGGCCCGGCCCCGGTGGTCGGCCTGCCCGGGGTGGACGACGGCGGCGAGGTACGGGTGCTGGAGTCACCGACTCCGGTCTCGGTGGCCGGCGACGGCCGTGCCCACCGGGTGCCCGTCTCCGCCTTCACCTCGGCCGCGCGCAGCGAGTACGCCTGCTCGCCCGAGCTGTCACCGCTGGTCACGCAGGTCGTGCGGGGCGACAACCGGTCCGGCCACGCGCTGCTCGCCGGGCCCGTGGACCTGATCCGCGACAGCGGCTTCACCGGCCGCGGCACGCTGGGCTTCACGGCACCCGGCGCTCCCGTCGAGCTGGCCTTCGGCAGTTCCGACGACCACCGCGTGGTCCGGGAGACCGAGGAGACCCGCGGCACCGCCGGCATCACGCAGCGGACCGTGGTCACCCGCACGGTCCGGCTGCACCTGTCCCGGTTCTCCGCACCCGGGGAGCACGGCGAACGGATGGTCGCCCTCCGCGAACGGATCCCGGTCTCCGAGGTCTCGGCCGTGGAGGTGTCCCTGCGCAAGGAAGCCTGCTCGCCGCCGCCCGACGCGGTCGACGCCGACGGCATCGCCCGCTGGGACGTCGCCCTCCCACCGGGAGGCCACCGCACGGTGACGCTGGTCTACGAACTGTCGGCGAGCGCCAAGGTGGCCGGGCTCTGACCTTCCGCGCAGCACCCCGCGCCGCGGCACGTGCCCGTAACGGCCGAGCGATCCCGAGCGTTGTCGACGCTCGGGTTCACCACACCTGGGGCGTGTTTCGACGGAGCGTCGTCCGCCCGGACGGGACTTTCGAAACACGCCCTAGCGGCGCCGCACGGTCCGCAGGCCGCGGCCCGGTTGCCAGCCGCGGACGACCAGTTCGTCGCCCTCGACCCCGATCCGCACCACCTCCGCCAGCTCCACCCGGAAGAGGTGGAACGGCTCCGGTGCCTCGGCCACCGACTGGAACGGGGCCTTCGCCTCCGGATCGGTCACCTCCACGGCCCGTCCGCCGATGCGGGCGTCCCCGTCGGCCATGGAGTCGTCCGGGCCCGGGTTGGCGTGGATCGCGAACCGCGGGTCGCGCAGCAGGTCCAGCGCCTTGCGGGAGTCCGGCATCATCCCGAGCCACAGCTCACCGGAGCGGAAGGTCACCTCCAGCCCGGTGAGCCGTGGTGATCCGTCCTTGCGGAGGGTCGCGAGGACATGGTGTCCGTACTTCTCGAAGCGCTCCCGCACCACCGTGGCGAAGTCCGGTTCCGCCGCCTGAAAGTCTGCCCAGCTGTTGCCCATGGGCCCAGGAGACCCCGAATACCGGACATCCGCTGTCGGGTATCCGGAGCGGGCCGCCGTGACGGCCGGCACGTCGCTCCGACGGCGGCCACCTCGTACCGCGGCCCGGTCGGGGCCGACGGGGTACCGGGCGTCAGGAGCGCACGATCCCCAACGCCCGGGCGTTCGCCAGCCACACCGGGAACTCGGACAACAGATGGTCGTACAGTTCGTCGTCGCGGAGCCGCCGCGGGTCCTGCCCGGCGTGGAAGAAGCCCGCGTTGTCGACGGGACGCTTCGCGGGGACCGCCAGGTCGTCGAGTCTGCGCAGGAAGTCGAACTGTCGGCTGCCCCGGTCACCGAAGCCGATGAACTGCCAGAACATCGGCAGCTTCGCCGCCTTGCACAGATACCGTTCCGCGGCGAGCTTGTTGGTCGGCCCGCCGTCGGTCTGGAAGACGACGAGCGCGGGCGCCGTGGCACCGCTCTCCAGGTAGTGGTCGATGACCGCGTCCATCGCCAGGTGGTAGCTGGTCCTGCCCATGTGGCCGAGCCCGGCGACGATCCGGTCCATCCGGCCCTCGTGGTCGTCGAGTTCGATGTCGGTCTCGGCGTCGATGTCCGTGGAGAAGAAGACGACGGGGACGCGCCCGTCGTCGTCCAGATGGGCCGAGAGGCCGAGGACCCGGTCCGCGAGGGCCTGGACACTGCCGTCCTTGTAGTAGGGCTTCATGGAGCCGGAGTAGTCGACCACCAGGTACACCGCCGCACGCCGGTCGCTCAGCCCGTGCTTCGCCAGCGACACCCCGGCGGACTTGTAGAGGCTGACGAGGGCGGGCGCGGTCTCCTCGATCTTGCGCAGGCTGATGGCCGCCATGGGCGTGTCTCCGTTCGCTGGGCATCCGCGGGTCCCGTGCGCGCGGACCGGCACCCGTGCCGTGAGACTACGCCGGAGGGCTGCACGCGCGGACCGCGAGGCTACGCGCGCGTACCGTCACCCCGGAAGATGCCGCGGCGCCTGCCCGGTCCGGTCGGGGACGGGGGCAGGCGCCGCGTCTGTTCCGTACGCCTTTGTACGGGACGTATTTGAGGGACCGTCAGCGCACGGTCCGGCTGGTGGGACTGCCGGGTCAGACCGTCAGGGCACGGTCCGTCGGGCGGATCGGGGCGGGCAGTTCGCTCGCGCCCGTGAGGTAGCGGTCCACCCCGCGCGCCGCGGAGCGGCCCTCGGCGATGGCCCAGACGATCAGGGACTGGCCGCGGCCCGCGTCGCCGGCGACGTAGACGCCGTCGATGTTGGTGGCGAAGTCCGCGTCGCGGGCGATGTTGCCGCGCTCGTCCAGCGCCAGGCCGAACTGGGAGACCAGGCCGTTCTCGACGTCGGTGCCGGTGAAGCCCATGGCGAGGGTGACCAGCTGGGCCGGGATGGCACGCTCGGTGCCCGGCTTCCGGGTCAGCTTGCCGTCGACGAACTCGACCTCGACGAGGTGCAGGGACTGCACGTTGCCGTCCGCGTCGCCCTCGAAGTGGGTGGTGGAGACGGAGTAGACCCGCTCGCCGCCCTCCTCGTGCGCGGACGTCACCTTGTAGAGCATCGGGAACGTCGGCCACGGCTGTCCGGAGCTGCGCTCCTCGCCCGGCCGGGGCATGATCTCCAGCTGGGTGACGGACGCCGCGCCCTGGCGGTGGGCGGTACCGACGCAGTCGGCGCCGGTGTCGCCGCCGCCGATGACGACGACGTGCTTGCCCTCGGCGGTGATCGGCGGGGTCACGAAGTCGCCCTCGACGACCTTGTTGGAGAGCGGCAGGTACTCCATCGCCTGGTGGATGCCGTTCAGTTCACGGCCCTGCACCGGAAGGTCGCGCGCGGTCGTGGCACCGGCGGCGATGACGACCGCGTCGAACCGCTTGCGCAGGTCCGTCGCCGTGAGGTCACGGCCGATCTCGATCCCGGTACGGAACTTGGTGCCCTCGGCGCGCATCTGCTCGATACGCCGGTTGACGTGCCGCTTCTCCATCTTGAACTCGGGGATCCCGTACCGGAGGAGACCGCCGATGCGGTCGGCGCGCTCGTAGACGACGACGGTGTGGCCGGCCCGCGTCAGCTGCTGGGCGGCGGCGAGGCCCGCCGGCCCGGAGCCGATCACCGCGACGGTCTTGCCGGACAGCCGCTCCGGCGGCTGCGGCTTGACGTCACCCGTGTCCCACGCCTTGTCGATGATCGAGACCTCGACGTTCTTGATGGTGACGGCGGGCTGGCTGATGCCGAGGACACACGCCGACTCGCACGGGGCGGGGCACAGCCGTCCGGTGAACTCCGGGAAGTTGTTCGTGGCGTGCAGCCGCTCGCTCGCCGCCTGCCAGTTCTCGCGGTAGGCGTAGTCGTTCCACTCCGGGATGAGGTTCCCGAGCGGGCAGCCGTTGTGGCAGAACGGGATGCCGCAGTCCATGCAGCGCCCGGCCTGCTTGCTGATGATCGGCAGCAGGGAGCCGGGGACGTAGACCTCGTTCCAGTCCTTGACGCGCTCGGCGACGGGGCGGGTCTCGGCGACCTCGCGCCCGGTGGTCAGGAAGCCCTTGGGGTCAGCCATGGGTCGCCGCCTCCATCATCTTCTCGGTGGTCTCCCGCTCGGAGAGACCGGCGAGCTCAGCGGCGTCCTTGGCGGCGAGCACGGCCTTGTACGTGGTCGGGATGATCTTGCTGAACCGGTCCGCTGCGGCGGGCCAGTCGGCGAGGAGCTTCTCGGCCACGGTGGAACCCGTCTCCTCGTGGTGGCGACGCACGACGTCGTGCAGCCACTCCTTGTCGGCGTCGCTCGGGGTCTCGACGGCGTTCGCGTTGCCGGCGTTGACGTTGTCCTCGTCGAGGTCGACGACGTACGCGACACCGCCGGACATGCCGGCCGCGAAATTGCGTCCCGTCCCGCCGAGGACGACGGCATGGCCGCCGGTCATGTACTCGCAGCCGTGGTCGCCCACGCCCTCGGAGACCACCAGCGCACCGGAGTTGCGTACGCAGAAGCGCTCGCCGGTGCGGCCGCGCAGGAACAGCTCGCCGCCGGTGGCGCCGTAGGCGATGGTGTTGCCCGCGATGGTCGAGTACTCGGCCAGGTGGTCGGCGCCGCGGTCGGGGCGGACGACGATCCGGCCGCCGGAGAGGCCCTTGCCGACGTAGTCGTTGGCGTCGCCCTCCAGGCGCAGCGTGACGCCGCGCGGCAGGAAGGCGCCGAAGGACTGGCCGGCCGATCCGGTGAAGGTGATGTCGATGGTGTCGTCGGGCAGGCCCGCACCGCCGAACTTCTTGGTCACCTCGTGGCCGAGCATGGTGCCGACGGTCCGGTTGATGTTCCGGATCGCGACCTGGGCGCGGACCGGCTGGGCCTCCTCGGCGGTGGCCGCGGCCAGCGCGTCCGCGGACAGCTTGATCAGCTCGTTGTCCAGGGCCTTCTCCAGGCCGTGGTCCTGCTCGACCAGCTGGTGGCGGACGGCGCCCTCGGGCAGCTCGGGCACGTGGAACAGCGGCGCCAGGTCGAGGCCCTGGGCCTTCCAGTGGTTCACGGCCCGGGTGGTGTCCAGCAACTCGGCGTGGCCGACCGCCTCGTCCAGGGTGCGGAAGCCCAGCTCGGCGAGCAGTTCGCGGACCTCTTCGGCGATGAACTCGAAGAAGTTGACGACGAACTCGGCCTTGCCGGTGAAGCGCTCGCGCAGGACCGGGTTCTGCGTGGCGATGCCGACCGGGCAGGTGTCCAGGTGGCAGACGCGCATCATGATGCAGCCGGAGACGACGAGCGGGGCGGTCGCGAAACCGAACTCCTCGGCGCCGAGGAGCGCGGCGATGACGACGTCGCGGCCGGTCTTCAGCTGACCGTCGGTCTGCACGACGATCCGGTCGCGGAGGCCGTTGAGCAGCAGCGTCTGCTGGGTCTCGGCGAGGCCGAGCTCCCAGGGGCCGCCCGCGTGCTTCAGCGAGGTGAGCGGCGAGGCGCCGGTGCCGCCGTCGTGGCCGGAGATGAGGACCACGTCCGCGTGGGCCTTGGAGACGCCCGCGGCGACCGTGCCGACGCCGACCTCGGACACCAGCTTCACGTGGATGCGGGCGGCCGGGTTGGCGTTCTTGAGGTCGTGGATCAGCTGCGCCAGGTCCTCGATCGAGTAGATGTCGTGGTGCGGCGGCGGGGAGATCAGGCCGACACCCGGGGTGGAGTGCCGGGTCCTGGCGACCCACGGGTAGACCTTGGGGCCGGGCAGCTGGCCGCCCTCGCCGGGCTTGGCGCCCTGGGCCATCTTGATCTGGATGTCGTCCGCGTTGACCAGGTACTCGGAGGTCACGCCGAAGCGGCCGGAGGCGACCTGCTTGATGCTGGAGCGGCGCGCCGGGTCGTACAGGCGGTCCGGGTCCTCGCCGCCCTCACCCGTGTTGGACTTGCCGCCCAGCTGGTTCATGGCGATGGCGAGGGTCTCGTGCGCCTCCTTGGAGATGGAGCCGTACGACATGGCGCCGGTGGAGAAGCGCCTGACGATCTCGCTGACCGGCTCGACCTCGTCGACGGGGATCGACGGGCGGTCGGACTTGAAGCCGAACAGGCCACGGAGCGTCATCAGGCGCTCGGACTGCTCGTTCACCCGGCCCGTGTACTGCTTGAAGATGTCGTACCGCTTGGTGCGCGTGGCGTGCTGCAGGCGGAAGACGGTCTCCGGGTCGAACAGGTGCGGTTCGCCCTCGCGGCGCCACTGGTACTCGCCGCCGATGTCCAGCGCGCGGTGCGCCGGGGCGATGCCGCTGGCCGGGTACGCCTTGGCGTGCCGGGCGGCGACCTCCGTGGCGACGACGTCGAGGCCGGCGCCGCCGATCTTCGTCGCGGTGCCGTCGAAGTACTTGGCGACGAAGGCGTCGTCGAGACCGACGGCCTCGAAGACCTGGGCGCCGCGGTAGGAGGCGACGGTCGAGATGCCCATCTTGGACATGACCTTGAGGACGCCCTTGCCGAGGGCCTTGATCAGGTTGCGGATCGCCTGCTCGGGCTCCAGGCCCTCGATGAACGTACCGGCGCGCAGCAGGTCCTCCACGGACTCCATCGCCAGGTACGGGTTGACCGCGGCGGCGCCGTAGCCGATGAGCAGCGCGACGTGGTGCACCTCGCGGACGTCGCCGGCCTCGACCAGCAGGCCCACGTGGGTGCGCTGCTTGGTGCGGATGAGGTGGTGGTGGACCGCGGCGGTGAGCAGCAGCGACGGGATCGGCGCCTGCTCGGCATCGGAGTGCCGGTCGGACAGCACGATGAGCCTGGCGCCGCCCTCGATGGCGGCGTCGGCCTCGGCGCAGATCTCGTCCAGCCGGGCGGCGAGCGCGTCGCCGCCGCCGGAGACCCGGAAGAGACCGGACAGAGTGACGGCCTTCATGCCGGGCATGTCGCCGTCGGCGTTGATGTGGATGAGCTTGGCCAGCTCGTCGTTGTCGATCACCGGGAACGGCAGGGTGACCGAGCGGCACGACGCCGCGGTCGGCTCCAGCAGGTTGCCCTGCGGGCCGAGCGAGGAGATCAGCGAGGTGACGAGCTCCTCGCGGATGGCGTCCAGCGGCGGATTGGTGACCTGCGCGAACAGCTGGGTGAAGTAGTCGAAGAGCAGCCGCGGGCGCTCGGAGAGGGCCGCGATCGGCGAGTCGGTGCCCATGGAGCCGATCGGCTCGGCGCCGGTGCGGGCCATCGGCGCGAGCAGGACGCGCAGCTCCTCCTCCGTGTAGCCGAAGGTCTGCTGACGGCGGGTGACCGAGGCGTGGGTGTGGACGATGTGCTCGCGCTCGGGCAGGTCGCCGAGCTCGATGATCCCGGCCTCGAGCCACTCCTCGTAGGGGTGCTCGGCGGCCAGCGACGCCTTGATCTCGTCGTCCTCGATGATGCGGTGCTCGGCGGTGTCGACGAGGAACATCCGGCCCGGCTGGAGGCGGCCCTTGCGGACGACCTTGGCGGGGTCGATGTCCAGGACGCCGACCTCGGAGGAGAGCACGACGAGGCCGTCGTCGGTGACCCAGTAGCGGCCGGGGCGCAGGCCGTTGCGGTCGAGGACCGCGCCGACCTGGATGCCGTCGGTGAAGGTGACGCAGGCCGGGCCGTCCCAGGGCTCCATCATCGTGGAGTGGTACTGGTAGAAGGCGCGCCGGGCCGGGTCCATGGAGTCGTGGTTCTCCCACGCCTCGGGGACCATCATCAGGACGCTGTGGGGCAGCGAGCGGCCGCCGAGGTGGAGCAGTTCCAGGACCTCGTCGAAGGAGGCGGAGTCGGAGGCGTCCGGGGTGCAGACCGGGAAGGTCCGGTCCAGGTCCCTGTCTCCGAACAGCTCGCTGACCAGCTGCGACTCACGGGCCCGCATCCAGTTGCGGTTGCCCTTGACGGTGTTGATCTCACCGTTGTGCGCCACGAAGCGGTACGGGTGGGCGAGCGGCCAGCTCGGGAACGTGTTCGTGGAGAAGCGCGAGTGGACCAGGGCCACGGCGGTGGCGAGACGGCGGTCCGAGAGGTCCGGGAAGAAGGGCTCCAGCTGGCCGGTGGTCAGCATGCCCTTGTAGACGATGGTGCGGGCGGAGAGCGACGGGAAGTACACGCCGGCCTCGCGCTCGGCGCGCTTGCGCAGCACGAACGCCTTGCGGTCGAGGGCGATGCCGCTGATCGCGCCTCCCCCGGAGCCTTCGGCCCGGGAGGTGCCCCCGCTCACGAAGAGCTGGCGGAAGGCGGGCATCGTCGAACGGGCCGTGGCGCCGAGCAGCTCGGGCGCGACGGGGACCTCGCGCCAGCCGAGGACGTCGAGACCCTCCTCGGCGGCGATCGTCTCGATCCGTGAGACGGCTTCGTCCTCTGCGCCCTGGGGGACGAAGGCGATGCCGACGGCGTACGAACCGGCCTCGGGGAGCTCGAATCCGGCGACCTCGCGCAGGAAGGCGTCGGGGACCTGGAGCAGGATGCCGGCCCCGTCGCCGGAGTCGGGCTCGGAGCCGGTGGCTCCGCGGTGCTCGAGGTTGCGCAGCACGGTCAACGCCTGCTCGACCAGCTCATGGCTGGCAACACCGGTGAGGGTGGCCACGAACCCGACACCGCAGGCGTCGTGTTCGTTACGGGGGTCGTACATCCCCTGCGGAGCGGGGCGACCGTCCATGGGCGACCAGGCGTCGGAACGCATCGGCTCTCCCGTCGTCGTCGTGGCATGTGGCGGTGCCGAGGGACGACGTTGGCCCTCCGCTGAAATTTCGTGCAGGTTACATGATGGAGTGGTTCTCGGGAAGCGGATAGCCCATTCCAACATGCGGACACCGCGCTATGGGGATCTGATAGCGGCGCAGGTGGGGGCGGGTGCGGACAAGATCGGCTTGGGATCGGTGTCCACGGACCCGGGGTGCTGAGCAGGCTTCGTTGCCCACAGCGCTTGTGGCTCATGCCCCGCGGTTAAGGATTCGAAACCGCCGGGTAACGGCTCATGGTGTGAGGCCACCAACAAGTGTGGCACCTCGCGGCCCGATAGGGCAGAGGACATAGGTCACAGCCTCCGGGGAATGCCCCGGAGGCCGTGACGGCGCCACTTGGGAAACACGCCCTACACCGCGGCCCCGACCAGGCTTCCGATCCCGTACGTCACCGCCGCCGCGGCACCGCCCAGGGCCAGCTGCCGCAGCCCGCTGAACCACCAGCCGCGGGCGGTCACCCGGGACACCAGCGCGCCGCAGGCGAACAGCCCCAGGAGCGCCAGCAGCACCGCGGGCCACAGCGAGGCGGCGCCCAGCAGGTACGGCAGGACCGGCAGCAGCGCGCCCAGGGCGAACGATCCGAACGACGAGACGGCGGCGACGGCCGGCGAGGGCAGGTCGTCCGGGTCGATGCCCAGCTCCTCGCGGGCGTGGATCTCCAGCGCCTGCTCCGGGTCCCTGGACAGCTGTACGGCCACCTCTCGGGCCAGCCGGGGCTCGACTCCGCGGGCCACGTACAGCGCGGCCAGCTCCTCCATCTCGTCGACCGGGTGCTTGCGCAGCTCACGGCGCTCGACGTCCAGTTCCGCCTGGACGAGCTCGCGCTGCGAGGCGACCGAGGTGTACTCGCCGGCCGCCATCGAGAAGGCGCCGGCCGCGAGGCCGGCGAGGCCCGTGATCACGATGGTCTGCGGGGAGGCGGAGCCGCCGGCGACCCCGGTCATCAGGGCCAGGTTGGACACGAGCCCGTCCATCGCGCCGAACACCGCGGGACGCAGCCAGCCGCCGTTGACGTCACGGTGCGTGTGGTTGTCGCGGTGCGCCTCGTGAAGCGTCGCCTCGGTCTCGATGATGGACACAGCTCTCCCCTCGAACCCGAGCGGTCCGCGTCCGCGTCCCGCCCCTTCTTCCGTCCTCGAAAGTACGCGCGATGTAAGGGGCGCGCTAGCAAGGCAGGCTTTACTTACCTGGCAGGGCGGTGCGCTCCGCTCTTGGGCCGGACGTGTGAACCGATGTCCCCCGTGCCCCCACCCGGCGCCCCGCGGGGGACAGATCGGGGAACAGGCCCGAGGGGGTGCGAAGGAGTGGCGCGGTGGACTGGATTGCATGCGATCGGGCCCGCGGCGCACTTCTGGGACTGGCGGTGGGCGACGCCCTCGGCGCACCGGCGGAGAACATGCGACCGTCCGAGATCCGCCGCCGCTGGGGCCGCATCGAGGGCTTCGTGACCGACAGCCCCGCCGGCACGGACGACACGGAGTACGCGATCTTCTCCGGGCTGCTGATCGCCCGGCACGGTTCGGCACTGACGGTGGCCCACGTCGAGAAGGCCTGGCACCACTGGATCGCGGACCTGGACGAGGGGCCGTTCCGGGGCGCCGGCTTCAGCGAGCGCGGCACACTGGAGAACCTGCGCAGAGGGCTGGCGGCTCCCATCACCGCGCAGCACCGGCACGCCTGGAGCGACGGGCTCGCGATGCGGGCGGCGCCGTTCGGCGTGTTCGCCGCAGGCCGGCCCGACGAGGCCGCGCGACTGGTGGCCGTCGACGGCTCCGTGAGCCATGACGGCGAGGGCATCTACGGCGGGCAGGCGGTGGCGGCGGGGGTGGCCGCGGCGATGGCCGGGGCCGGCCCGGCGGGAGTGATCGGCGCGGCCCTGTCCGTCGTCCCCCTCGACTCCTGGACCTCGCGCTCCATGCGCCGGGCGGTCGTCGCGGCGGAACGCGCCGGGACGGACCCGCTCGGCCGCGAACGGACGGTCCGCTCCGCCGTCGTCATCGGCGGCTACCCGTGGACCGACCTGGCTCCCGAGGCCGTCGGCCTCGCCTTCGGGGCGTTCGCGGCGGCCCGCGGCGACTTCCGCACATCGGTGCTGACCGCGGTGAACATGGGCCGCGACGCCGACACCACCGCGGCGGTCGCGGGCGCGCTGGCCGGCGCGATGTCGGGCGCCTCCGCCATCCCGCCGGACTGGGCCGCCGCGATCGGCCCCGTCCGCGGAAGCTGCCTCCCCTCGATGCGCGGCCACCACGTCCTGGACATCGCGGACCTGCTCACTCCGTACGACGACTCCGAGGCACTGTCATGACCCCCCGCCCCCTCGACCCGGCCGCCCCGGACCACCCCGCCCCCGGCACCCCGGACTCCCCTCCGGACCTGACGTCGGACGGGTCGGACGCATCCGACGAGGACCGCGGTGAGGGAGCACCGACCCCGGACCCCGGGCCGTTCCGGGACGGGGAGGACGCGGCGGGGCACGACCGCCGCGGCGGGAGCGGGGAGGGCGAGGACGGCCGTCGGGAGGAGGGCCGGCGCGGCGGGGGCGAGGACCGGACGGGGCGGCACGGCGGGGGACGCGAGGCACCTGCGGGCAGCGACGCCGTGCCGCGCGACCCCCGCCCGGCGCCCGGGCCCTCGGCCGGTGCCCTGGGTGCGGACCGCACCGCGCGGCAGCGCCCGGGGAAACCGGAGCACTCGCGCCCGGCAGGGCGGCCGGGGCACGG
>NZ_JASHLT010000053.1:0-40471 GCF_030056615.1 Streptomyces sp. HNM0645 | reverse complement strand
CGGGGCACGGGGCGGACCCGCTGCGGCGGCACACGGCGCCGGGCAACCGGTCGCGCGGCACGGCGGCGGACGGCGGCACGGCCGCCGGGCGGGCCCGGCCACAGGACACCCACGGCGCCGGGACCGGTACCGGCGGTTCCGTGTCGGGCTGGGGCTACTCCTCCTGGCCGCACCGGACCGCGGTCCGCCCCGGCGAGGCCCCCGGCTCCCGGGGGCGCACCGCTTCCCCCGCCCATGACGCGTACCGCGCACGGATCGAGGGGCTGCTGCTGGGCCTCGCCGCCGGTGACGCCGCCGGGTGGCCCGCCGCCCGGCACCGGGCCGCGCGGATGCCGGAGTGGACCCGGCGTCTCACCCGTGAGCTGGACACGTTCGCCGAACAGAACGCCACGACCACGCTCCCGGTCCCCATCGCCCTGAACCAGCCCCCGGAACCACTGCGCCTGGGCCCGTCCGACGACGCCGAGTGGGCTGCCTTCACCGCTGAGACCGTCCTCGCCTCCGCCGGTGAGCGCTTCGACGGACTCGATCCCTGCCGCCGTATGCGCGCTGCCGTCGATGCCGCCTGGAACTCCCTGGCCGGAAAGATCGCCGCGGCCGAGGCCCGCGCCCCCGAGGTCGAGGCGGCCGTGCCGCCCCTCCGTGCCCGGATCTCCGTGCGCGCGGGACTCGGCAATCTCGCGACCGGGCTGCGCCCGCCCGCCACGGGCCACGACAACCCGCACTACTTCGACGACGCCGCCTGCGTCCGGGCCGCCGTACTCGCCGTCGTCCACCCCGGCGAACCGCGGAACGCCGCCGACCTCGCCGAGTTCGACGCCCGCTACACCCAGGACGGCGACGGGGTGCACGGCGCCCGCGCCATGGCGGCCGCCGTCGCCGCGGCGCTCGGCGGCGCACGGGTGGACGCGGCCGTCGGCGCCGCCCTCGCCGAACTCCCCGAGGCCACCGAGATCGGCCGCAACGCCCGGCACGCCCTCGCGCTCGCCCGCGACGCCGAGGACGCCTTCTCCCTCGTGCCCCTGCTGGAACACCAGATCGTCGACCACGTCTACAGCTACGGCATCGCCGCCGCCGAGACCGTGCCCGTCGCCCTCGCCCTGGTGACGGCGGCGCGCGGCGGGATGGGAGGGGCCCTGCCGGCCGCCGCGTGCCTGTCACGCGTGGCCGACTCGGCGCCCGCCCTGGCCGGCGCGCTGTCCGGGGCCCTCGCCGGCGGCGCGGCGGTGCCGGCGGCGTGGCGGGACGCCTGCCGTACCCTGGCCGGCTGCGTCCTCCCCCGTCTCGCCGGTACGGACCTCGTCGAACTCGCGGGACGGCTCGCCCGTGGGGTCCGCCCGCCGGACGCGCCGCCCACCGCACCGCCGGGCGCGGCGCCCCTCCCGTCGTCGGCCGGGGCCGCGCCCCTGCACGGCGCCGACCGGACCACGGGCCCGTAACTCGCCTGTCCCGTGCGCGAATCCCCGACGCGGCCTGCCCCACCCGCACCCACCCCGGGTGGACAATTCCGACATGACACTCTCAGCGCACCCGGTAGCCGCGCTCGACGACCGCATCACGGGCTCCCTCGTCGGCGCGGCGGTGGGCGACGCGCTCGGCGGGCCGGTCGAGGGCTACACGCCGGAGCAGATCGTGGAACGCCACGGCGGCCGCGTCCAGGGCATCGTGGGCCCCTGGCACGGCGACGACTGGCGCACCGCCCGCCCCATCGCGCCGTACCACAAGGGCGACGGGCACGTCACCGACGACACCCTGATGACGCACGCCCTGGTCCGCGTCTACGCCACCGTCCGGGACCACCTCGACGCGTACGCCGTCGCCGACCACCTCGTACCGGACCTCCTCTCCACCCCCCGCTGGATTCCCGAGCTGGAAGCCGAGGCCCTCCCCCTGCAGCGGGTGTTCCTCGCCGAGAAGTGGCTCGCGGCGCGGCTGCACTACGGCCATGTCGACCCGCGCGAGGCCGGGGCCGGAAACATCGTCAACTGCGGTGCGGCCATGTACATGGCCCCCATCGGCCTGGTCAACGCCGCGGACCCGGCCGCAGCCTACGCGGAGGCCCTGGACGTGGCTGGCGCCCACCAGTCCTCCTACGGGCGCGAGGCCGCCGGCGTCCTCGCGGCCGCCGTCGCCGCGGCCTGCACGCCCGGCGCCGGCCCGGAGACCGTCATCGAGACCTCTCTGTCCCTCGCCAAGGACGGCACCCGCTCCGCGATCGAGGCGGTGGCCGAAGTCGCCTGCCGGTACAGCGACTTCGAGCCCGCGCTCCGTCCGCTCCGCGAGGCGGTCGCCCCCTTCGACACGGTCGGTCCCGACTACCGCTCCCCCTCCCTCGCCGCCCGCCGCCCCTCCCGGCTGCACTCCGTCGAGGAACTCCCCATCGCGCTGGGCATGCTGCTCATCGGCGACGGCGACTACCGCAGGACCGTGCTGGGCTCCGTGAACTACGGCCGGGACTGCGACTCGATCGCCACGATGTCCGGCGCGATCGCGGGCGCGCTGTACGGCGAGGAGCCGGTCCCGGCCGAATGGGTCAAGGCCGTCTCCGAGGCCAGCCGTCTGGATCTGCACGCCCCGGCCCGCGCGCTCACGGAGGTCGCCCACGAGGTCTTCGCCCGTGACACCCGGCGGCACCGGGCGCACGAGGCCGCCTTCGCCCGGCTGACGGACGCCCGGTGAACCTCCGGCTCTCCTGGGTCCAGCCCGAGGACCTGGTAGGCCACGAGCTCCGGCAGGCCGCCGAGGACGGCCGCGACGCCTCTGCGGCCGCACTCCGCTGGCGTACCGCGGGCGGTACCCCGGCGCCCCCGGCCGCGGGTGCCTCGCCCCGGTCCGCCGACCCACGGCTGCGGACGCTGGCGACCCGGCTGCTGGACGAACTGGACGCGCTCCCCGCTCCGTTCGCCGACCGCGAGCCGACGAGCCTGCCGGCCATCCGGGCCGCGTGCCCCGACTGGCCCGCGTCCCGTTCGCCGGTGGGGGCGTGGGCCGGGACGGACGCCCTGCCCGCGCACACGTCCTCCGGCAGGCCGGACCGGCCGCCACGGCACGGGACGGACGACCTGCCGGAAGGCCCGCCCGCCGGCGGTCCGCGCGGGCCGCTGGAGCGGCGGCTGCACGCCGCCTGGCTCGGCCGGGCGGCCGGCTGTCTGCTCGGCAAGCCCGTGGAGAAGCTCCCCCTGCACGCCATCCGCGCACTCGCCCGCGCCGCCGGCAACTGGCCGCTGTCGACCTGGTTCACCGCCGAGGGCGTGCCCCCCGGACTGCTGGCCGCCCACCCCTGGAACCGCCGCTCCGCCCCCACCTCGCTCGCCGAGAACATCGACGGCATGCCCGAGGACGACGACCTCGACTACCCGCTGCTGAACCTGCTCCTCCTCCAGCGGTACGGACAGGACTTCGGCACCGCCGACGTGGCCCGGCTCTGGCTGGACGAACTCCCCGCAGGCCGTACCTTCACCGCCGAGCGGGTCGCGTACCGCAATCTCCTCCACGGCGTGGAACCGCCGGAGACCGCGACCCGGCACAACCCCTTCCGGGAGTGGATCGGCGCGGCGATCCGCGCCGATGTCCACGGCTGGACCCACCCGGGCGACCCGGCCGCCGCGGCCGAACAGGCCCACCGCGACGCGGTGCTCACCCACACCGCGAACGGCGTGTACGGGGCCATGTTCATCGCGGCCGTGCTCGCCGTCGCGGCCGGCGGCGGAGCCGACGTGCACAGGTGCCTGCGCGAGGGGCTCCGTGTCGTCCCGCCCCGTTCGCGGCTCGCGCGGGCCGTGCGGCACGCGATCGCCACCGCCGCCGCGCACGGGGACTTCGACACGGTCGTGGACCGGCTGCACGCCGCGCACGGCACCTACCACTGGGTGCACGTCGTCCCCAACGCCGCGCTGCTCGCCGCCGCGCTCACCCATGCCGACGGCGACTTCACCGGTTCCGTCTGCCGTGCCGTGTCGGGCGGCTGGGACACGGACTCCAACGGCGCCACGGCCGGTTCGCTGGCCGGGCTGCTCGCCGGGCACCCCGACCGGCTGCCCGAGCGCTGGACCGCCCCACTCAAGAACCGCCTCGCCACTACCGTCGGAGGATTCGACGGCATCGGCTTCGACTCGCTCGCCCGCCTCACGTGCGACCGCATCACTCTCCGGGAGGACCCGCACCCATGACCGGCATCGTCGTGCTCGGCAGCACCAACATGGACCTCGTCGTCTACGTCCCGAAGGCTCCGCTGCGCGGGGAGACCGTGACGGGCCGGGAGTTCCGCACCGTTCCCGGTGGCAAGGGCGCCAACCAGGCCGTCGCCGCCGCCCGGGCCGGCGGCGACGTGGCGATGATCGGCGCCGTCGGCACGGACGACTACGGCGTCGTGCTGCGGGAGACGCTCGAACACTCCGCGGTCGACACCGATCTGCTCCGCACCGCGGAGGGGCCGTCCGGAACCGCGCACATCGTGGTGGACGACGAGGGCGGCAACGCGATCGTCGTCATCCCGGGCGCCAACGCGACCGTGGACCACCTCACACCCGGCGACGAGACCCTCATCGGAGCCGCGGACGCGCTGCTGCTCCAGCTCGAACTGCCCCTCGCCGGAGTGATCGCCGGTGCCGAGGCCGCCCGCCGGCACGGGGTACGGACCGTCCTCACCCCCGCCCCCGCCCGGTCCCTTCCACCCGAGCTGCTCGCGGTCATCGACCTGCTGGTGCCCAACGAGCACGAGGCCGCCCTGCTCACCGGAATCGCCGACCCGCCGACGGCGGCGGAGGCGCTGCTCCGGGAGGTGCCGGAGGTGGTGATCACCCTCGGCTCGGCGGGCAGCCTCCACGCCGCCCGTGGCACCGGGATCGTCACGGTCCCGGCACCCCGGGTGCGTGCCGTCGACACGACCGCCGCGGGGGACACCTTCGTCGGCGCCCTCACCGTGGCCCTGGTCGAGGGCCGGCCGACGGCCGAGGCGATGGCCTGGGCGTCCACCGCGGCCGCGCTGTCCGTCCAGCGCCCCGGCGCCTCGACCTCCATGCCGTACCGCCCCGAGATCGACGCCGGCCGGCTGGAGGGCGCCACGGGCGGCTGAGCCGGCGTGGTCCGTCCGCGGAGGTCCGCCGCGGACGCGCGGCCCGGCCCCGCGACGGGCTGTCGCCCCGGACGGCACTGCGGGCCCCGCCCCCGACAGCCGCCCGGACGCAGACCTCTGCGGACGGTCGCGGCCCGCCGCACGCCACGGAGCCCGCACTCCGGCCCGACCCCGTGCAGCCCGTCCGCCCCCACGCACCGCACCCGCACACGCCCCGACGGCCGTTCCCGACGCCCCCGTCGCCGCACTCACACACACCCGCAGGAGACTCGCAAGGAGCCCCCATGCACGACCCCGACGCCGACGGTTTCGCCGCCCGACAGTCCGCCCCGGCCGGGGCGCCCGCCACGGACGGGCCGCTCGCCGGGCTGCGCGTCCTCGATCTCGCCACCCTCTTCGCCGGGCCGCTCGCCGCGACGATGCTCGGTGACTTCGGCGCCGATGTGATCAAGGTCGAGCACCCTCGCAAACCCGACCCGTCACGGGGCCATGGCCCCGGCAAGGACGGCGTCGGGCTGTGGTGGAAGCTACTCGGCCGCAACAAGCGGACCATCACGCTCGACCTGTCCACGCACGGCGGGCGGGAGACCTTCCTGAGGCTCGCCTCCACCGCGGACGTCGTCATCGAGAACTTCCGCCCCGGCACGCTGGAACGGTGGCGGCTCGGCTGGGAGGAACTCAGCGCCGCCAGCCCCCGGGTGGTGCTGGCCAGGGTCACGGGCTTCGGCCAGTTCGGCCCGTACTGCCACCGGCCCGGTTTCGGCACCCTCGCCGAGGCCATGAGCGGGTTCGCCGCGATCACCGGGGAGCCGGACGGCCCGCCCACGCTGCCGCCCTTCGGTCTCGCCGACTCCATCGCGGCCCTCGCCACCTCCTACGCCGTCATGACCGCACTCACCGCGCGCGCCTCCACCGGCCGCGGCCAGGTCGTCGACATGGCCATCATCGAGCCCATCCTCACCGTGCTCGGGCCGCAGCCCATCTGGTACGACCAACTCGGCTACGTCCAGCCGCGCACCGGCAACCGGTCCCGCAACAACGCCCCGCGCAACACCTACCGGGCGGCCGACGGCTCCTGGCTCGCCGTCTCCACCTCCGCGCAGTCCGTGGCCGAGCGCGTGATGCGGCTCGTCGGCCGTCCGGAGCTGGTCTCGGAGCCGTGGTTCTCCTCGGGCAGCGGGCGGGCCGAGCACGCCGAGGTGCTCGACGAGGCCGTGGGCACCTGGATCGCCCGCCACACCCGGGACGAGGTCATCGCCGCCTTCGACAAGGCCGAGGCCGCGGTCGCCCCCGTCTACGACGTACGGGACGTCATGGACGACCCCCAGTACCGGGCGCTGGACAGCGTCACCGAGGTCCCCGATCCGGAACTCGGCCCGATCCGCATGCAGAACATCCTCTTCCGCCTCTCCGAGACCCCCGGTGGCATCCGCTGGGCCGGCCGGCCGCACGGCGCGGACACCGACACCGTCCTGGGCGAACTCGGGCTCACCCCCGGCCGGATCGCCGCGCTGCGCAGCGAAGGCGTGCTATGACCCCGCTGACCTGGTTGTACGTCCCCGGAGACCGCCCCGAGGTGGTGCAGAAGGCGCTCTCCACGGGCGCCGATATCGTGATCGTCGACCTTGAGGACGCGGTCGCGCCGCACCGCAAGGCCTACGCGCTCGCGGCCACCGTCGAACTGCTCTCCTCCCCCCAGCCCGTGCCGGTCCACGTCCGCATCCACGCTGAACGCGACATCGCCCCGCTGGCCCCTCTGCCGGGCCTGGCGGCGCTGCGGATCCCCAAGGTGACACACGCCGCCGGCATCCGGGCCCCGGCGAAGCTGGCCCCGGGGAAAGGGCTCTACGCGCTGCTGGAGTCGGCCGGCGGCGTGGAGCACGCCTACGCCATCGCGACCGCCGACCCAGCGGTGCGCGGCATCGCGCTCGGCGAGGCGGATCTCCGGGCGGACCTCGGCGTGCGGAACGACACCGGGCTGGACTGGCCGCGCAGCCGCGTCGTCGTCGCCGCCCGCGCGGCGGGGCTGCCGCCGCCGACGCAGTCGGTGTTCCCCGACATCCGCGACCTGGACGGACTGGCGGCCTCCTGCGCCCACGGCCGTTCCCTGGGCTTCCTGGGCCGGGCCGCCATCCACCCCCGGCAGCTCCCGGTGATCGAGCGCGCCTATCTGCCCGGCCCCGAGGAGGTCGAGGCGGCCGAGGAGATCGTCAAGGCGGCGACGACGGACGCGGGCGCCCTGGCCCTCCCCGACGGCCGCTTCGTGGACGCGGCGGTCGTCGCCGCCGCCCACCGCACCCTCTCCCTCGCCGGCCGCGACAGCGCCTGAACGCACGGGCGGCCGGGAGACGGATCCTCCCGCGAACGCCGCAGGGCCGCCCGGCCGGTGACGGCGGGGCGGCCCTGCGGGAACGCGGTGTGTGCCCGGGACTCGGGCCCGGTCCGGTCAGCTTCGGTTCGCGGACCCCGAGTCCGCCGGGTCGCCTTCGTCCTCGGCCGGCGGCACGGCCCCGGAAGCGGAGGCACCGGAAGCGGAGCCCGCCTTGTCCTGCTGCACCGCCGAGGGCTCGACGATCTCCTCGCGGCCCGGGCGGAGCCGGGCGGAGAGCACGATGTAGACCACGGCCAGGACGAAGACCAGGATCGCGGTCCAGACGTTGAGCCGGAGGCCGAGGACGTGGTGCGCCTCGTCGACGCGCATGTACTCGATCCACGCCCGGCCGGCGCAGTACGCCGCGACGTACAGCGCGAAGGCGCGCCCGTGGCCGAGCCTGAAGCGGCGGTCCGCCCAGATCACCAACAGCGCCACGCCGACGCACCACAGCGACTCGTAGAGGAACGTGGGGTGGTAGAGGCCGGCCTCCCGGTTCACGCCCTCGCTGATCTCGAGCGCCCACGGAAGATCGGTCGGCTTTCCGTACAGCTCCTGGTTGAACCAGTTGCCCCAGCGGCCGATCGCCTGGGCGAACGCGATGCCCGGTGCGATGGCGTCGGCGTACGCGGGCAGCGGGATGCCCCGGCGGCGGCAGCCGATCCACGCGCCGACCGCGCCGAACGCGATGGCGCCCCAGATGCCGAGGCCGCCCTCCCAGATCTTGAACGCGTCGACCCAGTTCTCACCCTCGCTGAAGTACAGCTGGTAGTCGGTGATCACGTGGTACAGACGGCCGCCGACGAGGCCGAAGGGGACGGCCCACACGGCGATGTCGGCCACCGTGCCGGCTTTGCCGCCGCGGGCGATCCAGCGCTTGTTGCCGTACCAGACGGCCACGAAGACACCGATGATGATGCAGAAGGCATAGCCGCGCAGCGGAAGCGGTCCGAGGTGGACGACACCCGTGGACGGGCTGGGAATGTAGGCAAGGTCCATGGCAGGTCCGACGCTACCTTGCCGGACCCCGGGCACGGCAAGCGACCGCGCAACGTCTGCATAACGAGCCCTGTGGCGCGGCGCGGCCTCCGCCCCCGCCCCGTGCGGTACGCCCACGAGGACACGCGGCCACACGGACACGTGGGCGCACGAGCACGTGGATGCCCGGACGCGCGGACACGCGGGCGGGCGCACGAGCACGCCGACGCGCGGCCCGGCGGACCACGCGGGTGGGCGTCCCCGGCCGGGCCGCGAAACGCCCACCGGGAGCGCCGGCCCGTCAGGAGGCCGCGGGGCTCGGCGGCGCGGAGCCGGGCTTCTTGCCCTCGTTTGCCTCGGTGACCCACTTCCGCAGGTTCTCGGGGCTGAGCTGCTCGTTTCCCTTCTGCGGGAACACGGACTCGCCGTTGAGCAGCACCGTCGGGGTGCCCCGGAAGTTCTTCTCCTGGAACGCCTGACCGGACTTGTCCACCCAGCCGTCGTGCCTGCCCGACTCCACGCACTCCGTGAACGCGGGGGTGACGAGCCCCGGCACCTTGCCCGCCAGCTCGATCAGCCGCTTGTTGTCCGCGAAGGCGTCATCGGTCTCCGGCGGCTGGTTCTGGTACAGCACGTCGTGGTACTCCACGAACTTCCCGGCGTCCTGCGCGCACGCGGCGGCGTTGGCCGAGCGGTGCGATCCGTCGCCGCCCATGCCCCCGTCGATGATCGTCGCGAGGTGGTACTCCACCCTGAGCTGCCCCGAGGCGGTCAGGTCGTGGATGGTGTCCCTCATCACGTTCTCGAACTGGGCGCAGGCCGGGCAGCGGAAGTCCTCCCAGACCGTGAGCGTGGACGGCGCGTCGTCGGCGCCCGCCGGGAGGGCGAGCGCGTCCTCGCCCTGGGCGCCGCTCGGGGCGACCACCGGGCCGTCCGCGGCGGAGCCCTCGTCCTTGCCCCCGCCGCCCGCCGCGATCACGCCGACGACCGCGGCCAGGCCAAGGACGCCGACCACGGCGGCGGACACGATCAACAGGCGCCGTCGCTTCTCGCGGGCCTTCTGCAGCTCGCGATCGCGCATGAGCCGCTCGCGCGCGGCCCGCCTTCCGTCTTGGTTGTTCTCGCTCACGCCCACAGCAACGAACCGGGGAGGCGCCCATGCGCCTCCCCGGTCCCATGTCCACCCGGACGGGTGAGCCGGTCCGATCAGATCACTCGTCCGCGACCGGACGGATCCGCCGTCAGCGCTTGCGGACGCCCTCGGCGAGCTCGGCCGCCAGCGCCCGCACCGCGGCGATCCCGGCCTCGTGGTGCTCGGCGTCGAGCAGCCGCTTGACGAAGGCCGAACCGACGATCACCCCGTCGGCGAAGCCCGCGACCTCGGCGGCCTGCTCGGCGTTGGAGACGCCCAGCCCGACGCACACGGGCATCTCCGTGCTGGCGCGGGTGCGTCCCACCAGGTCCTGGGCCTGGGCGCCGACGGACTCACGGGTACCGGTGACCCCCATCAGCGAGGCGGCGTAGACGAAGCCCGAGCCCGCGGCCGTGATCTCGGCGAGCCGTTCGTCCCTGCTGCTGGGCGCGACGACGAACACCGTGGCGAGCCCGTGCTTGTCGGCGTGCTCGCGCCACACCTCGGACTCCTGGACGGGCAGGTCCGGCAGGATGCAGCCCGCGCCGCCCGCCTCGGCGAGCTCGGCGGTGAAGCGCTCGACGCCGTACCGGTCGATCGGGTTCCAGTACGTCATCACGAGCACCGGCTTGCCCGTGGCCGTGTGGGCCTCGCGGACCGTGCGCATCACGTCGGCGATCCGGACGCCGCCGCGCAGGGCGATGTCGTCGGCGGTCTGGATGACCGGTCCGTCGAGCACCGGGTCGCTGTGCGGCAGGCCCACCTCCACGACGTCGGCGCCGCCGTCGAAGACGGCCTTGATCGCCTCGATGCCGCCGTCCACCGTGGGGAAGCCGGCCGGAAGGTAGGCGACGAGGGCGGCCCGGTCCTCGGACTTCGCCCTCGCGAGCGTGTCGCTCAGCAGTCGGATGTTCCCGGTCACTTGGCGTCCCCCTCGATCTCCGCGACCTCGCCGGCAGCGTCCGCCTCGACGACGGCGTCCGTGCCGGCGCCGCCGTCCGCGTCGTACAGCCCGAAGTAGCGGGCGGCGGTGTCCATGTCCTTGTCGCCCCGGCCGGACAGATTGACCAGGATCAGTCCGTCCTCGCCGAGTTCCCGGCCGAGTTCGAGGGCGCCGGCCAGCGCGTGTGCGGACTCGATGGCCGGGATGATGCCCTCCGTGCGGGACAGCAGCCGCAGCGCCCGCATGGCGGCGGCGTCGGTCACGGCCCGGTACTCGCCGCGTCCGGTGTCCTTGAGGTACGAGTGCTCCGGGCCGATGCCCGGGTAGTCCAGACCGGCCGAGATCGAGTACGGCTCGGTGATCTGGCCCTCGTCGTCCTGGAGGACGTAGCTGCGGGAGCCGTGCAGGATGCCGGGTTCGCCCGCGGTCAGGGTGGCCGCGTGCTCGCCGGTCTCGACTCCGTGGCCCGCGGGCTCGCAGCCCACCAGGCGCACACCCTCGTCCGGGATGAAGGCGTGGAAGAGGCCGATGGCGTTGGAGCCGCCGCCGACACAGGCCACGGCGGCGTCCGGGAGGCGGCCGGCGCGCTCCAGGATCTGGCGCCGGGCCTCGACGCCGATCACCCGGTGGAAGTCGCGGACCATCGCCGGGAACGGGTGCGGGCCCGCGACCGTGCCGAACAGGTAGTGCGTGTGGTCGACGTTGGCAACCCAGTCGCGGAACGCCTCGTTGATGGCGTCCTTCAGGGTGCGGCTGCCGGACTTCACCGGCACGACCTCGGCGCCGAGCATGCGCATGCGGGCGACGTTCAGCGCCTGGCGCTCGGTGTCGATCTCGCCCATGTAGATCGTGCAGTCGAGGCCGAAGAGAGCGCACGCGGTGGCGGTGGCCACACCGTGCTGGCCGGCGCCGGTCTCGGCGATGACACGGGTCTTGCCCATGCGCCGGGTCAGCAGCGCCTGCCCCAGCACGTTGTTGATCTTGTGCGAACCGGTGTGGTTGAGGTCCTCCCGCTTGAGGAAGACCCGCGCGCCGCCCGCGTGCTCGGCGAAGCGGGGCACCTCGGTCAGGGCGCTGGGCCGGCCCGTGTAGTGAACGAGCAGGTCGTCGAGTTCGGCGGCGAAGGCCGGGTCGGACTTGGCCTTGTCGTACTCGACGGCCACCTCGTCGACCGCGGCGACGAGCGCCTCGGGAATGAACTTGCCGCCGAAGTCGCCGAAGTAGCCGGCGGCGTTCGGCACCTGGCCCTCGGGGTCGGGAACGAAGTATTGACTGGGCATGCCAGAACTCCTCGTGTGCGTGTGAGCCGAAGAGAAACGAGTGATGACGTGCGGTGCTGAGCGTCTCGCTCAGCGGCGCCATCGCATGCCGTTGACCTGGCCGGGCTCGTCCCCGATGACGTACCTGACCCGTCGTCCGTGCACCCGCCGGGCCGGGGCGCGGCAGCCGCGAGGACGGCAGCCGCGCGCCAGCGGGGCGTGCGGTACGCAGGCGCCCACGGCCGCCCGGCCCGGCCGGGGAAGGCCCGGCCCGGTGGCGGCGTGCGCGCGGCGGACGACGGCGGTCACGGGGTGGGTCAGTCCCTCCCCTGCCGCAGGGCCGGGTGGGCGCCGGCTGCGACCAGATCGGCCACGGCGGCCTTCGGGTCCCGACCGGTGACCAGCGACTCCCCGACCAGCACCGCGTCGGCGCCGGCGTTGGCGTACGCGATCAGGTCGTGCGGGCCGCGGATGCCGGACTCGGCGACCTTGACGATTCCCGCGGGGATCTCGGGGACGACCCGCTCGAAGGTGGAACGGTCGACCTTGAGGGTCCTGAGGTCTCGCGCGTTGACGCCGATGATCTTGGCTCCGGCGTCCACGGCCCGCTCGACCTCGTCCTCGTCGTGGACCTCGACGAGCGGCGTGAGTCCGATCGACTCGGCGCGCTCGATCAGGGAGACGAGGGCCTCCTGATCGAGGGCGGCGACGATCAGCAGGGCCAGGTCGGCGCCGTACGCACGGGCCTCCCACAGTTGGTAGGACGTGACGATGAAGTCCTTGCGGAGCACGGGGATGTCCACCCGGGCCCGCACGGCTTCCAGGTCCTCGAGCGAGCCGCCGAAGCGCCGCTGCTCGGTCAGGACGGAGATGACGGCCGCGCCGCCCGCCTCGTAGTCGGCGGCCAGGCCGGCGGGGTCCGCGATCGCGGCGAGCGCGCCCTTGGAGGGGCTGGAGCGCTTCACCTCGCAGATGACCTTCACGGCGTCGCCGCGCAGCGCGGCTACGCCGTCCTTGGCCTGGGGCGCCTTGGCGGCACGCTCCTTGAGCTCGTCGAGGCTGACCCGCGCCTGCCGCTCTGCGAGGTCGGCGCGCACGCCTTCGATGATCTCGTCGAGCACACTCACGCGAGCGGCCCCCTTCCGGGATGTTGATGATGGATCACTGTCGGCAATCCCGATGGTATCCGGATGAAGGCAATGGCTCCGCATCCGGTTGACAGCCCGTCCCACTACCTGGGATTTCTTCACGGATCAGGGGATGAGCCCCGAGCCGAACGGCAGGTTCCGGACAACCGTGAAAACGGCCAGGAGCGCGCCGAGACCCCACCACCAGACGGGTCCCAGAGCGATTCGTATCGGTTTCGCCCTGACCGCGCGGACGAGCCACACGGCCCAGAGCACGGCGAAGACCAGGTATCCGGCGACGGCGATGGCGTTGGCGCCGAAGGCCGTGTCCAGGTCGCCGTGGACGAAGGCGTGCGCACTGCGCAGCCCGCCGCAGCCCGGGCAGTAGATCCCGGTGAACCGCAGCAGCGGGCAGACCGGGTAGTGGCCCGGCTCGTTCGGGTCGACGGCGCCCACGTAGGCGAAGGCCCCGGCGACGACGGCCATCGTGGCCAACGGCGCCGCGAGGCGGCGGTGCAGGGGCGGCGGCGCGGGGGGCGCCGGCGGCGGACCCTGGTGTTGCCAGGGCCCGGGTGCGGGTTCGGGTCCCCGCGCGGCGGCGGGGGACGGTCCCGGTACGGGGGTGGCGGCAGGCATGGCATCCACCCCGTGATTGTCCCCGGTCGTGCGCAGAGGCGCAGCCCGGGCTCGCCGGGCCGCGCCTCCGGCGGGGATCTCCGCGGTCAGGAGGCGGTCGCCTCGGCCGCCACCGGCTGCGCGGCCGGGGTGCGGGCGGGGACGGGCACGGCCGCCTCCTTCTGCCCGAGGCCGGCGGCCTTCATCGCCGCGCCGACGACACCGCCGAGGACGACGACGCCCATGCCGGCCCAGAACCCGAGCGGGTTTGCGGCCACCATGAAGACTCCCGCGATGCTGAAGCCGATGAAGGAGATGGTGACACCGGTCCAGGCGGCCGGGGTGTGTCCGTGGCTGCTGCCCGCCATGAAGTGCTCCTCGTTGGTGTTGCGCTGGGGCTGGGTCGGATGCTCTGTGCCCCATTGTCCCGTACCGGTGGGGCTGTCGGGACGTGGGGGTCGTCACTGATCGCGGAGGGAACGTCTCACCGGTCGCCGGTGGGATCCTCACCTCGGTCGAGGGCCTTCCACAGCTCCTCGGGCCGGTCCGGGTCGGCGGCCGGGCGGGCCCCGCGCGGGGCGCCGCCCTCCCGCTCGTAGCGCCCCGACATGGCGGGCCACGAGGAGGCGTACCGCAGGGCGAGCAGTCCGGCGGCCAGGATCAGCAGGCCGGCGAAGGCGGTGACGTACGGCCAGGCCGTGTGGGCGAGGCCGTCGATGGCCGCGGCCGTGTCGCCGGTGGTCTGCCGGGCCTTCTCGTCGAGCGCCGCCCTGTCGGAGGCGCCGAGGAAGGCGGCGGCCGCGGCCCCGGCCCCGCTCAGCGCGAGCAGGGCGGACACGATCACACGGCCCGCCCTGCGGACCGCGAAGACCGCGACGAGTGCGGCGAGGCCGACGACGGCGAGCGCCGCGGGCAGCCCGGTGACGTCACGGCCGTCGGCCTCGAGCGGCACGCTGCCGGCTCCGACGTCGGCCGTGCCCTCGGCCCATGTCTGCCCGGAGGCGAGCAGCACCACGGCGGCGCCGACGGCGCCGAGGAAGAGAGCCGCCGCGAGGCTGCGCCGGCCGCTCGCGGCGGCCCCGGCCGGCCGCTCGGTCTCTCCGCTGGAATGGGGTACGGGTACAGCAGTCACGTCCCCACTATCCCTTACGCGTCCCGCCGCCGTTCAGCCGGTTCGCGGTGTGCACGGCCCGCAGCACCGCGGCCGCCTTGTTGCGGCACTCGGTGTCCTCGGCGACCGGGTCCGAGTCCGCGACGATGCCTGCCCCGGCCTGCACATGGGCGGTGCCGTCGCGGAGCAGCGCGGTACGGATGGCGATCGCCGTGTCGGAGTCGCCGGCGAAGTCGAGATAGCCGACGGCGCCGCCGTACAGACCGCGCCGCGACGGCTCCAGTTCCTCGATGATCTGCATCGCACGGGGCTTGGGGGCGCCGGAGAGCGTGCCCGCGGGGAAGCAGGCGGTGAGCACGTCGAAGGCGGTGCGGCCCTCGGCGACCCGGCCCGTCACCGTCGAGACGATGTGCATGACGTGCGAGTACCGCTCGATCGACATGAAGTCGACGACCTCGACGGAGCCCGGCTCGCAGACCCGGCCCAGGTCGTTGCGGCCGAGGTCGACGAGCATGAGGTGCTCGGCGCGCTCCTTGGGGTCGGCGAGCAGTTCGTCGGCGAGCGCCTGGTCCTCCTGCGGGGTCGCGCCGCGCGGGCGGGTGCCGGCGATGGGGTGCACCATGGCGCGCCCGTCCTCGACCTTGACCAGCGCCTCCGGGCTGGAGCCGACGACGTCGAACCCGCCGTCCTCGTGGGGGAAGCGCAGCAGGTACATGTACGGGCTGGGGTTGGTCGCCCGGAGCACCCGGTAGACGTCGAGGGCGCTCGCCTCGCAGGGGGTCTCGAACCGCTGCGACGGCACGACCTGGAAGGCTTCGCCCGCGCGGATGCGCTCCTTGACGTCCTCGACGGCGGCCCGGAAGTCCTCACCGCTCCACATGGGTCCGGTGTACGGGGGCAGTTCGGAGGCGGGGAGGGCGCGCGGCCGGCTCTCGACGGGCCGGGCCAGGTCGGCCTCCATGGCGTCGAGCCGGGCGACGGCGTCCGCGTACGCCTCGTCGACGCCGGTGTCGAGGTCGTTGTGGTTGATCGCGTTGGCGATCAGCAGCACGGAGCCGTCCCAGTGGTCGAGCACGGCGAGGTCGGAGGTGAGCAGCATGGTCAGCTCGGGGAGCCGCAGGTCGTCCCGGCCGTGCTCACCGATCCGCTCCAGCCGGCGGACGATGTCGTAGCCGAGGTAGCCGACCATTCCGCCGGTGAAGGGCGGCATGCCCTCGTCGAGGTCCTGCCGGGGGGTGTGGAGGGTCTCGACGGTCGCCCGGAGGGCCTTCAGCGGGTCTCCGTCCGTGGGGACGCCCACGGGCGGGGTGCCGAGCCAGTGCGCCCGGCCGTCGCGGACGGTGAGGGTCGAGGCGGACCGTACGCCGACGAAGGAGTACCGGGACCAGGAGCGCCCCCCCTCGGCCGACTCGAGGAGGAAGGTGCCGGGACGCTCGCCGGCGAGCTTGCGGTAGAGGCCGACCGGGGTGTCGCCGTCCGCGAGGAGGCGCCGGCTCACGGGGATGACGCGGCGGTCGGCCGCCAGCTTGCGGAACGTCTCGAGATCCATGACGTACGACCCTACTGGCCCAGGGCGAGCACGTCGGCGTCGAAGCAGGTGCGGTCGCCGGTGTGACAGGCGGCCCCGATCTGGTCGACCTTCACGAGGACGGTGTCGGCGTCGCAGTCGAGGGCGACGGCCTTCACGTGCTGGACGTGGCCGGAGGTGTCGCCCTTGACCCAGTACTCCCGGCGGCTGCGGGACCAGTAGGTGGCACGCCCCGTGGTGAGGGTGCGGTGCAGTGCCTCGTCGTCCATCCAGCCGAGCATCAGCACCTCACCGGTGTCGTACTGCTGGGCGATGGCCGGGACCAGGCCGTCGGCGCTGCGCTTGAGGCGGGCGGCGATGGCGGGGTCGAGTGCGCTGGGGGTGCTGGTCATGCCGCCATTGTGCCGCGCCCGCGGGGGCGTGACGGGCGTGCGTCCACTGGGCGGACGTGGCACGCCGGTCGTAGGCTGGCGGCCATGTCGACCCATGCGAAGCGCGAACGACTTCTGCTCGCCGATCTGCTGGAGGCGGCGGGCCCGGACGCCCCGACGCTGTGCGAGGGATGGAAAACCCGGGACCTCGCGGCGCACGTCGTGGTGCGCGAGCGGCGGCCGGAAGCCGCCGGGATCGTGCTGGGCCCCCTGAGGAGCAGGCTGGACCGGGTGCAGGCCGAGTACGCGGCGAGGCCGTTCGAGGAGCTGATCCGGCTGATCCGCACCGGCCCACCGAGGATGTCGCCGTTCGCGATCAAGCCGGTGGACGAGGCGTCGAACACGGTCGAGTTCTATGTGCACGCCGAGGACGTGCGGCGGGCGCAGTCCGACTGGACGCCGCGGGAGCTGGACCCGGTGTTCGCGGACGCGCTGTGGTCCCGGCTGGAGAAATCGGCCCGGCTGCTGGGCCGCAAGGCGCCGGTGGGGCTGGTGCTGCGGCGTCCGAACGGGCAGACGGCGGTGGCGCACCGCGGTGCTCCGGTGGTGACGGTGACCGGTGAGCCCGGCGAGCTGACCATGTACGCCTTCGGCCGGCAGGACGCGGCGCACGTCGAGGTCGAGGGCGACAAGGAGGCGGTCGACCGGGTCGGCAGGACGCAGCTGGGGATGGGCTGACTCCCGCCCGAGCCGAGGGGGCGGGCCGTCGGGCCGTCGCGGGCGGATCGGGCCGCGGGGCCCGTCGTCCCGGGTCGCCGCTCGCGCCCTCAGTGGGTACGCCCGTCATCGGCTCGCCTAGACCGGCCGTGAGGACCTCCTCGCCGCCCTTGGTGACGCGCACCAGCACGGAGTCGAGGTGCTGCTCGGCCCTGGCCCGCTGGGCCGTGGTCAGCGCCTCCCGCGCCTCCCCGCCCCCGGCGGCGAGCCGACGCGGGGCCGCGCGGTGCCGGCGGCCCGTTCGGGGGGCGGCCGTGGCGGGGCTCGCGGCGACGAGCGTCCCCGCGAGAAGCAGCGGCACCGAACGGGACGGCCTCATGGCGTCACCATCGCGCGACCCCGTCACGACGCCCGGTGGGGCCGCAAACCGCTGCCCACCCTTCGGACGGACTGCCCGAAGAGTGGAACGGGGATGGGTCAGCGGACGGGGTGCCCCGCCTCGCGCAGCGCCTGCTTGACCTGGGAGATCCGCAGATCACCGAAGTGGAAGACGGACGCCGCCAGCACCGCGTCCGCCCCGGCCGCGATGGCGGGGGCGAAGTCGCCGAGCTTGCCCGCGCCGCCGGAGGCGATCACCGGGACCGTGACGTGCTTGCGGACGGCCTCGATCATCCGGGTGTCGTAGCCGTCCTTGGTGCCGTCCGCGTCCATCGAGTTGAGCAGGATCTCCCCCGCGCCCAACTCGGCCGCGCGGTGGGCCCACTCGACGGCGTCGATGCCGGTGCCGCGCCGTCCGCCGTGGGTGGTGACCTCGTAGCCGGACGGAGTGACGGTGCCCTCCGGGGTGCGGCGGGCGTCGACGGACAGCACCAGCACCTGACGCCCGAAGCGCTCGGCGATCTCACGGATCAGCTCGGGCCGGGCGATGGCCGCGGTGTTGACGCCGACCTTGTCGGCGCCGGCCCGCAGCAGCTTGTCGACGTCGTCCGCGGAGCGGACCCCGCCGCCGACCGTGAGCGGGATGAACACCTGCTCGGCGGTGCGTCGCACGACGTCGTACGTGGTCTCCCGGTCGCCGGAGGAGGCCGTGATGTCGAGGAAGGTGAGCTCGTCGGCGCCCTCCGCGTCGTACAGCTTGGCCATCTCGACGGGGTCGCCGGCGTCGCGCAGGTTCTGGAAGTTGACGCCCTTGACGACGCGGCCGTTGTCCACGTCGAGGCAGGGGATGACTCGGACGGCGAGGGTCATGCGCTCTCCCCGCGGTACGCCTCGACCTCGACCTCGACGACCAGCCGCGGGTCGACGAACCCGGAGACGATGAGCATCGACGCGGCCGGGCGCACCCCGCCGAACAGCTCCTTGTGGGCCCGGCCCACCTCGTCGACGTCCCGGGCGTGCGTGATGTACATCCGGGTGCGTACGACGTGCTCACTGCCCAGACCCAGCTCCTTCAGCGCGGCCAGCGCCCCGTTGAAGGCGTTGATGGCCTGGTCGTACGGACCGCCGTCGACGACCGCGCCGTCGACGACCGAGGTGCAGCCGGACACCAGCACCAGGCCGTTCGGCAGCTCGACCGCGCGGGAGTACCCGAAGGCGTCCTCCCAGGGGCCCGCGGAACCGACGCGTCGGATGTCGTCGCTCACCGGGACACCGCCTCCAGGGCCTCTTCCAGCGTGAACGCCTCGGCGTACAGCGCCTTGCCGACGATCGCGCCCTCGACGCCGATCGGGACGAGCCCGGCGAGTGCGCGCAGGTCGTCGAGGGAGGAGACGCCGCCGGAGGCGACGACCGGCTTGTCGGTGGCGGCGCAGACGTTGCGCAGCAGCTCCAGGTTGGGACCCTGGAGCGTGCCGTCCTTGGCGATGTCGGTCACGACGTACCGGGCGCAGCCCTCGGAGTCGAGCCGGGCCAGGGTCTCGTAGAGGTCGCCGCCGTCACGGGTCCAGCCGCGGCCGCGCAGGGTCGTGCCCCGTACGTCCAGGCCGACCGCGATCCTGTCGCCGTACTCGGCGATGACCTTGGCGACCCACTCGGGGGTCTCCAGCGCGGCGGTGCCGAGGTTGACCCGGGTGCAGCCGGTGGCGAGGGCGGCGGCGAGCGAGGCGTCGTCGCGGATGCCGCCGGACAGCTCGACCTTGAGGTCCATGGCGCCGGCCACCTCGGCGATCAGCTCCCGGTTGTCACCGGTGCCGAAGGCGGCGTCCAGATCGACCAGGTGCAGCCACTCGGCGCCCGCCCGCTGCCAGGTGAGGGCGGCCTCCAGCGGGGATCCGTAGGAGGTCTCGGTGCCGGACTCGCCGTGGACGAGGCGGACGGCCTGGCCGTCGCGGACGTCGACGGCGGGGAGGAGTTCAAGCTTCTGAGCCATGATCAGAGGGTCTCGATCCAGTTGGTGAGCAGCTGGGCGCCGGCGTCGCCGGACTTCTCGGGGTGGAACTGGGTGGCCCACAGGGCACCGTTCTCGACGGCCGCGACGAAGGGCTCGCCGTGGGTCGCCCAGGTGATCTTCGGGACGGCCATGGCCACGCTGGTCGCCTCGAAGTCCCAGTCGCGCACGGCGTAGGAGTGCACGAAGTAGAAGCGGGCGTCGGCGTCGAGGCCGGCGAACATCTCCGAGTCCTCGGGGGCCTTGACGGTGTTCCAGCCCATGTGCGGCACGACCGGGGCGTTCAGCGGGCCGACGACCCCGGGCCACTCGTCGAGGCCCTCGGTCTCGACGCCGTGCTCGATGCCGCGCTCGAAGAGGATCTGCATGCCGACGCAGATGCCCATGACGGGGCGGCCTCCGGAGAGCCTGCGGTCGACGACCCAGTGGCCGCGGGCCTCCCGCAGCCCCGTCATGCACGCGGAGAAGGCGCCGACGCCCGGCACGAGCAGCCCGTCGGCGTTCATCGCCCGGTCGAAGTCGCGGGTGATCTCGACGTTCGCGCCGACGCGTGCGAGGGCCCGCTCGGCGGACCGTACGTTGCCGAAGCCGTAGTCGAAGACGACGACGCTCTTCCGTCCGCTCATGACCACACGTCCAGTCGCAGGACGCCGGCGGCGAGGCACATGGCGGCGCCGACGGACAGCAGCGCGATCAGGCCCTTGGGCATCTGCTGCTTGGCGAAGGAGATGATGCCGCCGATCAGGAAGAGCCCGACGACGATCAGAACCGTGGAAAGCCCGTTCACGACTACAGGGCACCCTTCGTGGACGGCAGGATTCCGGCTGCGCGCGGGTCGCGCTCCGAGGCGTAGCGCAGCGCCCGCGCCAGCGCCTTGAACTGGCACTCCACGATGTGGTGGGCGTTGCGTCCGTACGGCACGTGGACGTGCAGCGCGATCTGCGCCTGGGCCACGAAGGACTCCAGGATGTGCCGGGTCATCGTGGTGTCGTACGCGCCGATCATCGGCGCCATGTTCTCCGGCTCGGTGTGCACGAGGTACGGGCGGCCGGAGAGGTCGACGGTCACCTGGGCGAGCGACTCGTCCAGCGGCACGGTGCAGTTGCCGAAGCGGTAGATGCCGACCTTGTCGCCGAGGGCCTGCTTGAAGGCGGCACCCAGCGCGAGGGCGGTGTCCTCGATGGTGTGGTGGCTGTCGATGTGCAGGTCGCCGTCGGTCTTGACGGTCAGGTCGAACAGACCGTGGCGGCCCAGCTGGTCGAGCATGTGGTCGTAGAAGCCGACCCCGGTCGCCACATCGACCTTCCCGGTGCCGTCGAGATCGATCTCGACGACGACAGAGGTCTCCTTGGTGGTGCGCTCGACGCGTCCTACCCGGCTCATCGCTTCTGCTCCTTCGGGGGTGTGGGGGCTTCCCCCACGGAACTCTTCAGTGCGCGCACCGCATCGAGGAACGCGTCGTTCTCTTCGGGGGTGCCGGCGGTCACCCGCAGCCGGCCCGGTACGCCGTTGTCACGGACCAGGACCCCCCGGTCGAGGATCCTCTGCCAGGCGGCGTGGGCGCCGCCCTCGCCGTCGAACCGCCCGAACTGGACGAAGTTGGCGTCGGAGTCGGTCACCTCGAAACCGATGGCGCGCAGCCCGTCGACCAGCCGGTCCCGCTCGTCCTTGAGCTTCTCGACGTACTTCAGCAGCGTATCGGTGTGCTCCAGGGCCGCCAGGGCGGTGGCCTGGGTGACGGCCGAGAGGTGGTACGGGAGGCGTACCAGCTGCAGGGCGTCGACCACCGCGCGGTGCGCGGCGAGATAGCCGAGGCGCAGTCCCGCGGCGCCGAAGGCCTTGGACATGGTGCGCGAGACGACGAGGTTCGGCCGACCCTCGAGCAGCGGGAGGAGTGAGGGCCGGTGGCTGAACTCGACGTACGCCTCGTCGACGACGACGAGCGCCCCCGCGCCGTCCGCCCTGGCCTGCTGGGCGGCCTCGTACAGCGCGAGGACCGTCTCCGGTGCGACGGCGGTGCCGGTGGGGTTGTTGGGTGAGGTGATGAACACGACGTCGGGCCGGTGCTCGGCGATCGCACCCGCGGCCGACCGTTCGTCGATGGTGAAGTCGTCGTTGCGCGGGCCGGAGATCCAGCCGGTGCCGGTGCCGCGCGCGATCAGCGCGTGCATCGAGTACGACGGCTCGAAGCCGATGGCGGTGCGCCCCGGCCCGCCGAAGGTCTGCAGCAGCTGCTGGATGACCTCGTTGGAGCCGTTGGCCGCCCAGACGTTCTCGAGGGCGACCGGGTGCTTCCCGGTGCGGGTGAGGTACCCGGCCAGTTCGGTGCGCAGCTCGACCGCGTCCCGGTCCGGATAGCGGTTGAGGCCACGCGCGGCCTCGCGCACCCGCTCGGCGATCCGCTCGACGAGCGCTTCGGGCAGCGGGTACGGGTTCTCGTTGGTGTTCAGCTGCACGGGCACGTCGAGCTGCGGCGCGCCGTACGGCGACTTGCCGCGCAGCTCCTCGCGGATGGGCAGGTCGTCGATGCCGATGTCGGTCGTGCTCACTTGCTCGGGGGCACCTTCCAGTCGAACCTTGCCTTGACGGCGGCGCCGTGCGCCGGGAGGTCCTCCGCCTCGGCGAGGGTCACCACGTGGTGGGCGACGTCGGCGAGCGCCTCGCGCGTGTAGTCGACGATGTGGACGCCACGCAGGAAGGACTGGACGGACAGACCGGAGGAGTGGCAGGCGCAGCCGCCGGTCGGGAGCACGTGGTTGGACCCGGCGCAGTAGTCGCCGAGGGAGACCGGCGCCCAGGGGCCCACGAAGATCGCACCCGCGTTGCGCACCCGGCCGGCCACGGCGGCCGCGTCGGCGGTCTGGATCTCCAGGTGCTCGGCGCCGTACGCGTCGACGACGCGCAGGCCCTCCTCGACGCCGTCGACGAGGACGATCGCGGACTGCTTCCCGGACAGGGCCGGGACGATCCGGTCCTCGACGTGCTTGGTCGCGGCGATCTGGGACTCCAGCTCGCGCTCGACCTCGTCCGCGAGCCCGGGCGAGTCGGTGACCAGCACGGCGGCGGCCAGCGGGTCGTGCTCGGCCTGGCTGATCAGGTCGGCCGCGACGTGGGCCGGGTCGGCGGTGGCGTCGGCGAGGACCGCGATCTCGGTGGGACCGGCCTCGGTGTCGATGCCGATACGGCCCGTGAAGTAGCGCTTGGCGGCGGCGACCCAGACGTTGCCGGGGCCGGTCACCATGTTCGCGGGCGCACACCCGTCCGGTCCCGAGGTGCCGTACGCGAACATCGCCACGGCCTGGGCGCCGCCCACGGCGTACACCTCGTCGACGCCGAGCAGCGCGCAGGCGGCGAGGATCGTCGGGTGCGGGAGTCCGCCGAACTCCTTCTGCGGCGGGGAGGCGAGCGCGACGGACTCGACGCCGGCCTCCTGCGCGGGCACGGCGTTCATGATCACGGACGAGGGGTAGACCGAACGGCCGCCCGGCGCGTACAGCCCGACCCGCTCGACCGGAACCCATTTCTCGGTCACCGTGCCACCGGGCACGACCCGCGTGCTGTGCGCCTCGCGGCGCTGGGCGCGGTGAACGGTCCTGGCCCGGCGGACGGACTCCTCCAGGGCGGCCCTGACCTCGGGGTCGAGCTGTTCGAGCGCCTCCACGAGGGCCTTCTCGGGCACCCGCACCCGGTCCAGGACCACGCCGTCGAACCTCTCCGCGTACTCGATCAGCGCCGCCGTCCCGCGATGATGCACGTCCTCGCAGATGGGCCGCACCTTCTCCAGGGCGGCTTCCACGTCGAACTCGGCACGGGGCAGCAGGTCGCGCAGCGCGGCACCCTCGGGGAGGGCGTCGCCACGGAGGTCGATACGAGAGATCACGGCTCAATTCTCTCAGACGGGATCCGCGTACCGGCCTTCCGTATCACTGGCTGATACACGCCCACCCGTCAGACGGTCACGGGACGTGAACGGCGTCCTCCCCGTGGGACCCGGGAGCCCCGGGCGGCCGGTCCGCCCCGCACGGCACTGATGTCGGTCATGACCACTCGTGTTCAGTCCGTTACCCAGCGGGAAGAACGGCAGTACGAGACCGGGTAGGCGGACCGGGGGAAAGCGAGGGAGCGGCATTGACCGAGCCGCAGGGCGTCGACATGCCCAACGATCTCACCACGGCGGAACGCACGATGTGGACCTCGTTCGAGTACGGAATGACCTGCGATCTTCGCGACGGCAATCCGCTGCTGAACGACCCCTTCTCCGAACTGGAGTGGGGCCCCGGGCGGAGCGTCCGCGCCGATGTGATCGCACTGCTGCTGCTCAGCGGCCCACCGGCGCGTCCGGGGCGGGTCTGTGCGCTGAAGCTGCTGGGCGCGTACGTGACGGGGAAGCTCACGCTCGCGGGCGGCACCATCGCCCCGTACGTCGAGCTGACCGGGTGCCGTTTCGAGAGCGAGCTGACACTGCCGGAGTCGCGGTTCACCACGCTGCGGCTGGTGGGGTGCGCGATGCCCCGGCTGGAGGCCGCCCGGCTGCACACCGAGGGCGATCTGCATCTTCCGCGCTGCCGCGTCGAGCAGGGAGTACGGCTCACGGACGCGCAGATAGGCACGGATCTGCTGATCAACCAGATCCGGGTGCGGCCGGACCGGTACGGCAGGGCCATCACCGCCGACGGCCTGTCCGTGGGTCAGGATCTGCAGGCCGAGCTGATCGAGACGTACGGGGAGGTCAGTCTGCGCGGCGCGAAGGTCGGCGTGTCGCTGAGCCTGCGCGGAAGCCGACTGCGGGCGGCCGAGGGCAGGCGTGCGCTGAACGCCCCCCAGCTGACGGTGGAGCGCACGCTGTACCTGACCAGGGCATGGGTGGACTGCGCGGGCGACCAGGGCGTCACTCCCCCGTTCGGTCTCTCCTTCGACGCCCCGGGGCACCGGGCGGGCGCTCGGGAGCAGAGTTTCGAGTGCCATGGCGGCGTGCGGCTGGACGACGGCCGCTTCGGTGACGCCGTCGACCTCCACCACGCCCGGTTCGTGCTGTCGGGCGCGCGCCGGGAGGAGCTGTCGCTGCGCCGGATCGTCACTCCGGAGCTGCGCTTCAACGGGGAGCGGCCGGAACAGGGGCGCGTGGTGCTGAACGGGGCGAAGGTCGTCACGCTCATCGACCACTCGACGAGCTGGCCGGGTCCGGGCGGGCTGGCGATGGGCGGGTTCGCCTACGAGAACCTCGTGCCCTACAGCCGCTTCCCGCTCTCGCGGCGGCTGGAGTGGGTCGCCGCGGCCACTCCCGAGTACCAGCCGGAGCCGTACGAGCGGCTGGCGACCGTGCTGCGCAACAGCGGGGAGGACGCGGACGCCCGAGAGGTGCTCCTCGCCAAGCAGCGCCGCCGCCGCGAGACACTGCCGCTCGCCGCGAAGCTCTGGGGCTACGTCCAGGACTGGACGGTGGCGTACGGCTACCGTCCGGGCCGCGCGGCGCTGTGGATGGCGGTGCTCTGGGCCGCGGGTGCGGCGGCGTTCTCCCGCTACGCCCCCGACGCGATGAAGCCGGGCGAGCATCCCGAGTGGAACCCCTCGCTCTACGCCCTCGATCTGCTCCTGCCGGTGATCAACCTGGGCCAGGACGGCTACTGGCGGCTGGAGGGCCACTGGCAGTGGGGCGCCGCGGCGCTGGTGCTGCTGGGCTGGATACTCGCGACGACGGTGGCGGCGGGCGCGTCCCGGCTGCTGAGACGCAGCTGAGCGGTGCCCGGCCACCGGGGCGCGGGGGGGCGCTCCCGTGGAGCGCGTCGAGCGCCCCTCATGACCGCGAATGCGCGCTCCTTTACGTTTTCTTGACCCGAGCCAGGACAACCATTCCACCTCCTACGGAAACTTCACAGATGCCCTCTGGCGCGACCCCGACCTGCGGCTTTCAATGGTCCGCACCATGTCTCTGCTGCGCGCCCTGATCAGCACCGCCCGTATGGTCCGGCACACCCCGCGGCTCGCCGACGGATTGCCCCCGGACGATGCGGTACTGCTCGACGCCCCGGACGGGGATCTCGGGCCCGCGCTGCTGGCCGCCGCGCTCGGCGATCACGAGCCGGCCGCCAAGCTGCTCGCCACCACACGGGGAGCGGCCGAGTGGGAGAACCGCGACCGCTACGTCGTACGGCTCGCGACGTTCGCGTACAGCAGGCCCGACTGGCTCGCCGGCTGGCTCGCCGCCTCGCCGCGCGACCCCGACGCCCTGCTCGTGAAGGCCGAGCTCGAAGTCCGCAGGGCCTGGGGGTCGCCCGCGAGCGTCGAGCGGCTGCGCGAGGTCGGCCCGCTCGTCCACGCCGCGGCCGAGGCCGACCCGCGCGACCCCGTGCCCTGGCGGCTGGCCCTGGACCACGCCCGCGGCACGCACGCCACGCACACCGCCTTCGAGGCGTTGTGGGAACAGGCGGTGCGCCGTTCCTCGCACCACTACGGCTGCCATGTCGCCGCGCTCCGCTACCTCTCGGCGGTCTGGCACGGCTCGCACCGGGAGTGCTTCGACTTCGCCGAGCGCGCGGCCGAGGACTCCCTGCCCGGCTCGCTGGTGCAGGCCCTGCCGGTGCGCGCCGCCCTGACGCTGCTGCTCGCGGGGGGCGTCACGGCCGTGCAGACGGACCGGATCGACACGGCCGCCGACCGGGCGGCGGAACTGTCCGCCCGCTACCGGCCCGGCGATCCCTGGCCCGCCGAGGTCCGCAACCTCCTCGTGTACGTACTGATCGCGCGGAGCCGCTGGAACGAGGCGCTGGAGCAGTTCCGCGCGATCGGCCCGTACGCCACGTCGTTCCCGTGGAGCCAGGTGACGGACGATCCGCTGGGCCAGTTCCTGGACGCGCGGGACGGGGTCCGCATCGAGGTGGCGTCCTCGACGCCGATCCGCGGCGGGCGGCGGGACCGCTCCGCCGGCACGGCCGTTGCCGGCCAGGGACGGGCGGCCGGACGCGCCATGCCAGGCGACCACTACGCTTGACCGCTGTGACCACCGCTCGCCTGCCTCTCTTTCCGCTCAACGCGGTGCTTTTCCCCGGCCTCGTGCTGCCGCTGAACGTCTTCGAGGAGCGTTATCGCGCCATGATGCGCGAGCTGTTGAAGACCGACGAGTCCGAGCCGCGCCGGTTCGCCGTGGTCGCCATCCGCGACGGCCGCGAGGTCGCTCCGACCGCGCCCGGGATGCCCGACCAGACCGCCCGGCCCGAGAAGGGCCCCGCCGCGGGCTTCGGCCCGGACCCGATCCAGGCGTTCCACCGCGTCGGATGCATCGCGGACGCCGCGACGATCCGGGAACGCGCCGACGGCAGCTTCGAGGTGCTGGCCACCGGCACGACCCGGGTCAAACTGCTCTCGGTCGACGCGAGCGGACCGTTCCTGACGGCCGAACTCGAGGAGATCCCGGAGGAGTCGGGGGAGGGCGCGGGCACGCTGGCCGAAGGCGTGCTGCGGGCGTTCCGCAACTACCAGAAGCGGCTGGCCGGGGCCCGGGAGCGCTCGCTGTCGACGGCCTCGGAGCTTCCGGACGAGCCGTCGGTGGTCTCGTACCTGGTCGCCGCCGCCGCCGTGCTCGACACGCCGTCGAAGCAGAAACTGCTGCAGGCTCCGGACACGGCGACCCGGCTGCGCGAGGAACTGAAGCTGCTGCGGTCCGAGACCGCGGTGATACGTCATCTGCCGTCGTTGCCCGCGGTCGATCTGACCCGCTCGCCGACGAGCCCGAACTGAGCCGGACCGACCGGGACGAGGGAGTAGCAGGAGCGTGGCGAGGAAGGCCAGGAAGCAGCAGGGCGGCACGCCGGCGACGGTGGCGCTGACGGCCGCGGGTACGGCGTTCACCGTGCACGCGTACGAGCACGACCCGGCGTCCCCGTCGTACGGGGAGGAGGCGGCGCAGGCACTGGGCGTGGCGCCGGAGCGGGTCTTCAAGACGCTCGTCGCCGACGTGGACGGCGAACTGACGGTCGCCGTCGTGCCGGTCGCCGGGCAACTGGACCTCAAGGCGCTGGCCACGGCGGTCGGCGGCAAGCGCGCGTCGATGGCCGACCCGGCGGCGGCGGAGCGCACCACGGGCTACGTCCGGGGCGGCATCTCCCCGCTGGGTCAGCGCAGGCGTCTGCGCACGGTGCTGGACGCCTCCGCCTCCGCGCACCCGACGATCTGCGTCTCGGCGGGCCGGCGCGGGCTCGAGGTGGAGCTGTCCCCCTCGGATCTGGCCTCGCTGACGAGCGCCGTCCTGGCACCGATCGGGCGCGTGTAGCGTCGCCGAGCGCGCCGCCCGCGGCCTCCCGACACCCCGGGCACGCCCGGTACCGCGCCCACGCCGCCCGCCGTTTCCCTGGTGAGCGGACCCGCTCGGCGCCTCCACTCACTGCGCCCACGCCCGCACGCCCCCTCGACGGCCTGCCCTTCCTCGGCTACGACCGAAGGACATGCCGACCCGAGGGGGTGCCAGTGTCCAAGCGCACGCGCAAACGGAAGTGGCGGCTGAGGAAGCGCCGGGCGAACCACGGCCGCCGGCCGGCCTGACGAGGGACCGTCGCCGTCCCGCCTCCTCCGGGCGGCGGGGCGGCGACGGCTCGCCGCGGGGACGCCGCGACCGCACCTTCGGAACGCACGACCTCGTCGGGTACGGGCGTCGGCCCGACCCCGGCGAAGGCGCCGGCCTTCTGGCGTCCGCCCCACCGCGGGGGTGCGGCGCATCACGTCCTCGCCGCGGGCCGGGGTGGCGCGTGCGGCTTGCCGCTGTCGGCCTGCGCCCGGCAACCGGCAGCACCGGCCGTCGGCGGTCGCGCACTCACCGCCCCACGCAACGCCCGCCCGCGAGGGGACGGCGCGCCACGTTCCCGCCGGAGTGCCGGAGTGCCGGAGTGCCGGGGGTGCCGGTGGTGCCCGCAACCGCCACGACCGGTTCACCGGTGTCCCCCGGCGCCGGGTGTCGGCGGGGCAGTCGGCGGGTCCGGCCCGCCCACCTCTTCCGGAGGCTCAGCGCTGGTGTTCCGGGCCCGGCGGGGGCCACTCAGGCTCGGGGTCGCGCGGGGCGAAGAGGGCGGTGAGGGCGAGGTGCACGACCATCGCCGCGATGGGCCAGGCCAGCAGCGCGCCCTTCGCGCGGAGGCGGAGCGGCGCGTCGAAGACGACACCCTGGCCGACCGCGCGGGCGTGGGCGACGACGTCCTGCTCGGGTCCGAGCAGATAGCCCGTGCCCCAGGCGACAGCGGACGCGAGGACTCCGCCGAGGGCGAGTGCGGCGACGACCGCGATGCCCCCGCGGCGGTTGAACCAGAAGGTGACGGCTGCGCTGAGCACGCCGAAGCCGAGCGCCAGCAGGACGAACGTGCCGTCCGCGCCCGCCGCTTCCTCGCCCTCGGTGTCCGCGAAGAAGACCGCCTTGTCGGTCGAGACCAGCGGCACCTTCGGCGCCAGCCACAGCCACAGCAGACCGAGCACGATGCCGGCGAGCGTCACGGCCACCAGGACGACAGCCGCCCGGCGCAGTTCGCTCCTCATCTCCAGCCCTTCTCCGTCCGGGTGCGGCGCGGGGTTCGGGTGGCTCCGGGACGAGTCGTGCGGGGCGGGCCGCTGGGGCGGCGTCAGGGGTGCTGTCACCCTGACATCGTGCCAAACGTCCCGGTGGCCCGCCTCACCGGCCGTGACTCAGCGGACCGCGGCCCGCCGGTACGCCCGGGTCGCGACGGCCAGCGAGACCACCCCCACGGCCGCACAGACCGCGAGGTCCAGCACGACCGTAGGCCAGTGCGGATGGGCATCGAACGTACGGGCGAAAGCCTCGACTCCGTACGTGGACGGCAGCAGATCCCGCGCGAACGCGATGGGCCCCGGCAGCCGCCCCGCAGGCAGCACCCCCAGCAGCAGGGCCGCCGACATGCCCAGCTGACCGAGGAGCGTCGCCAGTTCCTGGCGTGGCGCGAGCAGCCCGAGCGCCGCGCCCAGCCCGGCCAGCGCGGCGCCCGCGAGCGGGATCACCGCCGCGAGTACCCACAGATGGGTCAGCGGCAACCCGAACAGCACCGAGCCGACGACCGCCGTCACGACCGTTCCCGGCACGGTGAACGAGGCGTAGGCACCCGCCGCCCCGAGCACCACCGCCGCCGGCGGCACCGGCAGCGTCGCATAGTGGTCCAGACCACCGGAAGCGCGAAGCTGGCCGAAGTACTGGGCCAGCAGATTGAGCGCGACGAAGGCCACGACCAGGACGGACGACCCGGCCACCACGGCCCGCGCCTCCGCCCCGCCGTCGACCACCCCGCGCATCAGCACCATGATCCCGACGGACTGGAACGTGGCGACGAAGAGCAGCGGTATCCGCGCGACACGGGCCCGGGACAGCTGGGCGCGGTACACCGCAGCGAGCGCCGGCAGCAGCCGGGCGCGCGGGGCGAGCGGCGCGGCACCCCCTTCGTTCCCGGATCGGGCGCCGTACGCCCCCCGCACACGCGCGGAAACGGCCTCCGCAGGCACGATGCTCACCTGGCGCTGCTCCTGTTCGGTACGGACGACGTCGGTGCGGGCGACGGCTCACGTCTCACGCCTTCACCAGCCCCTTCGTCGCATGGCCGCCGAGCGCGAGGTACACGTCCTCCAGGCTCGGCGTGGCCAGGGCGAAGTCGTCGAGGGCCGAGAACGCCTCGCCGCCGGTCACGGCGGCCACGGCCGCGCGGGCCTCGTCCGGGGCGAGCCGGAGGACCCAGCGGCGCCCGGACTCCTGGGCGGACGGCCGGAGCGCGGCGACCTCGGGCACGTCGAGCGGGGCCCGCTCGCGCCAGACCAGTTCCACCCGGACCTCGCCTGCGACGCGCTCCTTGAGCCCGGCGGGTGTGTCGCAGGCGATCACCTTGCCCCGCTCCAGCACGGCGACCCGGTCGAGGACGGTCTCCGCCTCGATGACGTTGTGGGTGACGAGGAGGACGGTCACCTCGTGCTCGGCGCGCCGGCGGTCGACGGCGGCCCAGACCGCCCGCCGCGCGACCGGGTCCATCCCCGTGGTGGGCTCGTCCAGCACCAGTACCGGACGCTCCCCCACGAGAGTGGCGGCGAAGCACGCGAGCCGCCGCTGCCCGCCGGAGAGCTTCTTCAGGGGCCGCCCCGCGAGGCCGGTCAGGCCGAGCTCCTCCAGGACCGTGTCGCGTTCGGCACGCGCCTGCCGCGCCCCGAGTCCGCGCAGCCGGCCCGTGGTCTCGGCGGCGAGGGCGACGGTCAGCTCGTCGAGGGCGGTGGACTCCTGGCCGAGGTAGCCGATGAGCCGCGACGCCCGCTCCGGGTGGCGTACGAGATCGTGGCCGAGCACCTCGACGGTGCCGGAGTCCGGGCGCATCAGACCGGTGAGCTGCCGGACGAGGGTCGACTTGCCGGCGCCGTTGGGGCCGAGCAGCCCGAAGATCTCGCCGCGCCCCACGTCGAGGCCGATCCCGTCGTTGGCACGCACCTCGGGGGTCGCGGGAACCCCCCGCCGGGCACGCGCGGCGGGGTACGTCTTGACCAGATCCCGCACCACGCACACCGTACTCACGAGGGACGAGCCTAAGGGGTCGCCCGGCCTAGTCCCCGGCCGGGGCGCGTTCGGTGGCCGCTCGGACATCGATCTCCCGCCAGAATCCGGCCCTGATGGCATAGCGGTCGTGCTCGTCGATCTGGTCGTCCTTGTGCGCGAGCAGCCCGAACCGGGCCGCGTACCGCAGCAGTTCGCCGTCGATGCGGTGCGGGACGCGCGGGTACATGCCGGACAGCTTCTCCACGTGCGCCGGGTCCGGCAGCCGCTCCATCCAGCGCCGGGCGAAGACCTGCCCCACCTCGAAGGGGTCACCGCCGACCGTGGTGATGTCCTCCTCGCGGTCCGCCCAGCGCTGCTCGGCGCTGGTGAGCTGGGCCAGGGTGGGCAGGGACGCCGCCTCCGGGGACTCGGCGGGCGCACCGGCGCCCGGGCGTTCGATCCAGCCCTTGTCGGAGGACCAGCGCAGGGTCGCCCCGGTGGCCGGATGGCGCTCGGCCTGGCCGGACGGGCCGCGCAGGCCTGCCAGGTCCTTGGGGGTGGGGACCCCCTTCGTCTGGTGGTGGGCGACGGGCGCGGCGGCGCCGTTCTCCGTGCCGCTCGCGGCTGACGCGGCCGGGGGCACCGTGCGGTTGCCGCCCGCCACCGGGGTCGCGGTCTCCTCCGAGCGTTCCGTGGCGGACGGCGCCGACTCGGGGAGCGGGGCGGAGAGGATGGCCGCGATCTCGGGCCGGGGCGCGGGCGGTGGGGCGCAGACACCGGTGAGTTCCTTGGCGCGCACCGCCTGGGTGATCCAGGCGCGGTCGAGGACACGGCGTTCGTCGGCCTCGGCGACCAGATCCTCCGACTGGTTGTAGTCGCCGTCGGCGGCCTGGACGGCCCAGAGGTGGACGGCGACGCCGTGCTCCTTCGCGGACATCAGTCCGGGGAGCAGATCGCCGTCCCCGGTCACCAGCACCACGTCCGAACAGGCCCGGTTCCTGGCGAGTTCCGTGAGCTCCGCGTGCATGGCGGCGTCGACGCCCTTCTGTGCCCAGCGGCCGTCGCTGCGGGTCAGCGCGCCCAGCCGGACGGTGACCCGGGGCATGACCCGGAGGCGGCGGTGCTCGGGCTGGGGAACCCGGTCGGGAGCGCCGTCGAACCAGTAGATGCGCAGCAGGGGACGCTCGGTGTCGGCCTCCGCGCGCTCGCGCAGGGCCTGGATGAGGGCGGCGTGGTCGACGGTGATGCGGGAACGGGCCGGTTCCCCGGCGAGGAGGCTCGCGGCGGCTCCCAGCAGATAGCCGGCGTCCACCAGGACGACGCAGCGGTCCACGCGTTCCACCCTCTTTCGGGAACCTCGGGATCGGAGTTGCTTCGGGTTTCCTTCGAGTCTGCCCGAACGCCGCAGGGTTGACCGCCGGAACTCGATCATCGGCGTGGCGGGGAGTGAAGCCGCACCGTAACAGCAGCCCGTTACTCACTGCAATCATCCGAAGTGCGCAGAGTATTCGGCTATGTGAGGCTGAGGACGGCCCTGGCCCCTACATCCCACGGGAGGCATCACCATGGCCAAGAACAAGAACCGAGAACGCAAGGCCCAGAGCGGCTCCCCCGGCGAGCGCGGCGGCCAGGAGGCCCCTACCCCTGAGGCCCAGGCGGACGTGCCGATCGCGACGGGCGCGGCCCACAAGGGGCGGCAGAAGCGCTTCGGCCACAACTGACGCGTCACGCCCGGCATACGGTTTCCCTGTGTGACGTATGCATGAGGGGCGCGCCCGACCGTCGGGCGCGCCCCTCACATGCGCCGCGGCCCCCTCACTACGCCGCACGCCGTGCGCTGTCGGCGGGCTCCCGCCCATCAGGTCCGGATCCCGCACGTGCCGGGCCGCGGCCGTCAACGGCCCGGGCACCGCGCGGTCACGGCCCTCAGCCCGCCAGGCAGGACGGGCCGAGCAGCACCTTGAGATCGCCGAACAGGGCGGGATCGGGCTGGACGCGGTGCCGGTCGAGACGCAGCACCGTGGTCTTGCGGGCGCCCTGGAGCTTGATCCGCACCTCCGTGTTGCCCTTGTGGTGGCCCAGGATCTCGCCGAGCCGGCTGATCATGGGCGGGGTGACCTTCACCGTCGGAATGGTGATCACCACGGGCGCGTTGGTGCCCGCCGAGGACAGGTCGGGGACCATCAGCTCCATCGCGACCAGCCGCGGGACGTCCTCGCGCTTGTCGAGCCGGCCCTTCACGAAGACGACCGTGTCCTCGACGAGCTGGGTGGACACCAGTTGGTACGTCGCCGGGAAGAACATGCACTCGATCGAGCCGGCCAGGTCCTCCACGGTGGCGATGGCCCAGGCGTTGCCCTGCTTGGTCATCTTCCGCTGCAGGCCCGAGATGATGCCGCCGATGGTGACGACGGCGCCGTCGGAGTGCTCCCCACCGGTGAGCTGCGCGATGGCCGCGTCGGTCTTGTCGCTCAGCACGTGCTCGATGCCGAAGAGCGGGTGGTCGGAGACGTACAGGCCGAGCATCTCGCGCTCCTGGGCGAGCAGGTACGACTTCTCCCACTCCACGTCCGAGAACTCGACGTCGAGCCCGAAGCCCGGCTCACCGCTCGACTCGTCACCCATGCCACCGAAGAGGTCGAACTGCCCCTCGGCCTCCTTGCGCTTGACCGCGACCACGTTGTCGATCATCGGTTCGTGCTGGGCGACCAGGCCCTTGCGGGTGTGGCCCATCTCGTCGAAGGCGCCGGCCTTGATGAGCGACTCGATGGTCCGCTTGTTGCAGACGACCGCCTCGACCTTGTCCAGGAAGTCAGGGAACGTCGCGTACTTCCCCTTGGCCTTGCGGCACTTGATGATCGAGTCCACGACGTTCTGCCCGACGTTCCGGACGGCCGTGAGGCCGAAGAGGATCACGTCGTCGCCCTGGGCCGCGAAGTTCGGCTCCGACTCGTTCACGTTGGGCGGCAGGACCTTGATGCCCATGCGGCGGCACTCGTTCAGATAGACGGCGGACTTGTCCTTGTCGTCCTTGACCGAGGTGAGCAGCGCCGCCATGTACTCGGCCGGGTGGTTGGCCTTGAGGTAGGCCGTCCAGTACGAGACGAGGCCGTAGGCGGCGGAGTGCGCCTTGTTGAAGGCGTATCCGGCGAACGGCACCAGCACGTCCCACAGGGCCTGGATGGCCTCGTCGCTGTAGTCCTTCTTCCGGGCGCCTTCCTGGAAGAGGACGAAGTTCTTCGCCAGCTCCTCGGGCTTCTTCTTGCCCATCACGCGGCGGAGGATGTCGGCCTCGCCGAGGGAGTAGCCGGCGATGATCTGGGCGGCCTTCTGCACCTGCTCCTGGTAGACGATCAGGCCGTAGGTGACGTCCAGGACCTCCTTGAGCGGCTCCTCCAGCTCCGGGTGGATCGGGGTGATCTCCTGCTGGCCGTTCTTGCGGAGGGCGTAGTTCGTGTGCGAGTTCATGCCCATCGGGCCCGGCCGGTAGAGGGCCGACACGGCGGAGATGTCCTCGAAGTTGTCGGGCTTCATGAGCCGCAGCAGCGAGCGCATGGGGCCGCCGTCGAACTGGAACACACCGAGGGTGTCGCCGCGCTGCAGCAGCTCGAACGTCGTGGGGTCGTCGAGCGGCAGGCTCAGGAGATCGATGTCGATCCCCTTGTTGGCCTTCACCATCTTGACGGCGTCGTCCATGATCGTGAGGTTGCGCAGGCCCAGGAAGTCCATCTTCAGCAGGCCGAGCGACTCGCAGCTCGGGTAGTCCCACTGGGTGATGGTCACCCCGTCGGTGTGCCTCACCCACACGGGGACATGGTCGGTGATGGTCTCGCTGGACATGATCACGCCGGCGGCGTGCACACCCATCTGCCGGACCAGGCCCTCCACGCCGCGGGCGGTGTCGATGACCTTCTTGACGTCCGGCTCGTTCTCGTACATCCCACGGATCTCGCCGGCCTCGCTGTAGCGCGGGTGCTGGGGGTCGAGGATGCCGGAGAGCGGGATGCCCTTGCCGAGGACGTCGGCGGGCATGGCCTTGGTGAGCCGGTCGCCCATCGCGTACGGGTAGCCGAGCACGCGGGCGGAGTCCTTGATGGCGTTCTTGGCCTTGATGGTGCCGTACGTGCCGATCATGGCGACCTTGTCCGCGCCGTACTTCTCCGTCACGTACCTGATCACCTCGACGCGCCTGCGCTCGTCGAAGTCGATGTCGACGTCGGGCATGGAGACGCGCTCGGGATTGAGGAAGCGCTCGAAGATCAGTCCGTGCGGGATGGGGTCCAGGTCGGTGATGCCCATGGCGTACGCGACGATGGAGCCGGCCGCGGAGCCCCGGCCCGGGCCGACCGCGATGCCCTGCTTCTTCGCCCACATGATGAAGTCGGCGACGACGAGGAAGTAGCCCGGGAAGCCCATTGAGATGATCGTGTCCATCTCGTACTCGACCTGCTTCATGCGGTCGTCCGGGATGCCGTCGGGGAACCTGCGCTGCATGCCGCGCATGGTCTCCTCGCGGAACCAGGAGACCTCCGTGTGCCCCTCGGGGATGTCGAACTTCGGCATCAGGTCGCGCTTCTCGAACATCCCGGTCGTGTCGACCTGCTCGGCGACCAGCAGCGTGTTGCGGCAGCCCTCCTGCCAGGCGTCCGACGAGTCGATCGCGTACATCTCGTCGGTCGACTTCAGGTAGTAGCCGGTGCCGTCGAACTTGAAGCGGTCGGGGTCGGAGAGGTTCTTGCCGGTCTGGATGCACAGCAGCGCGTCGTGCGCGCCGGCCTCGTGGGAGTAGGTGTAGTGCGAGTCGTTCGTGACCAGCGGCGGAATGCCGAGCTTCCGGCCGATCTCCAGCAGCCCGTCGCGGACGCGGCGCTCGATCTCGATGCCGTGGTCCATCAGCTCCAGGAAGTACCGGTCCTTGCCGAAGATGTCCTGGTACTCGGACGCCGACTTCAGGGCCTCGTCGAACTGGCCGAGACGCAACCGGGTCTGGAGCTCGCCCGAGGGGCAGCCGGTGGAGGCGATCAGGCCCTCGGACCACTTGGAGATCGTCTCCTTGTCCATCCGGGGCCACTTCTGGAGCCAGCCCTCGGCGTACGCGTCCGAGGAGAGGCGGAAGAGGTTGTGCAGCCCCGTGGCGTTCGCCGCCCAGATCGTCTTGTGGGTGTAGCCGCCGGAACCGGAGACGTCGTCCCGCTTCTGGTGCGGCTGGCCCCACAGGATCTTCCGCTTGTTCCGCCGCGACTCCGGCGCGACGTAGGCCTCGATGCCGATGATCGGGGTGACCCCGGCCTTCTGCGCGGTGTGGAAGAAGTCGTATGCGCCGTGGAGGTTGCCGTGATCGCTCATGGCGATGTGGGTCATGCCCATCTCGTTGCAGGCATTGAACATGTCCTTGAGCCGCGCGGCACCGTCCAGGAGCGAGTACTGGGTGTGGACGTGAAGGTGCGTGAAGGGCGGCTTGGTCACGGCGGGAGGCCTCCAGGACGGTCTGGGTGGACAGCGTGGAAGTCTATGCCTCCGCACCGACAGAAGGGGCCGGGCACCACGACCCGGCGGGGAGTCGCAGGTGGGCGCGCCGGGCACTCGGCACTACCGTCGTGCGTTGAGCGGGACGGAACACCCGTCCCTCACGACATGCACCAGGAGGCACCCAGCGATGTCGGTCCACCAGCCCCCGGCCGGCGAGCGCGGTGAGGAGATCCTCTCCGTGTTCGGCACCGCCTTCGGCGAGCTCCTGGCCGCCGACCCGGCCGCGTTCCGGGTGAAGTTCCGCAAGATGGCGGCCTCGGCCTTCGCCTTCTACCGGGGCTCGGCGAGCCTGTTCTACGCCGACCTGGAGCGCGAGCAGCACGCCGGTCCGTACCTGGACGAGCGGACCAGCCGGGTGTGGATCCACGGCGACCTCCACGCCGAGAACTTCGGCACGTACATGGACTCCAACGGTCGGCTGATCTTCAACGTCAACGACTTCGACGAGGCGTACGTGGGCCCCTTCACCTGGGACCTCAAGCGGCTCTCCGCCTCGCTGGCGCTGATCGGCTACACGAAGGCCCTCAGTGACGAGCAGATCACCGAGCTGGTGCGGATCTTCGCCGCCGCCTACCGCGAGCGCGTCCACGCCCTGGCGACCGGCGCGAAGAACGACGAGGTGCCGCCCTTCACCCTGGACACGGCGGACGGCGCGCTGCTGGAGGCGCTGCGCAGCGCCCGCTCGCTGACCCGCTTCGGGCTGCTGGACTCGATGACCGAGATCCGCGACTTCGAACGCCGTTTCACCGGGGGCGGCGGGGCTATCGAGCTGGACGCGGCCACCCGCTACAAGGTGCTGGCGGCGTTCGACGGCTATCTGGAGACCCTGCCCGAGTCCAGCCTCGCCCGGCCCGACTCGTACCGCGTGAAGGACGTGGTCGGACGGCGCGGCATCGGTATCGGCTCCGCCGGTCTGCCCTCGTACAACATCCTGCTCGAGGGCAACAGCGACGCCCTCGAGAACGACGTCGTGATCTACATGAAGCAGGCCCAGACCCCGGCGGTGTCCCGGCACATCACGGACGAGCTGGTGCGGAGCTACTTCCGGCACGAGGGGCACCGCACGGTGATCTCGCAGCGGGCCCTTCAGGCCCACGCGGACCCCTGGCTGGGCTGGACGGAGCTCGACAACACGGGCCAGCTGGTCGCCGAGGTCTCCCCGTACGCGGTCGACCTGGACTGGTCGGACATCGACGACCCGGAGGAGATCGCGGCGGTGGTCGCCGACCTCGGCCGGGCCACGGCGACCATGCACGCGGCCGCGGACGACGAGAGCGGCCACTCGCTGGTGCCGTTCTCGACGGAGCGGGCCATCGACGCGGCGATCGCGGCGGACGAGGACGGCTTCGGTGACCTGCTGGTGGACTTCGCGCACGACTACGGCGCCCGGGCCCGGGCCGACCACCAGATCTTCCTGGACCTGTTCCGCAACGGCCGGATCCCCGGGTTGTAGGCGCGACCGAGCCGGGGACCGCCTCGGCCCGGCGGAGCGGCGGGCACGGGACCCGTCCCGGACCGCGCGGACGGAGAGCGGCACGACGGCCGGGCACGCGCGGAGGGCGACCACAAGGCGGCGGCCCGGCCGGCACGCACGAAGCGACCACGGGAAGGCGGCCGCCCGGCGCATGGGGACGGCGACCGCGGCAAGGAGGCCGGATCCTTAGCGACCCCTTACCGAACGGCATGGCACACTCCAGACGATGCCGGATTCCTCTCCGCGGGCAGCCCCGGGACCGGCAGTGCGGACGTCCATCAGTCAGGAGCCCCGTGCATACAGGCGAGACCCGGCTCAGAGGGCTGCGGGCGGCGGTTTTCACGGCACTCGTCGTGACGCTGTCCGTGGCCTCCCATGTGCTGCTCTCCCGGGCGCCGCTGCCGCTGACGACCGTCGCGGCGGCCGCCGGCGGAGTGTTCCTGATCACGTACGCCCTGGCGGGCCGGGAGCGGGGGTACGGGCCGATCGCGGCCGCGCTGGTCCCCCTGGAGCTGGCGGCGGACACGGTCTTCACCGCCGGACAGCACGTCTGCTACGGCGCCGCGGGCGGGCCCGTCGCCGGGTCGCTCCGCGCGGTCGGCGTGGACGTGCTGTGCGGTGGCAGCGCCGGGGCGCATCTGCCCGGTGTGGCAGCGGCCGACGGCCGGCTCGCCGCGCTGGTCGACTCCCCCGATCCGTACGTGCCCTGGCTGCTGCTCGCGGCCCACGTCTCCGTCGGGCTGCTCGCCGCGGCCTGGCTGCGCCACGGCGAGTCGGCACTCGCGGGGCTGCTGCGCACCGCGGCCCTGGCCGCGTTCCGGCCGCTGCTGACCGCCGTCGCGGTCGTGCACCGCCGCGCCACCGCCGCACGCCCCCCGGCGCGGACGACGTCCCGCCCGGCCGTCGCCCGTACCCGCCACTTCGTGCACTCCGTGCGACGGAGGGGACCACCCCTGCCCGCTCCGGCTCACGCCTGAGCCCCGGCACGTCCCCGACCGTCCCTTTTCACACCTTCCCCACGGAGAAAACGATCATGAGTGCACGCAACAGCCGCGCCAACAAGGCCGCCGCCCGCGAGCGTCTGCGTCTGGAGCGCGAGCGCCAGGCCAAGAAGGACAGGATCAGGCGGCAGGTCGTCGTCGCCGTCTCGACCGTCGCGGTCCTGGCGGCCGCGGGCGGCATCGGCTACGCCGTCATGCAGGCCAGCAAGCCCTCGGCCTGGGAGGCGGCGAAGGACGCCAAGGTCGTCAAGCCCAAGAACACCGAGGGCGAGAACGGCACCACCGTCGTCATCGGCAAGCCGGCCGCGAAGAAGACCCTCGAGGTCTACGAGGACTCGCGCTGCCCGGTCTGCGCGACGTTCGAGCAGGCGGTCGGCGAGACCATGAAGAAGGACGTGGACGCGGGCAAGTACAAGCTGAAGTACATCGGCGCGACGTTCATCGACAACAGCGACAACGGCGAGGGTTCCAAGAACGCCCTCTCCGCCCTCGGCGCGGCACTCGACGTGAGCCCCGAGGCCTTCATGGAGTACAAGGCGGCCCTCTACTCCGCGAACTTCCACCCGGAGGAGAGCGAGGACAAGTTCGCCAAGGACGCGTACCTGCTGGAGGTCGCCGACTCGGTGGACGCGCTCAAGAACAACGCCGCGTTCAAGAAGAACGTCGAGAACGGCACGTTCGACTCCTGGGCGCTGAAGATGTCGAAGACCTTCGACGACAGCGGGGTGAGCGGCACGCCGACGCTGAAGATGGACGGCAAGAAGGTCGTCGCGGAGGGCAGCGACAACGCCCCGATGACGGTCGAGCAGTTCAACGCCGCGGTCGACAAGGCGCTCAAGGGCTGACCGCTCGCAGAGCCGGTCCCCGACGCGGGCCGTGTGCCCGGGAACTCCCCGGGCACACGGCCCGCTCGGCGTTCGGGCACTGCGCCGGCGGCCCGGGCACGTCGCTCCACCGCGGGCTCGCCCCGGGCGCACCGCTTCCCCCGCGGAGCCCGCCGTGCGCCGTTGCCCCGCCCACAGTCAGTCAACGGCGCGCGGACAACCGAAAGCGCGCAGGCGAACTTTCTCGAATTCGCCTGCCAGTTCGCCTTACCGGTCAGTAGTCTGACCGGCCGTGACCACAAGACTCACCTCAACCCCCAGCCGCCGCTCGGTCGTCAAAGCCGCTGCCGCCACCGCTGTCGCCACTGCCGCCGCCGCGCCCGCGCTCGCGGCCGCATCCCCCGCCTCCGCCGCCGAACAGGACACGGCCTTCCTCCACGGGGTCGCCTCGGGCGACCCGCTCCCCGACGGCGTGCTGCTGTGGACCCGGGTCACCCCGGCCCCCGACGCCCTGCCCGGTTCCGGCAAGGGCCC
>NZ_JASHLT010000052.1:0-56243 GCF_030056615.1 Streptomyces sp. HNM0645 | reverse complement strand
GGGGCGGCAGGCGCCTGGGCCGGCGCTGCGGGTGCCTGGGCGGCGGGGGCCGCGGGAGCCGGAGCCTGTGCGGTGCCCGGCGTCTCGGTGGCCGTCGCGGCCGACGGCGCGGTCTCGCCGGCGGCCCCGCCGCCCGGCTTGTAGTCGGCGAAGAAGTCCCACCAGGCGCGGTCGACCGAATTCGGGTCCTGGAGGTACTGCTGGTAGATCTCGTCGACGAGCCACTCATTGGCCCCGAACGCGGCGGCGGGGTTCTTCCCCTGCCCGTCGGGGTCGGTCGAAGTACTCGAGTTACTGGGGGACTGAGACGACACGGCGGCAACCGCCCTCTTCCGCTTCACAAGGTGATGGACAGCGGAAATAAAGGCTACGCCTACCCGGCGGGGAGGTGCAGGCCGGGCGTGGTCATCGTCGCCTAAGTCACACCTGACAGCCGGTTTCGACGTAGGAAATGGCGGGAAACAAACGTGGTTTCCCTACGGACTGGGTGCAGCGGAACACGGCTGCGGCCGCGAGGGCCGCACCCCTGTCCTGCTCCCCGGACACATGGACGCAGGACGCGCCTGTCCGGTTCACCACGGGCTTCGCTCCTCTTCGAACCCTACGTCAACCCGCGCGACGCGGGGTTTCCCGGAAGAGTGACCCGGATGCGGCAGCCTCGTGTCGATTCGGCCACGCCGATGCGGCCGCCGTGCAACTCCACCGCCCAGCGCGCGATGGCCAGGCCCAGACCGGTGCCTCCGTCACTGCCCGAGCCCTGCTTCGACGGGGCGCTGCCCCGGTTGAAGCGCTCGAAGACCTTGTGCCATTCGGACTCGGGGATCCCGGGACCTTCGTCCTGGACCTCGAGGTCCAGGGACTCGGCCTGGAGGCCCCGTCGGGCACGGACCGTGACCCTGCCGTGCGGAGGGGAGTGCTTGACCGCGTTGTCGATGAGATTCGCCACGACCTGGTGCAGCCGCTCGGCGTCCGCGTGCGCGGTCAGCTCGGGCGGGAACACGTCCAGGTGCAGATGGACGTCCTTGCGGGTGTGGCTGCCGGATCCGGAGGACAGCCTGCGCTGCCCGGCGGCCAGGTTGGCCTCCTTCAGAACCCCGGACAGATAGGGCCAGACCTCGAAGGGCCGGGCCTTGAGCGTCACGACGCCGTTGTCCAGCCGGGAGAGGTCGAGCAGCGTCTCGACCAGCCGGGACAGCCGCTCCGTCTGCTTCAGCGCGGTGCGCATCGTCTCGGGGTCGGCCGCCGAGACGCCGTCCACGACGTTCTCCAGCACCGCGCGCAGCGCCGCGATGGGCGTGCGCAGCTCGTGCGAGACATTGGCGACCAGCTCCTTGCGGTGCTGGTCCACGGCCTCCAGGTCGTCCGCCATGCGGTTGATCGTGGAGGCGAGGTCGCCCAGCTCGTCGCGGCGGCCGTCGCCCCGCACCCGGCGGGTGAAGTCGCCGTGGGAGATCGACTTCGCGACGGTGTTCATCTCGTCCAGCGGAGCGGTCAGCCCGTGCGCCACGAACTGGGTGATCAGCAGCGTGGTGATCATGGCGAAGACCGTGATGTAGCGCAGCTCCGCCCCGGTGCGGAAGGCGACCAGCGCCAGCCCGGTCGTGATCAGCACGGCCGCGACGACCAAGGCGCCGAGTTTGGTCTTGATCGAGATCTCCACCGCCCCCAGCCGGGACCGGAGCCGGCTCCGCCGGATCATGGCGCCGGGGTCTCCAGGGCGTACCCGACACCGTGCACGGTACGGATCCGCTCGGCGCCGATCTTGCGGCGCAGCGCCTTGATGTGGCTGTCGACCGTGCGGGTGCCGGAGGCGTCCGCCCAGTCCCAGACCTCGGCGAGCAGCTGCTCGCGGGAGAGGACCGCTCGCGGGGTGTTGGCCAGGCACACGAGCAGGTCGAACTCGGTAGGCGTGAGGTGCACGTCCTCGTTCCGGACGCGGACGCGGCGCTGGGCGTGGTCGATCTCCAGCTCACCGAGGCGCAGGATGCCGCTGCGGGGCGTCACGGCGGCCAGCGCGGCGCGCTCCACCCGGCGGAGCAGGACGTGCACCCGGGCGGCCAGTTCGCGCATGGAGAACGGCTTGGTCATGTAGTCGTCGGCACCCACGCCGAGCCCGACCAGCATGTCGGTCTCGTCGTCGCGGGCGGTGAGCATCAGCACCGGGACGGGCCGCTGTGCCTGCACCCGGCGGCACACCTCGAGGCCGTCGAAGCCGGGCAGCATCACGTCGAGGATCATCAGGTCCGGCTGCCAGGCCTCCGCGGCGTCGACCGCCGCGGGGCCGTCGTTCGCGGTCTGGACGAGGAAGCCCTCGGCGCGCAGACGGGCCGAGATGGCGTCGACGATGGTGGTGTCGTCCTCGACCACCAGCACCCGGCGCTGGGTACTTCCGGTCGGCTGTGCCGCCGCGCCGTTGCTGCTGGTGTGTGTCTGCTCCATCGCCCCGCCCCTGTCGCGCACTGCGAGCTGCGTGTAGATCGGTGTGTCAGGTAGGCAGCGTAAAGGCACCGACCAGGTCCCGGCTACGCAGGGCGAACTGCCAGGTGGACCACGTCAGGTACGCCTCGGGCAACCCGGATCTCTTCGGTTCTTACCCCGCTGAATCCGGCATTCCGCAATGAGTCCTCGAAATTCCGGGAAGGCTGCGCCGACCAGACGGCGAGGACGCCTCCGGGGTTCAAGCACCGTGCACAGGCGGCCAGTCCGACCGGCGAGTAGAGGCTGCCGTTGTCCTCGGTGACGGTCCAGTCCGGGCCGTTGTCGATGTCGAGGCAGAGCGCGTCATACGTGTCCGAAGCGTTATGGAGGTACCCCACGAGGTCCGTGTGCAGGACGGTGGTGCGCGGATCGGCCAGTGCCGCGGCGGAGATGCGCTCCAGCGGGCCCGACGTGTGCCAGTCGATGATCGCCTGTTCCCGCTCGGCGACGGCGATCCGGGACCAGCCGGGTTCGGCGGCCGCGCGGGCCAGGGAGAAGCCGACCCCCAGTCCGCCGATCAGCACGGACGGGTCCGGCCGGCCGCCGAGGGCCTCGTACGCGGCGTCCATGAGGAGCCGCTCGGAGCGGCCGTCCGATGTGTCCATCAGGAAGCAGCCGTTGGCGATGATCTCGTGGATCTCCCCGTCGGGGCCGCCGCGTTCGCGCAGGACGACTTCGCCGTACGGCCCTGAGCGCCGGTCGAGGGTCCGTGGGGCGGCGGCTTGGCTGAGAGGCTCCATGGCCCCCCAGGCTAAGGGCTGCCCCGCAATCCCCGGGGAACCAGCGCGCGGCGTCGGACGCGGTGCATCGCAAGGCGGGGAGGTCTGTGGGTCATGGCCGGGCGGCTGCCGGAGACCTCGCTGCACCGGCTCGACTACGGCATCAGCTTCGGTCTGCTGGCGGACGTCGGCGCACTGACCGCTCTGTTCCGGCCAATTCCGGGGGCCTCCCCGCTCGCGGGCGTGTCGTTGCTCCTGGCGCTGGACCTGCTCGCCTACGAGGACCCGCTGGGCAACTGAGGCCATCCCCTGGCCCTGCTCTCCGGTCTGGCGAGCCGCCCGCTGGTGCGCCGGCGGGCACGTGCTCGTGACACCGCCGCAGGGAGCGCCGCCCCCGGGGGAGGTGAGGACCGCTGAGCCCGGTGTACGGGGCCGCGGCTCCGTGCACCCGTGGGGAGGGCGGGGCGGAGGGGGAGCGGAGGACCCGCGGCTGCCCGTGCCCCTCAGGCCGTCGGCGCCGGGCCGGCCGGCCCGGCGCCGAGGACGGCCGTGGCGGCGCGTAGTACACGCTGACCAGCGGGGCGATCACTCGCCACCCCTGCGACTCGTGGAGCGCCCGCCCGTCGGGTGTGCCTCCGAGCACACCGGAGGTGGCGCCCCGCTCGGCGGCCGCGTGCTGCAGTGTGCGCATCACCAGCGAGCCCAGCCCTGCGCCGGTGCTCGGCGGCCGTCTCGACCTGGTCGACGACGGCCGTGGTGCCGGCCGTGGCGCTCTGCCCACGGGCGGCGAAGGCGCCGTCCGGGGCCGCGATCAGGACACGTGTGACGCGGTCCCTCGTCCAGGCGGGCAGCCGGTGCCCTTCCGGCGCGGCGGGCGGTGGCGTGGTCCGCCGCTGAAGGGACGTCGTCATCAGGAAGCCGGGCTCGTCGGGCGCCCAGTCCGGCCCCAGCCACTCCAGGACCCGTCCCTCCTCCTCGAACACTTTGAGCCACCTGCCGGGCGTCCCGGCCGAAGCGGCGACCTTGCGGCCGCGGCCTCGCTGTTGTCGGTGAGCACATGGCGTGTCGTGTGCCGGGGAAGCCCCACGTCCACCGTGAGCCCCCAGGGCTCGGCGACCGGTTCGGCCGCCCCGTGGGAGACGACCCAGCCGTCCACCCGGGCCCGGATGGCCTGCGTAATAGGTGTGGATGCCATGCACCTATTACATCCAGTCGGGCGCCGTGGGTGGCAGGTGGTATCGCTCACGGCGAACGCCCCCGGGGGAACATCGGCGACTCGCTTTGCATTGAGTCCGTGTAACTCAACTTGACTGCCGAAGGGGAGATCATGGCTTCGACGTCCACACCGCTCACCCTGCCCGTGCTGCCACTCGACGACGAGGTCGTGCTGCCGGGGATGGTGGTACCGCTCGACCTGTCGGACAACGACGTACGAGCCGCGGTGGAAGCCGCCCAGGCGGCAGCCCGAGCGGAGCCCGGGAAGCCGCGGGTGCTGCTCGTCCCCCGGATCGACGGCACCTACGCCGCGACCGGTGTGCTCGGCACCGTCGAGCAGGTGGGACGGCTTTCCGACGGAGACCCGGGCGCCCTGATCAGGGGCCACAGCCGGGTACGCGTCGGGGCCGGCACGACCGGCCCCGGTGCCGCCCTCTGGATCCACGGCACCCTCATCGACGAGACCCTGCCCGACCCGCTGCCGGGCTCGGTCACCGAGCTCGTGAAGGAGTACAAGGCCCTCGCCACCAGCTGGCTGCGCAAGCGCGGAGCCTGGCAGGTCGTGGACCGTGTCCAGCAGATCGACGACGTTCCCGCGCTCGCCGACAACGCCGGCTACTCGCCCTTCCTGAGCATCGCGCAGAAGGTCGAGCTGCTGGAGACCAGCGACCCGGTCGTCCGGCTCAGGCTCGCCACCGAGCAGCTCCGTGAGCACCTCGCCGAGCAGGACGTGGCCGAGTCCATCGCCAAGGACGTCCAGGAGGGCGTCGACAAGCAGCAGCGCGAGTTCCTGCTGCGCCGCCAGCTGGACGCCGTGCGCAAGGAGTTGCGCGAGCTGGGCGGCGAGTCCGACGGCGACGAGCCCGACGACTACCGTGCGCGCGTCGAGGCCGCGGAACTCCCGGAGAACGTCCGCGAGGCCGCCTTCAAGGAGGTCGAGAAGCTCGAGCGGTCCAGCGACCAGAACCCCGAGGGCTCCTGGATCCGCACCTGGCTCGACACCGTCCTCGAACTGCCGTGGAACGAACGCACGGAGGACGCGTACGACATCCTGGGCGCCAAGGCGGTCCTGGACGCCGAGCACGCCGGCCTGGAAGACGTGAAGGAACGGATCATCGAGTACCTGGCGGTCCGCAAGCGGCGCTCCGACCGCGGGCTCGGCGTGGTCGGCGGCCGGCGCGGCGGCGCGGTCCTCGCGCTCGTCGGCCCGCCCGGCGTCGGGAAGACCTCGCTCGGCGAGTCCGTCGCCCGTGCGATGGGGCGTGAGTTCGTCCGTGTCGCGCTCGGCGGCGTCCGGGACGAGGCCGAGATCCGCGGCCACCGGCGCACCTACGTCGGCGCGCTGCCCGGCCGGATCGTCCGTGCCGTCAAGGAGGCCGGGTCCATGAACCCGGTGGTCCTCCTCGACGAGATCGACAAGGTGGGCTCCGATTTCCGCGGGGACCCGGCGGCGGCGCTGCTCGAGGTCCTGGACCCGGCGCAGAACCACACGTTCCGCGACCACTACCTGGAGGTCGAGCTCGACCTGTCGGACGTGGTCTTCCTGGCCACGGCCAACGTCCTGGAGGCCATCCCGGAGGCGCTGCTCGACAGGATGGAGCTGGTCAGGCTCGACGGCTACACCGAGGACGAGAAGGTCGTCATCGCCCGCGACCACCTGCTTCCGCGCCAGCTGGAGCGGGCCGGTCTGGAACCGGGCGAGGTGACGCTCGACGAGTCCGCGCTGCGCAGGCTGGCGGGCGAGTACACCCGCGAGGCGGGCGTGCGGAACCTCGAGCGCGCGGTCGCCAGGCTGCTGCGGAAGGTCGCGGCCCAGCACGAACTGGGCGAGCGCGCACTTCCGTTCACGGTCACCGACGGCGAACTCCGCGCGCTGATCGGCCGCCCGCACCACGTGCCCGAGTCCGCCCAGGACCCGGCCGAGCGCCGCACCGCGGTGCCGGGCGTGGCCACGGGGCTCGCGGTCACCGGCGCCGGGGGCGACGTCCTGTACGTCGAGGCGTCGCTGGCCGACCCGGAGACCGGCGCCTCCGGACTGACCCTGACCGGTCAGCTCGGCGACGTCATGAAGGAGTCCGCACAGATCGCGCTGAGCTTCCTCCGCTCGCACGGCGCGGAACTGGAGCTGCCCGTCGGAGATCTGAAGGACCGCGGCGTGCACATCCACTTCCCGGCGGGTGCGGTCCCGAAGGACGGGCCGAGCGCGGGCATCACGATGACGGCCGCGCTGGCGTCGCTGCTCTCCGGGCGGCTGGTCCGCACGGACGTGGCGATGACCGGTGAGGTGTCGCTGACCGGACGGGTGCTGCCCATCGGCGGCGTGAAGCAGAAGCTGCTCGCCGCGCACCGTGCCGGGATCACCACCGTCGTGATCCCCAAGCGCAACGAGGCCGATCTGGACGACGTCCCCGCCGAGGTCCTGGAGAAGCTGGAGGTCCACCCCGTGACGGACGTCCGCCAGGTCCTGGAGATCGCCCTGTCCCCGGCCGAGGTGCCGGTGCCGGCCGCGGCGTGAGCCGCGGGGCACGGCCCTTCACAGGGTCGCCGTACACGGGCCAGCTCCCGCGGGCCCGTGTACGGCGACCGCCGTTTCCGGGCCCCGCGCCGGGACCGGAGGTCTGGCCCTTGAGCGGGAGGGGCGTGCGCGTCGGGGCGGTGCGGCCCGTTCAGTGGGCGGGCTGTCCGCCCCGGGGTCGGTTCGGCTCGCTGCGTGGGCAGCGGTGTCCGCCCCGGCCGCCGCTCATTCCGTCTCAACGGGCGGGGCCCGCTCACTCCGTTCAACGGCCGGGACCTGCCGGCACCCGCACGCGGGCCGCCTTGTCGTAGAGGGCCCGGGCCCGTGCGCCGAACAGCACCGCCGTCGACTCCGTGTCCGTGTCTCCCCCGCTCAGCACGCCGATCACCCGCCCGGGCCGGGCCGGATCGACGTGGTCCGCCAGCCAGGGGCTGCCGCTCGTACCGTCCCAGAAGCCCGCGCACTCGATCCGGAGCATCTCCGGGGGCTGGTCGGCGTCGTGGCGGGCGTCGGTGGTGCAGGCGATGGGACGGTGGGCCGGGTTGTGGTCGGCGTTCGGGTAGCCGACGACGGTGACCCGCCGGTCCGGCCCGGACATCCACTCGGGCCTGGCCGCGCCCACCACGTCCTGCACCTGCCGCCCCCGCGCGTCCGGCTCCAGCGCCAGAAAGGCGTAGTCGTACGCCTCGTCGCCGTCCTTGAGCCAGCGGTCGTCCACCTGGACCGCGGCGACCCTCCACGTGCCGTGCGGGGACGCGCCCTCACCGCTGCCCCGGAAGCCGGGTGCGAACGAGAAGTCGCTGGCGTACGTCCCGTACTCGAACACGCAGTGCGCGGCGGTGGCGACGACATTGCCGTGCGGGCTGTCGACGACACTCGCCGTGCACCAGTGGTCCTCGTCGTCGAGCAGCACGCCCACCCAGTCCAGTCCCGCGGAGGGGACGGCCGACGTCTGCGGTGAGGGCCCCGCGGCCGGCGGGCGTGGTCCGGCGGTCGCGCGCGGTGTCGCCGAGTGCGACGGTGCGGCGCACGCGGCCGCGGCGGTGAGCACCACCGCCGCCGACCACAGCAGCGGCCTGTTCCTGAGCATGGCACCGTCCTTGAGCAACTTCCCGCGGTCTCCGTCGTTGTCGCATCCGGCCCCGCCGTCCAGCCGGCTCCGGTGTTCCCCCACCGAGCCGTGCCCGACCGGCACCACGTCAGGATGCCCGGAGCGCCACAGGGACGGCAGTCATGCCGCCGGGGCCGGAAGAAGGGAACGGGGCAGAGGGCGGCCGGCACGCGTTGCCGCGTCGAACGCCGCCTCGTCCCCGGCGCTCCGGTCCGACGGCACGGCGGTCGGCGGCAGCACCGGTTCCGAGCGGCTTCCGGCACACCGTCACGAGCCGTCGAGCCAGCCCCGCAGGGTCGCCCGGGCCCCGGCCTGGAAGCGGGTCTCGGCGCCGAGCGACTCCAGCAGCCTGCTGATCCGCCGCCGTGCGGTGTGCACATGGACGCCCAGCCGGCGTGCGATCGCCTCGTCCTTGAGCCCGGCCGCCAGCAGGGCCAGCAGTTCCCTCTGCTCGGCGGGCAGCGCCCCGCCCGCCGGTGGAGGCTCCGGGGGCAGCGCCCCGTCCGCCGGGGCCGCCCGGTCCCACACCGTCTCGAAGAGCGGCACGAGCGCGTGGCGCAGCAGCGCGTCCCCGACCACCAGCGCGGACGCCCGGGGGTCCGCCGCGTCCCCCGGGAGCAGCAGGGCGGTCCGCCGGTCGACGGCGATCAGCCGGGTCGGTACGGCCGGGGCGACCCGGGCCCGAAGCCCCCGCTCCACCAGCGCGTCGAGCGTCCGGACGCGCTCCGGCGCGGCGAGACCGTCCCGGTCCAGGACGGCCCGTACGCTCACCCCCCGGTCCAGCAGTCCCCCGATGCCGGACCCCGGCATGCGGAAGGTCCCGTATCCCGGTCGGCCCCTGACGTACGGCGGGCGGTCCAGGACGACCACTTCGCGTTCCGCGGACGCGAGCAGGTCGTCGGCACGCTCCCCGATCTCGCGCTGCCCCGTGATCACTTCGATGCCGCTCCCCGGAACGGCCGGTGCTCCCGCCGTCAGCCGCCCCGCCAGTTGATCGGCGGTCATCCGTAATCGCTCCAGTTCGGCCGATTTCATGTGCAGTTCGGCCTGGCGGCGGTGGATGAGGGTGCGGATCGCGGCGGCCGGTGCGGCCGGACGGGGCAGCGTCCCGCCCCCGCGCGGCGGCAGCGCGAGCCCGTGCTCCACGAGCCGGTGGAGCGCCGCGTCCACCTCGTCCCTCGGCAGCCGGAGGTGCAGGGCCAGGTCCTCGGCACCCTCCGCCCGTTCCTCCAGCAGGGCTTCGTACGCGCGCTCCTCGGTCGCCCCCAAACCGAGGTAGTGCAACTCCGCCTCGATCATGCGGGGATTCTCACTCCGCCTTCACAGAGCACACAAGTGGGCATGTCCACTTCTCAACGCACCCGCCGCATTGATCGGTTGGCGCCTCACGGGTTGCATGGCCATGACCACCTGAACCGGCTTACCAGCACGTGGGAGGGGTACGTACTGTGCGCAAGCCCAGGCACAACCAGGCAAGACCGGCACTCGGCGTCACCAGGGGGACAGGGGCCGCGGCGCTCCTGGCCGCTGCCGGTCTCCTGATCACCGCGGTCCCGGCCCAGGCGGCGACCCCGCCGCCGGCACCGCCCGTCGAGGTCGTCCCCGGGGAGGACACCGCGACACCCGCTCTCGTCGAGGGGCTGCGCGAGCCCGTGGACGCCAAGGCCGCTCCGGCGGACGCGGCCCGCGGGCACCTCGCGGCCAAGGAGAGCCGCTACCGCATCGCCGAACCGGGACGGGACCTCGCGCCCGTCCGCACGCTGAAGCGCGGCGCGGACGAGACCGTACGGCTCCAGCAGAAGCACCGGGGGGTACCGGTCCTCGGCGGGCAGTACGTGGTGCGGATGGAGACCTCCGGCGGCAAGCGCGTCGTCACCGGCACCTCCGGCAAGTACTTCACGGGGCTGACCACCGGCACCGAGGCCACGGTCGCCGAGGACGTGGCGGTGCGCCGCGCCGTGAGCGCCACCGCGGCCCGGCTCGGCAACTCCCGGCTCACCGAGGCCGACGCCATCCGCAAGGAGGGCGAGAAGTCGCAGAAGGCCCAGGCGCTCACCGGCACCGCGGGCGGCCTCGTCGTCATCCCGCGGGGCGACGGAGTCCTGACCCGCCATGTGACGGTCCGCGGCACGAACCCGGTGACCGGCGAGCCGGTGCTGGAGGAGGTGTACGTCGACGCGCGGTCCGGGTTCCCGGTGCTGCAGTACAGCGGCATCAAGTCCGTCACCGGGCCGATGGCCGCGTCCGCCCGGGCCGCCCGGGCGGACGCCGCGGCCGACGAGCCCGCGGCCCCCGCCGCCAAGGGCAGCGGCCTGCGCCTGGACGGCGCCAGGGTCGACCTGGAGCTCAGCCTCGACGCGGCGACCGGCCGGTACGGCATGATCGACCACGCCCGCATGGCCGACACCAGCAAGAACACCCTCAGCACCTGGGACGCCTCCAGCCAGGACGTCGGCGACGTCTCGGGCCAGTGGCCCAGCGGCATCAAGGTGTTCGAGTCCGCGACCGCCGAGTTCGGCAAGGCGGCCACCGAAGCGGGCGCCGTCGACGCGCACTGGGCGGCCGGACAGGTCTACGACTACTACAAGAAGCAGCACGGCCGGGACGGGCTCGACGGCCGGGGTTCCACCGTGAACTCGCTGGTCGGCGTGACCCTCTTCGGAGGCTCGTACGTCAACGCCTTCTGGGACGGCCAGAAGATGGTGTACGGCTCGGGTGACGAGGAGTTCAAGCCGCTCTCCGCCGATCTGGACGTCGTGGGCCACGAGATGACCCACGGAGTGGTGGAGAACACGGCCAACCTCGTCTACGCCGGCCAGTCCGGCGCGCTGAACGAGGCCGTCGCCGACTACTTCGGCAACGCGATCGACGTCACCGCCTCCGGGCGGTCCATGGACGACCCGGACGCGGGCCTCATCGGCGAGGACCTGTGCCGCACCAAGAGCGCGCGGGACTGCGCCCTGCGAGACCTCGACGACGGTGCCACCACCTCGAAGAACTTCCTCGGGGTGACGTTCGGCACCGACAACGGCGGCGTCCACCTCAACTCCACCGTATTCTCGGGGGCGCTGTGGGACATGCGCCAGGATCTCGGAGGAGAACTCGCCGACCGGATCGTGTACAAGGCGCTGTCCGAGTACATGACACCGCTCGACGGCTTCACCGAGGGCCGCAACGCGGTGCTGGCCGCGGCGAAGGACCTCGGCGTCACCGCGAAGCAGCGGAACGTGGTGAAACGGTCCTTCAGCGCCCACGGCATCGTGCCCGGCTGGGAGGACGCGCTCGGTGTCGACACCGACCAGCTCCTCGGCAAGCTGAACATCAGCGGCACGGGAGTCCAGGCCGGCGGCGGCTGGTGGACCGCGTCGCAGTCCAACGACGACGGCTCCGAGCCCTACTCGGTCTACGCGGGCCGGGCGGACGGCTCCGGCCATCCGAAGCTGATCAGCCCGAACGACGGGCGCTTCCACGTGTACCCGGCTACGGACGGCAAGAACGTCGTCTGGGTGGCGTACGGCACCACGAGCCTGGACATCCTCTCCCGTCCGCTCGCCGGCGGCCCCATCAAGAAGCTGTACACCTCGACCAGCGACATCTCAGGGCTGCGGGTCGAGAACGGCGTCGTGGTCTTCGAGAGCTTCGGCCTCTTCGGCGACCGGCACGTCGCCTACCTCCGGCCCGGCGACACCCGGCCCACCTACGCCGACGGCGGCAGCCTCTTCCTGGCCACGGCGCTCCCGTCGATCTCGCAGGGCAGGATCGCCTACGCCAAGCTCTACCCGGGTGAGACCGGCTACCTGCTCGGCGTCGAGGTCCTGGACCTGAAGACCGGCACCAAGACGCTGACGGGGCAGCTCGGCGAGCCCCAGAGCCTCGGCCAGACCGGCATCAACGGCAAGCACGTCTTCTGGCTGACCGACGAGAACCTCAACGACACCGGCCAGACGGGTGTGCGCCGCGCGGATCTCGACGGGGGCAACGTCTACGACATCGCCCCCGAGGCGAAGCCGCGGGCACTGCACGGCGTCGACCTGACCGTGTCCGAGGACGCCGTCACCGTCAGCAGCCAGACGCCCGACACCCAGTGGCGCAACGAGACGCTGTCGAAGCTGTGGCAGCTGACCACGGACGGCAGCCGGCTGGAGCGCGTCTCCTGCAACCGCGGTGAGCAGATCTCGCCCGCCGCGGTGTCCGGCAGGCAGGTCGTGTGGCTGGACGGCACGACCGGCTTCACGGACCTGGTCACCCGCACCCGCCCCGCGGGCCGCTGCGGCTGATCGATCCCGTTGACCGGAGCCCCCGGTGCGGCGCTGCCGCACCGGGGGCTCCGCGCGCGGACCGCCGCTTCCCGGCCGGACGGGACTTTCAGGACACGCTCCGGGGGCGGCAGGTCCGGGGTCGGGCCGTCGGTGAGCGCCCCGACGCGGTCCGGTTCTCCGGTGCCGTGAGAACCGCGGGTGAGGGGCGGAGGGCGGCGTGGTGCGAACATGTCGGAAATGAAGCCCCGGGCCGGGGGGACGGGGAGCCCGCGCCTGCCGTTGGTCCAGGCCTGCGAAATACTGGACGAGCTGCGGCGACGGCGGCCGCCGAAGGAAACTCTCATCGCCGGGAAAGCGCGCGAAGGGTGCTGACGTGCACGGAAGCGGTACGGGGAACGGACCCGAGCCGAAGGGAGGGAACGGCGTGGACCAGGAGGTCTCTGAATTCCTCGCCCTGGAAAGGGAGTTGGCCGTCTTCCTGCGCCGGGCCCGGGCGAGCTCCGGCGAGATGGCCCGTGAGGTCCATCCCGAACTGGAGCCCGCCGCGTACGGACTGCTCGTACGGCTGGAGGAGTCCGGAGCCCAGCGCGCCACCGATCTCGCCGGCTACTTCGGGGTCGGCAAGGCCACGATGAGCCGGCAGCTACGCGCGCTGGAGGAGCTTGGACTGGTCACCCGCGAGCCCGATCCGGCCGATGGGCGTGCCTCCCTCGTCGCCCTGACCGACGAGGGACTCAGCAGGTTCCGGGCCGTGCGGACGGCCCGGCGCGACCGGTACGTACGGAAGCTGGCCGGCTGGGACCGCGGAGAGGTGGCCGAACTGGCCCGTCTGCTGCACCAGCTCAACGCCCGCTCCGAGGACGGTTGAGGGCTGTCCCGCGGTCCCCGGCCGGTCGCCGGCCCGCCCGGGCGCTTTCAGGCCCGCGGGCCTTCGGTGGCCGGGTCATGAAGCTCCGCGTACACCACCGTCGCGTCGTCGTGGGTCTTCCAGCGCGTCGGCCCGCCCCGCAGCGCGTCCGCGGCCTCCAGCGCCCGAACGCGGCCGACCAGCCCGTTCGGCCCCTCCTTGCGCAGCAGCGCCATGAGGTCGGCCCAGCTCCCCTCCTCGAAGAGGTCGGTCCAGCGGGACGCCCCGTCGGTGAGCGCCGCCACCGCCCGCACCTCCGCGCGCGGGGTCGTGCCGGTGACCGCGTGCACCGCCACCTCCGGGTCCGCGGCCGCCGTGAAGAAGCCGCCGTCCCGGTTGCGCAGGGCGTCCGTCGCGCTGAGTGAGCGGAGAACCTCCCGCGGGATGCGGTCCAGCCGGTCGTCCAGCACGGCGTGCACGAGGCCGTCCGGCGATTCCGTCAGCAGCGTCGAGTCCGAGAGGACCAGGTGCTCGACCGCTTCCGCGCCCCAGCGCACGACGACGACGGTTGCTTGAGGTGTGCGGACGTGAGAAAGGTCACACGTGTCGCGATGTGTGTCGGCGGTGCGCCGAATGGACAGGGCCAGGACCTCGGTCAGGGGCATATCCCTCCGCGAACCGGACAGTTCGAGCAGCGCTCCGCCCAGGCGCGAGGTGAACCAGGGGACGCCGTGCACACAACCGTCGTCGCCGCGGGGCGGCGTCACCCCGTCCAGGACGACCAGCGATCCGCCCTGGCCCGAAGCGGGGAGGGCGAGTGACGCCCAGTCCTCGTTCGGGCGTTCGGCGGTGCCGGGCACGGTGACGAGTTCGAAGCGCATGAGCCCAGTCTGCATGAGCCGACACGATTCCTTCACGAAGCCTGCCAGTGCCTCCAATTGGTCTCCACCACCGGTTCGACCTGGGCCTTCTCAGCGGAATCGACTTCCCGTCGAGCTGCGGGCGGGCATCCTGCCAAAGCCTGGGCCCAAGGTCCAACCGACCCTCCGTTGGGATGGAAAGTGCGATCGCGAATGAGTTGTTTGCCAACTCCGGAGTGATGTTCACTCGTTCGTGTGGCGGAGCGGCCGATGCGCGTCCCCCTCTTGAAGCCGCTGGAATGGTCGTGGACCGTGCCAGGGGTGGGGGACTCTCATGATGACCGGCCGTCACCTCTGCTTCATGGGCGGACGAGTCAGGAATGCGAGCACCGGTGCAGAAGAAGCGGCCTCGGGGCAAGGGCAGCATGGGCAGTACGGCCTCTTCGGGGCCCGTGGCACCTCAGGTGCCCCCGGCGCCCGCGATCCCCTCGGCGACGTCGGACGGCCCTGCGAACCCCGTCCCTCCGGCGTTCACGGAGCCGTCGGTCGAGGCCCGTGCGGCCTCCACCTCCGGGCTCCTCCCCGGCGGACGGCCCGTGCGTGTGCGCCGCCGGCTGGTCGCGGGCGTCGCGGCGGTGACCCTCACGGTCGCGGCGGCCGGTGCTCCGGCGATCCTCCTCGCCTCCGGCGACCTGACCGAGTCCCAGCGGCTCGTCACCCTCGCCGAGCTCAACCGGCAGGCCGTGACCCTGGCCCACTCCCTCGCCGACGAGCGCGACGAGGTCACCGCGTACGTCGCGGCCGGCCGCGAGGACCAGCAGGGCGACAAGAAGGACCGCCGCGAGGTCTCCGCCAACCTCAGCGCCCGCGTCGACCGGCAGATAGACGAGATCCGCGGCAACGTCCCGGCCGCCCACGCGGACCTGCGCCGCGACCTCGGCGCCGTGAACTCCGTCCGGCGCACCGCGCTCACCGGCAAGGGCACCGCACTCGAGGCGCACAAGGCGTACACCGCCGTCGTCGAGGGGCTGCACGCACTCGCCGACGAGCTCGCCGAGAAGACCCCTGCCCGCGCCGCCGACGCCACCCGCGCACCCGCCGCCCTCGGCCACGCCGTCGAGCAGGCGTCCGCCACCCGGGGTCTGCTGCTCGCCGCACTGTCCGTGCCCGGCCCCGCGAGCGACGGCCCCTCCTTCGACCCGATCACGGGACTGCCCGTGGAGAACGAGGACTACGCCGAGTCCGAGGCCGCACGGACCGTCCTGAGCTCCGCCGCACAGCAGGCCCGCGTCCGCGAGCTCGCCGCACTCGCCGACTTCGACCAGGCCGCGAGCGCCGCGGCCCGCGGACAGCTGACCGGCACCGTCACCGGGCCCGACGTCAAGACGGCCGAGTCCTATCTCGCCCGGCTCACCGACCAGCCCGAACTCTCCGAGAAGGACCGCGAGTCCAACCGCGAGAAGGTCGACTCCTCGCTGTCCGCCAGGATCGAGCAGATGCGCGGCGTCGAGTCGGCGCTCGCCTCCGCCCAGGTCGAGCGTCTCGAGCAACTCCGCGACGACGACGTCACCGCCCTGGAACTGCGCATCGCCCTGCTCGGCGGCTGCCTCCTCGTCGTGGTCGGCATCTCCGCCGCCGTCGCCCGCACCCTCACGCGCCCGCTCGCCGTGCTCCGTATCGGCGCCGCCCGCCTCGCCGGCGCGCCCGAGGGCGAGGAACCGATCCGCTTCACCGGCCGCAACGACGAGTTCGCCCAGGTCGTGCGATCCCTCAACACCCTGCACGGCAAACTGGTGGACCTCGCGGCCCGAGGCCGGCACCTGGACGCCGAACACGGGGAACTGGCGGCCGCCCGGGAGGAGTTCGCCGCCCAGCGTGCGGAACTCCGTGAGCGCACCGCCGAGGTCACCGAGCAGCTGGACAAGCTGCGCCGCACCGTGGGCCACACCTTCGTCAACCTCTCCCTGCGCACCCTCGGTCTCGTCGAGCGCCAGCTGGGCGTCATCGAGAGCCTGGAGGAGCGCGAGCAGGACCCGGACCGGCTCGCCACCCTCTTCAAGCTCGACCACATGGCCACGGTGATGCGCCGGCACAGTGAGAACCTGCTGGTCCTCGCCGGTGCCGAGCACGGCCACAGCCACCCCGGCCCGGTCCCGCTGGTCGACGTCATGCGGGCCGCGGTCAGCGAGATCGAACGGTACGAGCGCGTCACCATCCAGTCGCTGCCTTCGCACGCCCATGTCGCGGGGTTCGCCGCGGACGACCTGAGCCACCTCGTGGCGGAACTGCTGGAGAACGCCGCCTCCTTCTCGCCCCCGGACGCCCAGGTCCAGCTCTCCGGATGGCTCCTGGAGAGCGGCGAGATCATGCTCTCCGTCCAGGACGAGGGCATAGGAATGTCCCCCGACCGGCTCAAGGAGCTCAACGCGCGGCTGGCGTCCACCGAGCGGGCCGACGACCTCGACCCCGGTGAGGGCGGCGAGGGGCTGGGGCTGAGGGTGGCCGGTCTGCTCGCCCGCCGCCACGGTGCGCGCGTCCAGCTGCGCGAGCAGAAGGGCGGCGGCATCGCCGCCGTCGTGGTCCTCCCGCAGGGGCTGCTGCCCGAGGGCGCGGCGACCGCCACGAGGCAGACGGCTCCGGTGCCGGGAGCCGGTCCGGTGGTCAACCTTCCCGGCTCGGTCGCGGAGGCCAACTCCAACGCGCTGCCCGGCCGTCGCCCCGCCGTCGGCGATCCGCTGATCGCCGCCGCGGAGAAGGCCGTCCAGGACGCCGGTGCCGGCGATCCGGAGGCCGCGTCCGTCGTACCGCGGACCACGCCCGTCGTGCCGGGCCCCCGGCAGTCGCCGGAGGCGGAGGCCGGGGCGGGCCTGGGCACCGGGGCGACCACGTCCGGCAATGAGACGGGCATGGGCACCAGGGCGACCGCACCCGGCAGCGAGGCGGCCATGGGCACCGGGGCGACCACGTCCGGCACCGGGGCCTTCGAGCCGGAGTCCGGGGCGCCGCCGGTGGGCGGCGCCGCCGAGGCCGTGCCCGAGCGCTCGCCCTTCGCGCCCGAGGCGGGCGCCGGTGCGTACGCGTCGGGCGCTTCCGGGGCCGACCCCCTCCCCGGCCCCGAGGGCTTCACGGCTCCGTCCCGTGCGGGCGCCCCCGCCCCCGACGCCCATGGCGCCGTGCCCGAGCGCTCGCCCTTCGCGCCCGGGCCCACGGACGCTCCGAGCGGCTTCCGGCCCGAGGCCGGTGCCGCCGACGAGGACGCGTACGGGCACGCCGACGAGGACGCCCACACCGACGAGTCCGTCGCCTCCACCCCGGAGACCACGCTCCAGGTCCGGCTGCCCCACCCCACGCCGGAGCCCGACGCCCACGAGCGCGACGAGACGGGGGCGGCCCCCGGCCGCAGGCACGGGGGGAGCGCCGCCGACGGCGCGGACGCCGCCGCACACGAGACGCCGGACACCGGTGCCGGCACGGAGACCACCGCGCCCGCCGACCCCGCGGGGACACCCGAGCCCGTCACCGACAAGGGGCTGCCCAAGAGGACGCCCAAGGTCGTCGCCCCGCTCGGTGGGCAGAAGGGGCGCCGCAGGTCCGTCGACGCCGAGGAACTGCGCCGTCGGCTCGGCGGCTTCCACCAGGGTGCCAAGGACGGCCGCCGCGACGCGGAGGCGGAGCTCGCCGACACCACCCGGACACATGGCACGGAACAGAAGTCGCAGAGCGAGGAATCGGGGGACACCGTCGAGGAGGCACACAGTTGACCGCGACAGGAACTTTCGGGCTGAGCAGTGAGGCCCGTAACCTTCACTGGCTGTTGGGCAACCTCGTCGAGGAGGTACCGGGGGTACGCGCCGTCGCCGTCGTCTCGTCCGACGGGCTGCTCCTGCTCTCCTCCGACCCTGCCCGGAACGCCGCCCCCGCCACGGTACCCCGCCAGGACGGCCCGCGCGGTTCCAGCGCCGACCTCGCCACCATCGTCTCGGGCATCGGCAGCCTCACCATCGGCGCGGCCAAGCTCATGGACGGCGGCGGCGTCAAGCAGACCATGGTCGCGATGGAGGAGGGCAGCCTCTTCGTGATGTCGATCAGCGACGGCTCGCTGCTCGGTGTGGACGCCACCGCGGACTGCGACATGAGCGTCGTCGCGTACCACATGGCGCTCTTCGTGGGCCGCGCCGGGCACGTACTCACCCCCGAAGTCCGCAGTGAGCTGCGCAAATCGTTGGAGAGCGCCAAGTGACGTCCGCCGCCCAACCCGCCCCCAGGCTTCCTGTCCGGGGTGAGGGCAAACGCCCCGCCCGCGTCCGCCCGTACTCGCTCACCGGAGGCCGCACCCGCTTCGGCCACGTGCTCCTCGTCGAGACGTTCGTCGCGGCCCTGGAGTCGGGCGAGGAATGGGGTCTCCCCGCCGCAGGCAGGGGAAGCAGGGAGCTGACGAACGGCAACCTCACGGCCCGTGTGATGCCGGAGATGCGGGCCATCGTCGAACTCTGCCGCCGGATGCGGACGGTCGCCGAGATCTCCGCGCTGCTGAAGATGCCCCTGGGCGTGGTCCGGGTGCTGCTCAGCGACCTCGCCGACCAGGGAAGAATACGCGTGTACGGTACCGGGCACGGCGACGGCCGCCCGGACCGCGCGCTGCTCGAAAGGGTGCTGAGTGGACTCCGCCGTCTCTGACCTCCCCACCGCCCCGGAGGACGAGAACGTACAGGCCTGGCAGAACGACCACACCCGCGCACCGATCGCCACCAAGATCGTTGTCGCGGGGGGCTTCGGCGTGGGCAAGACGACCTTCGTCGGGTCGGTCTCCGAGATCACGCCCCTGCAGACCGAGGCGCTGATGACGCAGGCGAGCGAGGGGACCGACGATCTCACCGCCACGCCCGAGAAGCTCACCACGACCGTCGCGATGGACTTCGGACGGATCACGCTCGACGACGACCTCGTGCTGTACCTCTTCGGCACCCCGGGCCAGCAGAGGTTCTGGTTCATGTGGGACGACCTGGTGCGGGGCGCGATCGGCGCGATCGTGATGGCCGACACCCGGCGGCTGAAGGACTGCTTCCCGGCACTCGACTACTTCGAGAGCTGCGGGATCCCGTACGTCGTCGCCGTCAACCACTTCGAGGGGACCCCGTCCTACGAGGCCGAGGACGTACGGGAGGCCCTGACCGTACCCTCGCACGTCCCGGTTGTGATCATGGACGCACGCAACCGGATCACGGTGATCGAGTCACTGCTCGCACTCGTGGGCCACGCGCTCGACGTCACTCCCGAATAGCCTCCCGTCGTCCCCCGATTCCCGTACGTCTCCATCCCCGTACGTCCAGAAAGAGACGCGCCATGCGGAAGATCCTCATTGTCGGCGCCGGTCAGTCCGGACTCCAGCTCGCTCTCGGACTCCAGGCCCAGGGCTACGAAGTCACCCTGATGTCCAACCGCACGGCGGACGAGATCCGGTCCGGCCGGGTCATGTCCACGCAGTGCATGTTCCACACAGCGCTCCAGCACGAGCGCGATCTGCAGATCAACTTCTGGGAGTCGCAGGCCCCGAGGATCGAGGGCCTCGGCGTCTCGGTGGCCGGTCCCGAGTCCCAGCGGCTGATCGACTGGGTCGGCAAGCTCGACGGCTACGCCCAGTCCGTCGACCAGCGGCTGAAGATGGCCGGCTGGATGGAGACCTTCGCCCAGCGCGGCGGGCAGCTCGTGATCCACGGCGCGGCCGTCTCCGACCTCGACTACTTCGCCCGCGCCTACGACCTGGTGCTCGTCTCGGCGGGCAAGGGCGAACTCGTCTCCATGTTCGGCCGCGACGCCTCGCGCTCCCCGTACAGCGAGCCCCAGCGCGCCCTCGCCGTCTCCTACGTCCACGGTCTCGGCCCGCGCCCCGAGCACCCCGAGTACGACGCGGTCCGCTGCAACCTGGTCCCGGGTGTCGGCGAACTGTTCATCATGCCGACGCTGACCCTCTCGGGCCGTGCGGACATCCTGTTCTGGGAAGGGGTTCCGGGCGGTCCGCTCGACGTCTTCCAGGGCGTGAAGGATCCCGCCGAACACCTCTCCCTCACGTTGGAGCTGATGGAGAAGTACACGCCGTGGGAGTACGCCCGCGCGACGAAGGTGGAGCTGACGGACGCCAACGGCACGCTGGCCGGCCGCTACGCCCCGACCGTGCGCAACCCGATCGGCCGGCTGCCCGGCGGCGGCCTGGTGCTCGGCGTCGCGGACGTCGTCGTCGCGAACGACCCGATCACCGGCCAGGGCTCCAACTCGGCCTCGAAGTGCGCAGCTTCCTACCTCGACTCGATCGTGGGGCACGGCGACAGGCCGTTCGACGAGGAGTGGATGCGGACGACCTTCGACGGCTACTGGGAGACGGCTCGGCACGTCACCAAGTGGACCAACGCGATGCTGGGCGTTCCGCCGGAGCACGTGCTCAACCTGATCGGTGCGGCGGGGCAGCTCCAGCCGGTCGCCGACCGCTTCGCGAACGGCTTCAACGACCCGTCGGACTTCGAGAACTTCTTCTTCGACCCCGAGAAGACGTCCGCGTACCTGGCCTCGGTCAGCGGCGCGACGGCCTGACGCCCAACGGCTCCGCCCCGGCCCCGAACGCCCGGGGCCCCGGGCGGAGCCCTTGGGTTCAAGGGGTCCTCGCAACTCCCACAGATCGCGGGTGTTGCGAGGACCGCCAGAACCCAAGGCCCTGTCCGGGGGCCCGTTCGGACCTCCCGGCGGGTTCCGGTCGGCAGACGCTCGTCCGCCGACACTTCGGCCGGGAAGGAGGCCCCGTCCCGCCGTCCCTGTCGCGGCACCGACTACCGCGCTACCGCCGGGACTTCCGGGCGGGGGTCGATCGGTGTGAGCACTCCGAGGCGGTCCTCGACATGCTGGGCAGCGTCCAGGCACAGGTCCTCCCGGAACGCGCGCCCGACGATCTGCACGCCGGACGGCAGGCCGTCGGTCACTCCGGTCGGTACGGCGACCCCGGGCACGCCCGCGAAGCTGGTCACCGTGCACAGGCGCATGCCCGCGCCGACTCGTTCCCGTCCTGCCCGGTCGCGTGACTCCAGCCCCGGCTCCACGGGCGGCTCGGTGAACACCGGCCCGAGCAGCAGCGGGTACTCGTCGAGGAACTCCGCCCAGGAACGGCGGATGCCCAGCCAGACCCCCATCAGCTGCATGAACTCCGCCGCGGTCGCGGGCGGGGTCCTCTCCATCGTCATCTCGATGTAGCGGTCTCCGCCCTCGCCGAGCAGTGTCCGCACCATCGGCCAGGTCGGGGCGAATTCGGTCACGACGATCCGGTGGTACGCCTCGAGTGCGTCGTTCAGCCGCGGGACGTCCGCCACCTCCTGCACGTCGTACCCGGCGTCCCGCAGCGCTTCGGCCGCCGCCGCGACAGCACCGCGGACGGCGGGGTGGACGCCGTGGCCGCCGGGATCGGTGACGACCGCGACCTTCACCGGTCCCGGCAGCGGTTCACCGCGGACGGGCACCGGTACGGCTCGCGGATCCCGCGGGTCGGTCCCGGCCAGTGCCTCGTATGCCAGCCGCAGGTCGGCGATCCTGCGGGCCAGGGGCCCGTCGGTGACCAGCATCTGTGAGGCCGGTCCCGGGTCGTCCTGGCCGAGAACACGGTGGTCGGCGGGGAAGCGCCCGGTGGTGGGCTTCAGTCCCGCCACGCCGCAGAAAGAGGCAGGGATCCGTACTGATCCACCGGAGTCGTTGCCGAGCCCGATCGCGGCCATGCCGGTGGCGACGGCCACTCCGTCGCCGCCGCTGGAGCCTCCCGGTGTCCGGCCCCGGTCCCACGGGTTGACGGTGTCGCCGAACAACTCGCTGCGGGTGTGCATCCCGGCCAGGACCAGAGTGGGTATGTTGCTGTGCCCGATCGGTATGGCCCCGGCGGCACGCAGCCGGGCCACCGGGGGTGCGTCGGCCGTCGCCACCAGGCTGCGGAAGCGCGTGACTCCCATCGTGGTCGGCACACCCTCGACGGCGGTCGTCTCCTTGACGGTGAACGGCACCCCTGCGAGAGGCCCCAGCTCTTCTCCCGCCGCCCGGCGCGAGTCCGTCTGCGCCGCGGCTTCGCGGGCGCGCTCGGCCATCAGCTGAGTGACCGCGTTGACCTGCGGGTTGACGTCGGCGATGCGGTCCAGGTGGCTGTCGACCAGTTCGACAGCCGACAGGTCTCCATCCCGGACCGCCTCTGCCTGGGCTGCGGCCGGCATCTTCCACAGGGCGTCCCGCACGATCCTCGTCCTCCCCATTCGTATGTCGTGGCGATTCATGTGTCGAAGCGTTCGGGTCGGAACCATAGCCCAGAAGCGATACGTTTGTATTGGAAAAAGGAGGCGCCCGAACATGCCCAAGCAGGTGGACTACGAGAGCCGACGCCGACGGATCGCCGAGGCCGTCTGCTTCCTCGTCGATGAGCGCGGACCTGAGGGAGTGACCATGCGCGACGTCGCCACCCGCGCGGAGGTCTCCCTGGGGGCCGTTCAGCGTTGCTTCCGCAACAAGGAAGAGATGCTCCTGTTCGCCGTCGACCACGTCGGTGAGCGCATCACCGAACGCGTACGGGCCCGCCTGTCCAGCAGCCCAGCCCAGTCAGCCGCTACCGCCCTGGGCCATGCGGCCACCGAGATCGCCCTGCTCCGCAGGCAGCACCGCGCCGAGGCACGGGTATGGCTCGCGTTCGTTGCCCAGGCCGCCGTCAGCGAGCCACTCGCCGCCAGACTCAGAGTCAGTTACGCGGCTCTCCAGGACCTCCTCGGCCGCCTCATCACGGAGGCCGGTGAGAGCGGCCCGGCCGGCGACGGCGCGGCGATGCTCGATCCGCAGCGTGAGGCCCGGGCCCTACTCGCCCTCTCGGACGGCCTGACCAGTCATGTGCTCGTAGGGCACCTGACCGCCGAGGAGGCCGAGGACGCCCTGCACGTGCACGTGGTCAGCCTCTGGGAACGCCTCCGCACCAGCCGTCCCGGACAGGACGTCTGACGCTCGTGGCGCTGGTCACCCGATCAGCCCGGCGAGGCGCCCGATGGCGGAGGGCGGGCCGTCCGACGTCGCGAAAGCTGCCCTCCGGCCACGTCGCGACTGGTGTACGGCCAAGGGCTCCCAGGGAAGCAACACCGTGGTTCCCCGCAAGCCTCAGTTCTCCGGAGCCAGAACGGAGAGTTCCTCCGGTGAGAGTGAGGCCAGCACCTCCTCCACCTCGTCCAGGCGGTCCCGTAGCGTGTCCCGTTGCGCGCGTTGCCGCTCGGCGAGGGCACGCTGCTCGTCGAAGGCCCGGCGGGAGGCCGCCGCCAGCGCGTCCGCCCGGCGCGCTCGCTCCTCCAACCGCGCGATCGTCGCGCGACTGCCGTCCGCCGCGCGTGACAGGAGACGGCCCTGCTCCAGAGCGCTCCGGGGGTCGCGGGCGAGCAGGAGCCGGAGGTACGGGGACAGTTCGGTCCTGCCCTGGTACTGCCGCCGGGCCAGCCGCCCGGCCTCGTCCCGGCTGCGGGCGAGGGCGCCGCGCGCGTCGGCGAGGGCGGTGTGGAGCCGTCTGGTCTCGGCAGCCTGCTCGACGAGCATGTCCCGGGAGGTGGTGTACGCCTCGCTCGCCTCCGCCGCCTGCCGGAACAGACCCTGCAGCCGGGTGAGGGCCTGGGAAACCCTCGCGGGCACCGCACCGACCGCCGGCCCGATCGCCGGTGTCCCCGGTGCGGCGGCGGGTTTCCCGGGCGCCGCGGCCGGTTCTCCAGGTGCCCGGGCGGGTTTCCCGGGTGTCCCGGGCAGGGGGGCGGTGCCGCCGGCCTCCGTGTCGTCGCCGTCCTGTTCCGCACCCAGTCCCGTCCCCGGACGCGCGGACGGCTCCCGGGACTGCCCCGGTGCGGCGGTCGAGCCTCCGGCGAGCGCTGCCCCGGCCGCCGTCGGTCCCGCCGCCGTGGGTCCGGCTGCGGTCGGCCCGAACCCCGTGGCCCCGAGCGCCGCCACCGCGACCAGTGCCGTCGCGCGGAGAGTTCGCAGCGTGCTGCCTGACACGTCATCACCTCCGATTGCCCACGGACTCCGTCGGCGATGATGCGGCGCGGCTCGTGCGAAGGCCGCCCGAGGGGCCGGACCGGACCAACACCGTCACCCGTTGCGGGCGGCCCCGCCCGCCGTGCGGCGTGTCGGCTGGCGGCCTCGCGGTCCGTCAGCGCCCGAGGGGAAGCCCGTAGAAGGCCCGGCCGCGCCACACGACGGCGGTGCGGCCGGCCACCACGCCCCGGTAGCCGGTCACCGGATCGGGGCCGCCTGCGTCCTGGAACTTCCACAACCGGGTGCCGTCAGCCGTGGAGAACGCTGTGACCTGCGTGGACTCCAGCACCAGCGCGGTGCGCCCGCCGGTGGAGAGCAGCACGCGCGGCTGACCGCCCCCGCCGCCGGCCTCCGTGGACCGCGTCCACCGCGTGGCGCCGGACGCCGCGTCGAGTGCGAGCAGCCGGTGCCCGGCCGTCGGCACGAAGAGGGTTCCGCCGTGGACGCTCCCCTCGCCCGCCGCGCCGGCGGCCCGCCACAGTTGCTTGCCGCTGCGGGTGTCGTAGGCGCGCAGATCCGGTCCCGCGAGGGCGAACAGCCGGCCCACGGCGTCGCCGAAGACGGGTGCGCTCTGGTGGACGGTGCCGAAGTGCTTGCCCCACAGGCGCTTGCCGCCGGTTCTGTCGTAGAGGGCGAACAGTCCGAGCCCCTTGTTCGCCTTCTGCTGCTGGGGGGTGAGCGAGCCGCCGTCCTGCCGTACGAGGAGTCCGTCTGGTCGGACCGCGACACCCTGATACCGGGGTACGGCGTTCCGGCCGCGGCCGTTCGGGACCTGGGCGCGCCACAACTCCTTCCGGGCGACGGCGTCGTAGGCGACGAGGAACGTTCCTGCGCCCGCAGTCCCCGTGAACCAGACCACCGGTCCCTCGGTGGCCGTCACCGCGCTGACATGCGCGGGCGCCGCGATCCGATGGCGGACCGTACCGTCCTGCGGCGACAGCCAGAGGAAATGCGTGGCACCGATCAGGAAGAGGCCGTCGCCCGCGACCACGGGGCGGTGTCCCGCGCTCGCGGCCGCGGGCCGGGTCCACAGCCGGCGGCCCGTGCGCAGATCCACACCCGTGCAGCCCTTGTCGTCCGACACGACCAGCACCCGGTCGCGCCAGGCGGTGGCCTGTGCCGAGCCGTCGCCCGCGTGGCGGTACACCCACAGCGGCGCCGGCGGCACACCGGGCAGCGGCTTCGCGGCCGGAGCCGGCCCGGGCCGAGCTGCGGCCGCCTTCTCGTCCCCGCCCGCGAGGGCCGCGCCGATGCCACCCCCGACCAGCAGTCCGACGGTGCCCGCGGCGGCTCCGAGCACCAACGCCCGCCGCTCCGCGCCCGCCTTGGCCGCGAGCACCGATGCGGTGAGGGCGGACTTGGGCGCGTCGCCGCCGTCCGGCGCGGCGGGGGCCGTGTCCGTGAGCCGGACCGCCCGTCCGGCGGGTGCCTCCGGCACCGGAGGCACCGGGGCGGGGGGCGGGGCGGGGAGGGCACCCTGCGCGGCGGTGACCGGCTCGGCTCCGTGTACCGGTGGGGCGTCCGGCGCGATGGTCGCAGCACCGGACCCGACGACCGGCAGGACGCCCGGCGCGGCCGAGCCCGCCCGGCCTGCCGTGGCATCCTCCGGGGCGCTCCGGACCCGGGGAATGCCCAGCGCCGCCGTCACCCTGTCGACGCGGCGAGCATCGGCGGGGGAGGGGGCCGGGGTGTCCCGGCCGCGTCCGTCCTCAGGTCCCGTGCCCGGGGCGTCCTGCGGGGGAAGGCCGGCACCGGCCCGGACGGTGCCGGTCGCGTCGCAGGACGGGGCGGCGGGCGGTGCGGGGCGGCCTCCACCCGCGTCCTGCGCGGGCAGCGCGGTGCGGCTCGCGTCGTCCGGTGCCGTGGCGGATGCCCGCCCGCTTGCGCCGGCGTCCTGCGGGGAAGCCTCCGCGCCCGCCGTGTCGCCGGGCGGCAGCGGCTGTACGACGGGCACCGGGTCCCGAGAGACGGCCGCTCGGCCGCCCAGGGCGAGCCGGGTCACCGCGTCGGCCTGGGCGGACAGGGCCGTGAGCACCGGCTCCGGCAGCCAGCCCTCCTTCGCCGGCGCCGTCGCGCCTTCCAGGGCGAGCGCCGCCGCGGCGCTGCCCGCGGTCGGCCGGTCGGCGGGGGACTTGGCGAGGCAGGACGCCACCACGTCCCGCAACCCGTGCGGTACGCCGTCCAGTTCGGGTGCGGCGTCGGCGATGGCCCGGCCGTCCGGGAACGGCGTGGTGCCGGTGGCGGCGTAGGCGAGGAGGAGGCCGAGGACGAAGAGGTCGGAGGCCGTGCCGGGCGGCTCGCCGGCCAGTTGCTCGGGGGTGAGGTAGCCCAGCCGTACGGACAGACCGCCGCCGGGGGCCGGTTCGGCGTGCGCGGCCGCGCCCAGGGCGCCGAAGGCCGACAGCCGGGGCCCGTCGGAGGCCAGCAGCACGGTCTCCGGGGCGAGACCGTGCAGCACCGTGCCCGCCGCGTGGACGCGGGACAGGGTCTCGGCGAGCCCCGCGCCGAGCGTCCGTACGGCACGCTCCGGGAGCGGCCCGGCGAGGGCGATCGCCTCGTCGAGGGTCACAGCGGGCACGTACGCGTACGCGGTCCACAGCTCGGACCCGTCCGTGGACAGGTCGAGAGGGGCGGTGACCCATCCTCCCGCCAGCCGCTCCGCGGTGCGCGCCTCCGCCGAGAATCGCGAGCGGAACGCCGGCAGCGCCGAGAGCTCCGCCCGGGCGAGGGAGAGGACCACCGGTTCACCGCCGGCCGCCTCGTCGCGCCCCACGTACTGGACGGCGCTCGCGGTCGCGCGGAACCGAGCCAGCGTCGTGTACGGGCCGATTCGGCGTGGATCCCCGTCCTGCAGCGCCTCCCGCAGTGCCTCCATCGGCGAAACTCCCCCCGTGGGTCGTCGAACGCCGTTGATCCTATTCGGCCCGCTTCGGCTTCGACCAGGGCCAGTTGAGCCTGCGGCGCTCCCGCCCCTCCGGCGCGTACTCGTACTTCCAGCCGCGCGGCAGCCCGAGCCGCCTGGAGTGTCCGGCGGTGACCCGGCGGTAGGCGTACACGGTGTGCGGGCCACCGTCCTCGTCCGGCACCGGTACCTCGTACCAGAGGGGCGGGTTGCCGGTGGGGCCGACCAGGACGGGCAGGACCCGCCCGTCGAGCGGGCCGCCGACGAAGGGGGTGTTCTCGCTTCTCACCCTTCCAGTCTCGCGCAGGGGCGCCGTCCCGTCCCTCCCGGGGCGGTCCCGGGCCCCGTGCCGGACGGCCCGCGACCCGCGCCGGGCACCCGTGTGCGAGGGAGCCGGACACCGTGCCGGGTCCACCGGCACGCGACGCCCCGCACGGCGTCCCGCTGCGTGCCGCAGCACACCGGGGCGCGTCCCGTACGAGGGCGGTCCTCCGCCGTGCGGTCGCACGCACCGGACGATCGGGCCCCGCCCTGCGGGCGGACGGAGCTACTCTCGCAACACGCCCCGGAGCAGGTGGCCCGCGTCGCCCGCGAGGGGCAGTACGCGCCGGGCGAGCGTCCCCACCGGGCCGGACGGGTTCTCCAGGGCGAGCAGGTTCCGGACGACGCCCGCGGTCTCCTCGTCCGTGGCCGCGGTCGCCGCGAGCAGGGCGACGAGATGGTCGACGAGCCAGTCCCGGAGCTCCCCGGCGGACGGGCGCTTGTCCCCGTCCAGCCAGATCAGCGAGGCCGCCTCCACCGCGGCGATCCAGGTGCGCACCATCATGCGCACGCGCGCGCCGGGTTCCGGTACGCCGAGGTGGACCAGGATCTGCTCGGCGGCCGCACGTCGCACCTCGTCCACGATCGCGCAGGTCCGGGACGTCTCGGCGACGCTACCGCCGCGCATCAGCGCGCTGAACCCGGCGTCGTGCTCGTCGACGAAGTCGAGGTAGCGGTCCAGGACCCGGCCCAGCCGTTCGGTCGGCGGTCCGGTGGGAGCTTCCGCGAAGCACAGCACGAGCGCGTCTGCGGAGCTGCGCAGCGCGACCTCGTACAACTGCTGCTTGCCGCCCGGGAAGTACCGGTACACGAGCGGCCTGGACACCCCGGCGGTCTCGGCCACGTCGTCGAGTGACACGTCCTCCGGCGCCCGGTGTGCGAACAGCGTGAGGGCGGCGCGGAGGAGCTGGTCACGCCGCTCCTCCACACTCAGGCGCCGGTACGCGCGCGTCGCGGGAGCACTTGAGGTCATACGGGCAGCCTATCCGCCGGGTCCCGGAGCCGGGGGGCCGTCCGGACCACTGGCCGGGGTCCGGACGGGTTCGGCCGGGGAGGGCCGCCGGCGCCGGACGGGTGTGCCGGTCCCGGGCGAGGGAGGCGCGCCCGGCCGGAACGCCCGCTTCCGCCTCCCGCTGCGCACCGGGCCCCGGCACCCGGCCGCCCTCAGGCGAGGAGTCCCGAGCTCTTCCACAGCCGGCGGCCCGGGCCCCGGAGGACGCCGATGTCGTCGAGGAAGTCCGTGAGGCGCCTGGCGCCCGACTGCATCACCTCACGGCGGTGTCCGCTCGCCTTCACCTGGGCGACGGCAACGCGCCGGTCCAGGCCGACGTTCTCGTAGACCTCGGGGTTGATGAAGCACACGGAGAAGACCCGGGCCGCCTCGCCGCAGCTGAGCCGGGTGAACTCCTGCTCCCAGCGCGGCGCGGTCACCATCTGGCGGCGCAGTTCCTCACGCGCGTACCGCACGTGCCGGGCCTCCTCCACCACGTGGATCCGCGTCACTCCGCGGACCAGCGTCTGGACGCGCTCGTCCGGGAAGGTGAGGCGCTGCATCCAGTCGAGGACCTCCTCGCCGAGCAGCGTGGCCGCGAAGGAGCCCGGGGTCGTGGAGACGGTCTTCAGGACGCGGGCGAGGTTGTGGTACACCCGCGGCACCGGGTACGCGGGGGCGCCGCCCTTCTGGATCATCTTCGCGAACATCATCGAGTGGCGGCACTCGTCCGCTATCTCGGTGAGGGCGTAGCGCACATGATTGCTGGTCACGGGCTTGTCGTAGATGTGCCGCACCAGGAGCTGCATCAGGATGATCTCGAACCAGATGCCGAGCGAGGCGAGGGACGCCGCCTCGTGCCGGGCCAGGTCCATCCGCTGCTCCTCGGACATCCGCCGCCACAGCGGGGTGTCGTAGAGGGACACCAGCTCCGGAGGCCAGAACCACTTGCCCTCCTCGACCGGGGCGTCCCAGTCCAGCTCCTCGTCGGGGTCGAAGGAGTGCTTGGCCGAGGACTCGAGCAGGCGCGCGGCGACCTGTTCGCGGTCCCGCAGGGGCCCGAGGGCATCGCGGAGGAGCGTGAGATCGCGTTCGGACACAGTCGTCATGACGATTATGAGACTGTGCGTCAGTAAGCCCGTCAATCCCCTGTGCGGCACTTGTTGACTACGCGTCTACCAACGTGTGAGCCTGCCAACAGACCGTCAGTTCGTCAGTGCGAGGCGAGGGAGCCTTTCGTGTCGACGTATGACCACTACACCAGCCCGCCCCGGCAACCCGTCTGGACCGTCCCGGCCACCGGCGCGGCCCGCTTCAGCTGGGAGTACGGCTCCGGCCGAGACCGGCTGCTCGCCCTCTACCAGAAGGGCAAGGACAAGCAGTGGGACGGCGCCAAGCGCATCGACTGGGATCTCGAGGTCGACCCGTACGACCCCCTCGGTACCCCCGACGAGGCCCTCAGCCTCTACGGGACGCGCCACTGGGCCAGGATGACCGAGAAGGACAAGGGCGATCTGCGCCGGCACTACTCCTCCTGGCAGTTCAGCCAGTTCCTGCACGGGGAGCAGGGCGCGATGGTGTGCGCGGCGCGGATCGTCGAGTCCGTTCCCGACCTCGACGCGAAGTTCTACTCCGCCACCCAGGTCATGGACGAGGCCCGGCACGCCGAGATCTACGGCCGCTTCCTGCACGAGAAGATCGGGATGCTGTACCCGATCAACGACAACCTCCAGGGCCTGCTCGGAGACACCCTCCGCGACTCCCGCTGGGACATGCCGTACCTCGGTATGCAGGTGCTCATCGAGGGCCTGGCGCTCGCCGCGTTCGGCATGATCCGCGACACCACCGACAAGCCGCTCCCCAAGCAGATCCTGGCGTACGTGATGCAGGACGAGGCCCGGCACGTCGCCTTCGGGCGCATGGCGCTCCGCGACTACTACAAACAGCTCACGGACTCGGAGCTGCGCGAGCGCGAGGAGTTCGTCATCGAGGGCTGCTACCTCATGCGGGACCGGATCCGCGGGCTGGAGGTCCTGGAGGACTTCGGCATCCCGCGCCGGGAGGCCGAGGAGTACACCGAGCAGTCCGAGTTCCTGCACCTCTTCCGCAAGCTGCTCTTCAGCCGGATCGTGCCCTGCGTCAAGGACATCGGGCTCTGGGGCGAACGGCTCCAGAAGGCGTACGTCGACATGGGCGTCTTCGAACTCGGCGACTCCAACCTCGATCTGCTGATGACCCAGGACGAGGAACTCGCGGAGCGCCTGGACCGGGAGCGCTTCGCGGCGGAGGAGGCGGAGCGGGTGGCCGAGGTGGAGGAGGCGATCGCGGACGGGGCGAACTGACCGGGCCGCTCACGCCACTGCCGTCGATCACCCGATCGGACGACGCTCCGGGAAGCTGTCCGGGCTCGAGCGACCAGCGGGGCCCCGCGCCTGAGCGGTCCCGCACCGGTCAGGGCCGCCGGGCCCGTCGCTCAGGGCTTCGCCGCCTTCAGCGCCTCGACCATCACCGCCCGTGCGATCGGCGCCGCGTCGCCGCCGCCGCTGATCTCGCCGCCCGCCGCCTCCGGGTCCTCGACGACCACCGCGACCGCGACGGCGGGCCGCGGCGCCTCAGGGTGCTGCGCCCAGGCGATGAACCAGGCGTACGGCGTACCCGTGTTGCCGATGCCGTGCTGCGCCGTGCCGGTCTTGCCGCCCACGGTCACCCCGTCGATGAGTGCCCGCGTCCCCGTGCCCTTCTCCGCCGCCTCCACCATCATCCGCCGCAGTTCCAGCGCGGTCGCCGGGAACATCGCGCGACGGTAGGACCGGCGCGGTGTCTCCCTGACCGTGTCCCCGTCCCAGGTGGTCGTGCGGTCCACCAGGTACGGGTGGGCCAGCTCGCCGCCGTTGGCGACGGCCGCGGCCACCATCGCCATCTGCAGGGGCGTGGCCGTGGTGTCGAACTGGCCGATGGACGACAGCGCCAGCTGGTCCACGCTCATGCGGCGGTCGAAGTTGGACACCGCGACGCCGGACGGGATCCGCAGCGATGCGTCGTTGAAGCCGAAGCGGCCCGCCGTCTCCAGCATCCCCTTCAGCCCCACCTTCGCGCCCAGGTTCGCCATCACCGTGTTGCACGACCACTTGATCGCGTACACCAGGGACGCGTTGCGGCAGCCCGGCACGGGGTTGGGCAGCGTCGTCCCGGTGCCGGGGATGACGAACGGGTCCGGTGTGTCCGTGGGGGCGTCCGCGTCCGTGACGACCCGCGCCTCCAGTGCGGCCGCGGCCGTCACGATCTTGAACGTGGAGCCGGGCGGATACGTTTGCCGGATGGCCCGGTTGAGCATCGGGTGGGTCTCCGCCCCGTTGAGCCGCCGCCAGGCCGCGGTGACCTCGGCGCTGTTGCCGGACAGCAGCCCGGGGTCGTACGAGGGGCTGCTGACGAGTGCCAGGATCCTGCCCGTCGACGGCTCGATCGCCGCGACCGCCCCGCGCCTGCCGTCGAGCCCTCGGTACGCCGCCTGCTGCACGGCCGGCCGGACCGTGGTCAGGACCTTGCCGCCGGGCCGCTCGGAGCGGGTGAACTCGTTCCAGAACGGCAGCGGGGCGAGCCTCGGGTCGGTCCCCGACAGCACCCCGTCCTCCGCGTGCTCGAGCAGGGTCGTGCCGTACGTCTGCGAGGAGTAGCCGGTGACCGGCGCGTACAGGGGACCGTCCAGATAGGTGCGTTCGTACCGCAGCTGCTCGCCGGTGTCCTTCGAGCCGGTGACCGGCCGGCCGCCGACGACGATGGTCCCGCGCGGTTCGTCGTAGCGCGCGATGGCCGCACGGCGGTTCGCGGGGCTGCCGTTGAGGCCGTCGGCCTGCAGCACCTGGACGCGCACGGCGTTCACGAACAACGCGGCGAGCAGGAACAGGCTCAGCGCGGCGGCGCGCCGGATGTACCGCGTCATCGCGTCCCCTCCGCGGCCGGTCCGGGCGGATCCGTCCGTGCCGCCGCCTCCGTCGGGACCGCGGGTTCCGCCGGTCCCGCGTCCGTCCGTCCTGCCGGGGCCGCCGGGGGCACGGCGGGTGCGATCACACCCGCCTCCACCGGCTCCGGGTGCGGCTCACGGGCCGAGTCGCTCAGCCGGATCAGCAGCGCCACGATGATCCAGTTGGTGACGACGGACGAACCCCCCTGCGCCAGGAACGGCATGGCCATACCGGTCAGCGGGATGAGGCCCGTCACCCCGCCCGCGATGACGAAGACCTGTACGGCGACGATCGCGGCGAGGCCCACGGCGAGCAGCCCCCCGAAGGGGTCGCGCAGGTCGAGTCCCGCACGGTAGCCCCGCGCCACCAGCAGCGAGTAGAGCAGGAAGAGCGCCGTCAGCCCGGCCAGCCCCAGTTCCTCGCCGGCCGTCGCCAGGATGAAGTCGGACTTGGCGGCGAAGCCGATCAGGATCGAGTGCCCCGCGCCGAGGCCGGTGCCCAGAACCCCTCCCGACGCGAAGGCGAACAGCGACTGGGCGAGCTGGCTCGGCCCGTCGCCCGCCGTGATGGACGCGTACGGGTCGATCCAGGACTCGACCCGGCTGTGCACGTGCGGCTCCAGGGTGCCGACGGCGAACGCACCGACGCCCGCGAGCAGCAGCCCCACCACGATCCAGCCGGTCCGGCCCGTGGCGACGTAGAGCATGACCACGAAGAGCCCGAAGAACAGCAGCGAGGTGCCGAGGTCCCGCTCCAGCACCAGTACGACCACGCTGATCAGCCAGATGGCCACGACCGGGCCGAGTACCCGGCCGGCGGGCAGTTGCAGGGGTCCGATCCGGCGGCCCGTGTGGGCGAGTGCATGGCGGTTCGCGGCCAGGTACGCGGCGAAGAACACCGCCAGCAGGATCTTGGCGAACTCGCCCGGCTGGAACGAGAGACCTCCGATCCGGATCCAGATCCGGGCGCCGTTCACCGCGGGGAAGAGGATCGGCACGATCATCAGGGCGAGCGCGGTGACGACCGAGAGGTACCCGTAGCGCTGCAGCACGCGGTGGTCCCGCAGCAGTACGACGACCGCGATGAACAGCCCGACGCCCAGGGTGGACCAGATCAGCTGGGCCGGGGCGGCGCGGTCGGCCGGGGTCTCCAGGTCGAGGCGGTAGATGAGGACGAGACCCACACCGTTGAGGAGAACCGCGATCGGCAGCAGCAGCGGGTCCGCGTAGGGCGCCCGCAGTCGCACGGCGAGATGGGCGAGCAGCGCGAGCAGACCGAGACCCGCACCGTAGGCGAGGGCGTCGGGCGGAACGGCTCCGCTCCTGGCCAGACCCACGTCGGCATAGCCGTAGACGGAGATGAGGACGGCGCACACGAGGAGCGAGAGCTCGACGCCCCGCCGTCGCGCCGTAGGGGGCCGTTCGGGCGGGGGAGCCTCCGCTGCCGTTGCGGTCATGCGACGCAACGTAGCAAGCAGGGCTGTTATGTCCGCTTATCCGTGGACTCGGTGTGCTGCATGTCGGTGCCGGGAGCGGCATCCGTGCCGGGCACCGCCGGGGATCCGCCGGTCGTGTCCGGCGAGGCCGCGGCGCCCCCGTCCGGGCGGTCGGCGAGATGCACGTACTCGGGCAGCGTCAGCCGGGCGAGCGCCCCGCCCCCCGGAGCGTTACCGAACTCCAGCCGCGCGCCCATCACCGCGGCCTGGCCCACCGCGATCGTCAGGCCGAGACCGTGGCCCTTGCCCCCCGACTCGGTACGGAACCGCTGCGGCCCGTGCTCCAGCAGGTACTCCGGATACCCCTCCCCGTGGTCCCGGACCGACACCACCGGCCCGTCCACGGTCACCACCACCGGCCCCGCACCGTGCTTGTGCGCGTTGGCGATCAGATTGCCGAGCACGCGTTCCAACCGCCGCTTGTCCGTCTCGACGCTCGCGTCACGGACGACCAGCAGTTCCGTCTCCGAGCCGGTGGAACGCGCCATCCGCACCACCCGCTCGGCCAACGGCGCCAGTTCACGGATGTCGAGGTCGACCTTCTCCCGGCCCGCGTCGAGCCGAGATATCTCCAGCAGGTCCTCCGTCAGCGTCCGCATCCTGCGCACCCGGTCCTGCACCAGCTCCGACGGGCGCCCCGGCGGCAGCAGCTCGGCCGCCGCGGACAGGCCCGTCAGGGGGGTGCGCAGCTCGTGCGCCACATCGGCGGTGAAGCGCTGCTCGCTCAGCAGCTTGCCCTGGAGGGTGGAGGCCATGGTGTCCAGCGCGCCGGAGACCGTGGCCACCTCGTCCTCGCAGCGCGCTGGGTCCTTCGTGCGGGGGTCGTTGACGCGCGCGTCCAGATCGCCCGCGCTGATCCGCCGCGCCACCTGCGCGGTCAGATGCAGTCGGCGGGTCACCCGGGTCACCGAGAAGGCTCCCGCCAGCAGCGTCGCGCCGATCGCCAGCGCGGAGGAGCCGACGATGGCCCGGTCGAGGCCCACGATGGTCTGCGCGCTCAGCGTGTAGTCGATCCGCACCGCCAGGGCGCGGCCGTCCGCCGGGCCCGCGGCCCACATCGTCGGCCGGCCGTCGACGTCCGAGACCACCGTGCCGCGCTGCCCGCGCAGCGCCAGCGCCCGCAGTCCGGACGGCAGTGCCTGCGGGTCCAGGGCGCCGTACCGCCCCATCGGCTCGCCCGCCTCGTACGCCTCGGTCGCGTCCTCCAGCCTCGACAGCGCCTTCTCGCGGGCCTGTTCCACGGTCTGGCGGGTCACCGACACATGCACCAGCGCACCGAGCAGCGCCGCCAGCGCGCAGCACATCACGGTGATGAAGACCGTGGCCTTCCAGGTGAGCGTGGCGGTCCAGGCCGGCCTGCGCAGCCGCGGGCGGCGCCGCGGCCGTCTGCGGCGGAACGGCGTGCTGCCGGTCATCGTGGGTCCGCCGACGGCTCGGGTGCGGGCCGGGACGGCTTGACCCGGACGATCTCGTCGCGTGCGGGGAGCATCGCCCGCTGCCGCTCGTCCCAGGACCATGCCGTGCGGTACTCGTAGCCGGGAATGCCCGCGGACACGGCCCGCAGGATCAGGTCCCGGCCGGCGAGCTCGACGCTGACGATCGCCTCCGCGTCGGACATGATGCGCGTCAGCCCGCCCTTCTCCGGCATGTACACCCGGATCGCCGTCTGCTGCTCGGGCATCGTGATGCCGACGATCAGCTCGTCCTTCCCGTCGCCGGTGAGATCGCGGTAGTACGGCTTCAGCACCGGGCACTTCGCCGGCCTCGTCCGGCACTCGCGGATCTGCCGGGCCGTCTGCTCGTAGAGCCCGTCGGGGCCGGTGACCCGGCCCGGGTGGGCGGCCACCTCCGCCTGGACGACGGCGACCGGGTCCACGGCGTGGACATCGCCGCCGGGGACCGCGATCCCGCGGATGTGTTCGGTGTCGCTCTCGCCGTAGTCGACCGGGGGTGCGGATATCTCCGGCAGTTCCGGCCACAGCCGCACCGGGCCGACGGCGGTCGGCGTCGCCCCGGCGCTCTCCAGTCCGCCGGCGTCGTCGCAGCCGGCGAGCAGCAGCGCGGCGGCTGCGACGGCGGCGAGCGCGGGGCGGGGGGCGCGATGGCGTGGCAACGGGAGTCCTGGGAGGGGTCGATTCGAATGCGGGCCGCCCCCCAGGGTACGGAAGTCCCTTTTGCCCCTTGCGGGGGGCTCTGGATGTTTTGAGGTTGCGCGTCCGCGCGGGCCGGACGTCCCCGGCCGGACGGGACTCTCGGAACACGCCCCACGGCCGGAGGCGCCGAACACCGCACCTGCCGCGTGCCCGGCCCCTGCCCTTACCGCAGGGCCTCGCCGCGGGGGACGGGAACCCCCGCACCGGTGCCCGCGCCGGCCCCGGCGGCGATCGCGATCGCGGCGAAGCCGCACGGGTTCCGGTTCCGACCGCGGGAGCTCCGCAGGCATGGACGGCCCCACGCACCACCGGAGCCGCGGGCGCGGCGTCACGCGTGCGGGCGCAGTGCCGCGCGGCAGAGGGTGAGCAGGCGTTCGTCCTGCTCGATGTCGTGGCTCCCGGACCCCCCGTCCAGCACGTTGTGCCGCCGGGGCCGCGCGAGCTCCGCACGCAGCAGGGGCGCGGCCGGCCCCGCCGACGGGCCCATCTCGGCGAGGCACTCGGCGATCTCGACCCGCCCGTAGCGGTTCTCCTCCCACGCGGTCCGCAGCACCGGCAGGGATTCCCGGGCCTCACCGGTGACCCGCCACAGGGCGACCGCCGCGTCCATCCGGAGCCAGCGTTCCGGCGAGGTGAGCAGGTCGCGGAGTGCGGGCGCCGCGTCGGCCGCCGCGCGGCCGACCGCGCCGAGCGCCGCGGCGGCGGCGCGGCGCTCGTCCGGACCGTCCGCCGTGAGCAGCTCGCGGAGCACCGGCAGTACCGCGGCCGCGTCTCCCGTCGCCGCCCACAGCGCCCGCGCCGCGGCCGCGACGACCGACGAGGACGGGTGCGAGGACGCGCCGCCGAGCAGTGCGCGGAGCTCCGGCACCGCCGGAAGGGCAGCGGCCCCGAACGTCGTGAGGGCCCGCAGTGCCGCCTCGGTCACCCACTCGCCGCCCCACGCCGGCGCGCCGCGCAGCACCCGCAGCACCTCGGGCAGCGCCTCGGCCGCCCGTACGCCGGCGAGTCCGTTCAGCAGTGGTGCCGCCCGGTCGTAGAGCTGCTCGTCCAGGGCCACCTCGCCGAGCCGCCGCCGCAGCACCGGCACGAGAGGCGCGGCCCGGTCGCCGAGGTACGGCACGGCGAACGCCGCGTCGCGCGGCAGGTCCGGCTGCTCCAGTGCGCGGGCGAGCGCCGGGACGGCACGCGCGTCACCGAGCCGGGCGAGGGCGACGAGCGCGCGACGGTCCGCCGGCCGTTCCCCGTCGGCGGTCCTCACCCGCTCCGCGAGCGCGTCGGCCGCGGGCAGCGCCAGCCCGAAGAGGCTCTCCAGGAGGCTGACCGCCGCGCCGTGCAGCAGCGGATCGGGGTCGCCGAGTTGCGCACCGACGAGTCGCACCACCTCGTCGTACGGCCCGCGCCAGGCCCGGATCAGCCCGTGGCACATCCACACGGCGTCCGTCCGCTGGTCAGGGTCGGCGCTGGTCAGCTGGCCGGTGAGCAGCGCGATCCGGTCGTCGACGCGGTCACCGAGCGCGGAGTGGAGCGTCCGGAGCAGGTCGTCCGCCCAGGGCGCGCCGGGCCGGCCGTCGCCCCCCGCCGCCTCCGCCCCGGACCCGGCCCCCGGCCCGGCGCCGGCCGCGGCCTCGTCCGTGGCCCGCAGCAGCGCGGTCGCCGTCGACGCCACGTCGTCGGGCAGGAGGCCGGGTGCGCAGCGTGCCAGCTGGGTCAGTGCGGACAGCCGCAACCCGGGCGGCCGGTCCGGGGCGAGCAGCGTGGTCAGCCAGCTCACCGACTCGGCGCGGAGCGGCTCGTGGCGCAGCGCGATCCGCCCGACCGCCTCGACGAGTGCGAGCCGTACCTCCGTGTCCCGTTCCCTCTCCAGCCGGGCCCTCAGGAGGGCCAGTACCCGCGCCGGGTCACCGTGGAGCATCGCGAGGGCGCACGGCGCCGCGAGCCGGACCCCGGCGTCCGGGTCGCCCAGCAGCCCGACGAAGACGTCAGCCCCCGCGGCCACCGCGGCGGCGGCCATCGCGTAGTTCGCGGCGTCCTCGAACTCCTCGTCCTCCGGGTCGAGTTCGTCGTCGTCGAGGTCGATGCCGCCGATGCTGGTCAGCAACTCCACGATGGCGCCGCGGTCCTGCACCTCGGGGCTGGCGACGAGTTCCAGGAGGAACGGGATGCAGGCCAGCGTGGAGTCGTACACGTCGCCTTGGTGGTGCACCGCGGTGTACATCCCGTCGAGCGCGGTCTCCCGCTCGGCCGGATCCGCGGAGGCGAGTGACCTCAGCAGCCCCGGTACGTCGTCAGCCGGACCGTACGCATGCCCCATCGAGGCCCAGTCGACCTCGTCCATCCCCGTGAACACGCCGTTCCCTTCCGCGAGCCGGATGCCTGGGGAGAGTGTGCACCAGGACTGCGGTAACCCACCCCGCGCAAGTGAGCCGGATGAACGGTTCGCCGGACGGGCGGCGGGACGTGCGGGCCCTGCCGGGCGCCACCGGTCGCCGGTGACCGGCGAGGTGAGCGGCAACGTGGCCGGTGGGGTGGGGCGGGGCGACGACCGGACTGCGCGTCGCACCGGAAAGTGCGTACCGGCGTTCACGCCTCTCGGCCCTTCGTCGGCAGTCCGGCGGGTGCCGGCGCCCTCGGACGCCGGGGCGCGCACGGCCCGCGGCCGCGCACCGCGCACGAACGCGCCCCGGTCGTACCCGGACGTGCGAGCGCCCGCAGCCGTCGACGCGGCTGCGGGCGCGGGGACGCACGGTGCGGGTGGGGGGCTCAGCGCAGGTTGTCACCCCAGCCGCTCTGCAGCATGGTCTGGAAGGCCCACCGCCCGTCCCGTCTGATCAGGACGTCCGCGTACCGCAGCTGCTGGGTCGTGCCGCCCACCGTCATGGTGGAGTCGGTGAAGACGACCGCCATCGCCGGGCCGAGGAAGACGGGCGTGCGCACCGACTCGAAGGCGATGTCCTCGGACCCGTCCCCCATGACCTGGGTCATGGTCCGGACGTACTGCTCGCGGTCCCACTGGGCGGAGGCACCGCTGCCCGCGGAGTCGTCGCTGACCAGATTGAGCGGGAAGACGGCCATGTCGGCCATCCGCTCGATGTCACGGCGCGCTGCCGCCGCGTCGTACTCGGTGAACCACGCCTGGACCGAGGCGAGTTCGTCGGGGGTCGGGAGGTACCCGGTGTCGGGAAGCTGGGGCACACATGCTCCTTCACGCAGACGTGGGAGGCTGGTCAAACTTGACTAATGGAGACCGTACCCCCACCGGTTCATCTAGTCAAACTTGATTAATGAGCGAGTCCGGGAGTCGGCGGACCGTGACGACGGCGTGCCGGGCGGTGCCCCGCTCGATCTCGGCCACCGGCCCGGGCTGCACCGCGCTGTACGAGGAGCCCCGGATGCTCGTGGTCCCGCGCGGCCATCCCTTGGCCGACCGCGCGTCGGTGACCGCGGAAGAACTGGCCGGAGAGGAGGCGGCGCCGTGCCCGTTCGAGACCGTGGACTGGACGTCCTACCGGATCCTCGGGGCCGGCGTGCCGCCGATCGAGAGCTGCGAGGACAAGCTCGAACTCGTCGCGGACGGCAAGGGCAAGGCGATCGCCGTGCTTCCGGTCGGCGATCGGCGTAGCTCACTGCGTCCCGACCTCGTCACCGTCCCGACCTCGTCACCGTCCCGATCGAGGGCGCTCCCGCCGGCCAGGTCGTCCTGGCCGGCCGCGAGGGCGACCCCAATCCGGTGATCAGGAATCCCCGGCTCGCGGCCAAGGCCGTCCTGACCGCCCCGGCTGCCTGAGACCGGGATCGGCCGACCCGCTTGGCGCTGAACTGCACCGGGCGGTGCTCACGGACGAGCCTGCCGTGGGGCTGCGACTTGCTGCGGACTTCCGTTCACTCGTCGAAGGCCCCGACCTCCGAAGCGTCCTTCGGCAGTGAGGTCGACGGAGCTTGAGGGCGCAACCCGATGTTCACGCCTCGGGCCGTACGCGCACGAAACGGGCGGTCCCGTGGCGTCCGGCTGCCTGACGCAGTTCAACGAGGAGCGGCTCGGTGAGCATTCGCACAGGTCCGTGGTCCGGGTGGTCGGTCAGCTCGCCCACGAGGCCGCGTACCAGCTCGCCGACCTGCCGTGACTGCACCGGGGTCAACCGAGGAGACGTCTTCACGGTTCGATCATCGGTCAGTCGGACGAGAAGTGCCTGCGGTCGTTCCACCGGGCCGAAAACACCGAGTAGCGCGGCGTCTCGCGTATCGGAATGCCGGATCTTCCTCCAGGCCCAGGTTGCTCCCGCTCGATAGGGCGAGTTCAGCGCTTTCGCCACGATCCCTTCGACGCCCACGGGTCTCATGTCACGAAACCAGCCGAGGGCTGTTTCCTCATCCGGCGTTGCCAGCACACGCTGAAGGGGCGGGCCGACGTCCCGCAGCGCTGCTCCGAGCAGTTCCCACCGGTCCCTCAGGGGCAGGGCCCTGACGTCCCGGCCGGGGACGGCGAGAATGTCGAACGCGATGTAGGACACGGCGACTCCCAACCGCTCGCGATCGTTGTGGGACCGGAGCAGGTCGGTGAAGGTCAATCGCCCCTCGCGGTAGGCGCACAGTTCCCCGTCCAACACGATTCCGGGTGGCAGGTGATCTCGCAGGTACGCGGCGATCCCGGGGAATTCCCCGGAGAGGTCCCTTCGTGAACGTGACTGCAGGAAGACCCTTTCGTCATCGAGGATGAAGGCGAGGGCGCGGAATCCATCGAGCTTGAGGGAGTACTGGTAGCCCCCGGGCGTGCTGTCATGCTCGGGGATCTCGTCCGCCGGCCGGGGGCGCATGACGTCGACTGGCGGCAAAAGGGCCACTTTCGGCGAGCTCTGATCCACGCAGCCAGGTTCAACCCGCGCGGCTCTCAGGGCAGCGAGGGGCTCGCCGTCCTCGGCGGCCTGTCACCGGGACGGCCTCATGGGCCACGCGAGCATCGTTCGCGGATGGCGTGCGCGCGATCGAGGGGGGGGTGACGACGGCTGGTCTCGGCAAGCCGTTCGCGAAGAACGGCGTTCTCCGCCGGCACAGCCGTGATCACCGTGGCCGCCGCGTCGAACCGGTCCTGGAACCGGCGGCGTTCCTGACGGTTCGTACGGAGCTTGCGGCGCGCCTCGCCGAGCCTTTGACGATGTCTCGAACGACTGGCGGGAGGGGGGTGTTTCAACCGTGCGCTATTCCCCTCCGGCCAGCAGTCCNGGACGCCGATGGCGAGGTTGCGCAGGCCGGCCTCGATGCGGGGCAGGTGCCGAGTGCGGATCTTTGAGGCGTCCTCGGGGAAGGTGCGGTCGCGGACGTGGTGGAGCTGGTTTTCGATCTTCCAGTGGCCGCGGATCCATGCGGCGAGTCGTGCACCGGTGGCCGCGCCGGGCGGCGGGCTGGTGACCGGGTAGATCCGTTCGATCGTCAGCGTGCCGGAGCCCACATCCCGTCTCCAGCGGACGACTTGAAGGGCCTGGCGGGCGTGCGGGTAGTCGAGGAGCAGGCACGGTGCTGGCGATCACGTGATTGTCGAGATCCATTTGCTGCAACGTGTGGACGGTGACGCGCTGGACGCGGCGATCAGCCCCCGTGACCTGCGATCCAGGAGGGAAAACATCCAATTCGTCCCGGAAGGCGGGACAACTTGTGGGGCGTCGCCCACCCGGCCCGTAGCGTCCGATATCAGGACATCACCGCGCCAAGAGGTGATAACCGGCCCATCGCGAACCTGGGCCGAAGGCGAGTCCACGGGCGTCCAGCAGTGCCGACACCCGCAGCTTCTGTAGGAGGAGCCGTGGCAGATCAGCTCATGAACCCAGGGGTCGGGATGGCCGTACTCGGCAGCGCTGAGTGCCCTCGCGTGACGCTCGCGAACCCGGACCGTGTTCTTCAGGTCCCACATATCCCTGAGGGCATCGCAGCCGTTCGCCGACGGGCGCACGCACTCCTGGCCGGATGGGATCTGCCCACCGAGAGTCTCGAAGTGGCGCTCCTGGTCATCTCGGAGCTGATCACCAACGCGATCGTCCACGCCCTGCCCCCGGCCACTCTCCGCCTGCGCTGCAGCGAGAACGAGGGTCCCCGCACCCTTCGCATCGATGTCACCGACGGCGGACCCTCGTCCCAGGTATGGCGACCGACCGGTGAGCTGGAGTCGGACGAACACGGCCGTGGAATCGGTATCGTCGTAGCACTGTCGGCAAGCTACGGCACCTACGCCCACCGCGACCGGGTGACCCGCTGGGCCGAACTCTCCATGGCCTGACGTCGGCCCGACGGGCACAGCGCCCAGCCGCGTACGCGGGCAGCCGGAGCGGGCCCGGTCACGGCTTCGGTCGCAGTGGCCCAGCGCCAGGCACTTGTACGTGCGTACGTCGTCCCGGAGAAGCAGATCCGGCCAGGCGGTGTGACACCTCCAACTCGCCCACAACGAGTGGGACGCGCAGGCCCGGGGTATCGCGCACCAAGGCGCTGCACTCCTTCGGCCGCGAGGACGAGATCGGCCACGGCGCCGTCGAGCGCTTGGTCGCCGCACTGACCCGGCTGCTGGACCCGGCCGCGCCACCGGGCTGGCCGGACCCGCCGAGCTGACGTTCACCGAGGCCCGCCGGCTGCGCGGCACTCATGTCCTGGACGGTCTAGACGCCGTGATGCGCCGCCACCGACCGACCGGCCGCCGACCGGACCCGTGCGTGGAGCGGGTGCTGTTCGCGCTGGTCGCCAACCGCGGACCACCGCAAGGCGTATCGGGTGACCAGCGCAGCGGCCGGGGTGGCGAGGTCGGTGGTGACCAGCGTCAGGTCGTAGCCGGTGGTGGTGTCCTCGTCGCGGATCAAGGAGCCGCACCCGCGCAACAAGCAACTCATCCACAGCCGCACCCTACGACCGACGTCAAGCACCCAGGAGCCGAACGCCACCAGCCGGGTGTGTCCGGTGTCGTGTTTCTGTCCCGGAAGCCGGGACAGAAACACGACACCAGACCAGGCCCCTCCGCATGATGTTGTCCAGCGCGCCAGCGCACTGGACATGGGTCGCCAGGAGAGCCGCATGCACCACCTCCCACCTATGAGACCCCCGTCGAACGCGGAGACGCGGTCGCACCCCGCGGTCATTGGCCTCTGCATGGTCATCACGGTGATCGAGGGCTACAACCTCATCGTCTACGGCACGGTTGTCCCACTGCTGCTGAAAGATGCCTCCCTCGGGGTCGCCGACCGGGAGACCGGCCTGATCGGTGGCCTCGTGTACATCGGCGCGATTCTCGGTTCGGTGATCGCGCCGGTGGTCGCCGAGCGTGCGGGTAGGAAACCCGTCCTGATCTCGGCAATCGGTCTCTTCGGACTCGGCGCCGTCGCCACCGGGGTGTCGGTCGGGGCAGAGATGCTGCTGGTGGCTCGCTTCGTGACCGGCTTCGGCGTCGGTGGCGCCCTCACCACCGCGATGACGGTCGCCCGCAACAGCGCAGCTGCCCGGCGGGCTTCGCTGGTCGTGACCATCACCATGGTCGGCATCCCGTTGGGGGGCGTGGTGGCCTCGCTCCTGGCCATCCCGATCCTGCCGGCCTTCGGGTGGCGGCCGATGTTCTTCATCGGGGCAGGCGCCGCGCTGGCCGTCCTGGTGGCTGTCGCGATCATGGAGATCCCAGTCAACACGCCGCAGGAGGTCGCGGGGCGCGGATGGACGGTTCGCCAGAAGCTCAGCGCGCTCTTCAGAGGGCCGGGGGCGATCGTTGCTGTGATCGTCGCAGTCTGCGCCATCGCCAACATGGTGGCCTGGACGGGCCTCAACGTCTGGGCGGCCCAGTCCATGATCGACCTGGGCTACTCGCTCCGTGGCGCGCTGCTGTTCACCTTCACCCTGGCCGGCGCCGCCGTGGTCGGCTCCTTCGGCAGTGCCTGGGCTGCGGACCGGCACGGCTCCGCACTCCTGTCGGTCTTCACCAGCGCTTGCACCCTGCTCGGCCTGGCCGGGATCCTCCTGCTGCCGACCTCGGTCCTCACGACCATCCTGTGCATCGCCCTGATGGGCATCGGCGGGCACTCCACCATGAATCTCGTGCACACGACGACGGCGGACCTCTACCCGCTGCCCGTCCGCGCCACGGCGCTCGGCTGGTCCAACGGCACCTCCTTCATCGGAGCCTTTCTCGGACCCACGCTGGGCGGCAAAGCGATCACGGTAGGCGGAGCCCACGGTGTTTTCGTGACCTTCCTGCTGGCGGCCGCAGTCTGCCTCACGGCCGTGCTCCTGCTGTTCCTGGCCGACCGCGCTTTCCCCCACGAAGCCTTCCGGAACCCGGTGGGCGACCACGCCCGTCGCGGCGAGCTGTCGGTTCCCGGGGAGAGCACTGCCGTCCGAGACGCCGGACACCGGGTGGCAGTCGTGGCAGACCGGCCAACCGGTGCCAGTGGCTCGCCTCCATGGCGTCGGGGGCGGGGGGTGCCACCGCATCGAGGGCTGATCAGCTGGCGCAGTACTGCCGCAACGCGAGTTCCGGATCGGCGAGCGGGTTAGCCCGACACAGGCTCTGGATGACCAGGCCCACCTTGGCCTTGAACCGACGGGTTGGCATGACCACAGCGATGGCCTGGACGGCTCCGGTGGGGCCGCGCATTCCTGTGGCGACGGCGCAGATCCCCACGTCGTGTTCCTCGATGTCGATGGCAATGGTCGAGCGCCGGACCTCGGCGAGTTCCGTCATCAGGGCTTCGCGATCCGTGATGGTCTTGTCGGTGAAGCGCTCCAGCCGGGGCGGGAGCAGCCGTACCACGCGTTCGTCAGGGAGTTGTGCCAGCAGGGCCATGCCGATGCAACTGGCGTGGAGCGAGAAGCTCTTACCGACTTTGGTGACGCCCTTCAGCCGCTCCGGAGAGGCGATCTGATCGACGACCACCACCTCGCGACCGCTGAAGATCGCCAGCTCGACATTCTCATTGATCTCGCGGGCCAACGAGGAGAGTCGACCACGGTTGGCCGCCAGCAGCCGCAGGTGCGCATTCATGCCGAACTTCAACAGCCCGGGACCGAGAATGTATCCCGGGCGATCGGGCATCCGGACGACATAGAGCTCGTGCTCGAGGGCCTGAACCAGCCGGTGCACGGTCGAGCGCGGCAGCCTGGTCCGTGAGGTCAGGGCCGTCAGCGTGAGGGGCCCGCCACTCTCTGCGATCGCGTCGAGGACCATGGTGGCCCGGCCGATGTCCGTCATCGCTAAGAATTCTCGTCTCGATCCTCGCCGCTGTCACCTCCATGACCGCCCCTTCCTGTACGCCTACCGCCGGGCGGAATTCGCCCGGGGTGAGGGCGAACGGGGCAGTGCCAGTACCCGTGCACGGGGTGCAGATCCTGGCAGGGCGGGCCGTCTGGCGGCCGTAGATCTTGTCGATGTACGCGATCTTGGTGCTGTGCAGTACAGCCAGGTGCATCGTCTCGTGCGCAAATTCGTCAAGATCTGCGGGATGGGGCAGCAGGGGAGCGGGGCGGTAGACACGGTTGCCCGTGTCGAAGAAATGTGTGGCCAGTCGGTGCTTGCTGCTCACCGTTCGACGAGTTCGTTGCGCTGCGCAATCCCGGCAGGCGGAACGCGATGGACTTGGCGAGCCGGGCTCGGCGGGCCGGTTCGCTGACGCTCATGTCGCGGTGCTTCGCAGCGAGCGGCTGGAAGACACCGGAGCCCCGTCGATCGCGCTCTGCTTCCCCATGGCGACTCCCCGAACGCGTAGCGGTGGTGCGCGATGGAACCCCATCCGGCCCGAGCGGAGGTCTTTGATCCCGCAATACGGAATGAATGTTCTGTATCGCGGTCAGGATAGAGCGGTCAGCGTTGCAGCGTCAAGGTTTCCGGCGCGGCTTCTGTGGGCTTCGGCATTGCTTCCCGAGTTTTGGGTGACCTCTTGACCGCACCCCACAGCAAACCTACGATCCCGCCATTCGGTTGAAAGCAACCGCATTACGGAAGTGGGCAGTGATGACTGTCGTGTCCCCGCTCCAACTGTTCAATGTCAGAGGGAAGACGATCCTGATCACGGGAGCGTCCGGTGCCCTGGGCGGTGAGGCCGCCCGTACCCTCACCGCGGCCGGTGCCCACGTGGTACTGGCAGGCGGAAACCTAGATGCTCTTGAACAGCTCGCTCGCGAACTGCCACGCGATCAGGTGGCGATCGTGCACCGGCGTCCCGACACCGCCGCTGACGCCGAGGCGATGGTGGCTCGGGCGGTCGAAGTGTTCGGCTGTCTCGATGGTGTGCTTGCCTCGGCGGGTGTCAACAAGGTCGCGCCCATCGTCGACATGCCCGTGGCAGATTTCGAGACGGTCATGGACGCCAATGTCCGTGGTGCTTGGCTGACCTGCCAAGCCGTCGGCCGTCGGCTTCTCAAGCAAGGGAATGGCGGGAGCGTCGTGCTGGTCTCGTCGACCCGCGGCCGGCTCGGGCATCCCGCGGGGTACAGCGCGTATTGTCCCTCCAAGGCCGCGGTCGACCTCCTGGCCAAGAGTCTGGCCGCCGAGTGGGGCAAGGACGGGATCCGGGTCAACGCCCTGGCACCTACGGTGTTCCGGTCCGAGCTGACCGCGTGGATGTACGCCGATGACGCCGAGGGCAACGCGACCCGGGAGGCCATGCTCAGCCGCATCCCGCTCGGCAGGCTCGCCGAACCCGATGACTTCTCCGGCGCGCTGATCTACCTCCTCAGCGACGCCTCGGCGTTCCTGACCGGCCAGGTCCTGTATCTGGACGGTGGCTACACAGCATGCTGACATCGCCGTCCGAGCCGTCCGAGCCGTCCGAGCCTTCCGAGCCGTCCGACCGAGATGTGGCACCCGGGGTCCTCCCCGCTGGTGACGTCACACGGTTCGGTTCGATTGCCGTCGTCGGCGCCGGCCTGATGGGCCGACGCCTCGCGGGGGTCTTCGCTTCACGGGGCCTGAACGTCACCCTCACGGACGCGGACCCGTCGGTTCTCCCCGAGGCCGGCCGCGAGGCCCAGCGCCTGGCGCAAGACCGTGGTGACTCTCCGGGTTTCGTCAGCACGGCCATGCATGTGGAGGAAGCCCTCGACGGGGCGGACCTGGTCACCGAGGCGGTGGTCGAGAACCTCGAGCTGAAGCGCAGGTTGTTCACGGAGATGGCCGAGCTCGCACCGACCGCCGTGCTCGCCTCGAACTCCTCGGTCCTTCCCATCACCTCCATCTCCAAGTACATCGATGATCCGAGCCGGGCCATTGGCACTCATTGGTGGAATCCCCCCGACCTCATCCCGATCGTCGAGGTCGTCCAAGGTGAAAGCACAAGCCCGGGTGTCGTCGCGGATGTGATGGCACTGATGGAGCACCTGGGGAAGCGTCCAGTCTGGGTGCGCAGGGATGTTCCTGGCTTTCTCGGCAACCGGCTCCAGCATGCACTGTGGCGTGAGGCGATTGCGCTGGTCGCCGAAGGCGTCGCCGATCCCGAAACCGTCGACCTGGTGGTACGCGACACCATCGGGTTGCGGCTCGGGGAGATGGGGCCCTTGGCCAACGCCGACTACATCGGATTGGACCTCACACGCTCGATCCATGAAGCCGTCCTCCCGGCTCTGGACCGGTCAGTGACGCCCCACCCGGTTCTCGACGGCCTGATCCGCGCGGGCCGGTTGGGCGCCAAGAGCGGTCGGGGCTTCTTCACCTGGCCACCGGGGGCGCGAGAGGCAGCAGGTGCTGCGCTCGCGGCTCATGTCTCATCGGAACTCGCCGCACGACACGGCGGCTGCAACAAGGAGTGAACCATGCACAGACCTGTCTCCACCCGGGTGGCCACACTCGGCGCCGCCGCACTGATCGTGGTAGCGAGTGGCTGCGCCGGCCCCAAGACCGGCTCGTCCGAATCCGACGGAACGAACACCATCGTCATCGGTGCTTCCCTGCCCCTGTCCGGGCCGCTGGCCGGCTTCGGCGGCTCCCAGAAGTGGGGCTACGAGCACGCGCTGAAGGAAGTGAACGCAGCCGGCGGCATCGACATCGACGGATCCCGGCGCAAGGTCGAGCTGAAAATACTCGACGACAAGTCGGACCCCAACCAGGTGTCGCAGAACACACAGACGCTGATCAGCAGCAACAAGGTCTCCGCGCTCCTCGGATCGTGCACACCCGCCCTCGTGACGGCGGGCGCGGTCGTGGCCGAACGCGCCAAAGTACCGTTCGTGACCGGCTGTTCGCCGCTCCAGGCCTTCACTTCGGTGAAGGAGTGGACCTACGCCTGGGACATCTTCTTCGACGAGTCCGACGTGGGCGCTCTTCCCTTCGACACGCTCAAGTCCCAGAAAATCTCCACGAACAAGAAGGTCGCGATACTCCACGACAACGGTCCCGACGGCACGGTCGTCGGCGGTCAGATATGGCCTTCACTTGCGAAGCAACACGGCTACAAGGTGGTCGCGAACGTTGAGTTCCCGACCGACAACACCGACTTCAGCGCCGCGGTCCAGCAGGCAAAGGGATCGGGAGCCGACATCCTGTTGGTGAGCGCGGTCACACCGCAGGCTGTCTCCATCCGCAAGCAGATGGCGACAGCGGGATACGAGCCAAAGTTCATCCAGATGGAGAAGGGTGCCGAGCCCCTGCAGTTCGCGCAGGCACTGGGCAGCCTCGCCGACGGTGTGACGGTAGGCGCGTACTGGGACCCGTCCTTCCCGTACAAGGGGGCCAAGGACCTCGCCGCCGCATACGAGAAGGAGTCTGGCGGGAGCCAGAGTCAGCACATCGCGGACAGCTACACCGTGGCGAAAGTGCTGCTAGATGCCGTCGCCCGGGCTGGCAGCACCGAAAACGACGCCGTCAACGACGCTATCCGCTGGACGTCCGGAACCTACCCCGTCGGCCCGGTGCTGTTCAGCTCGGACAACACCGCGAAGCTGCCCATGGTCGAAGTGCAGTGGCAGAACGGCAAGACCGTCGTCGTCTGGCCCAGCGACGCCACGACCGGGAAGTTCCTCTCTCCGGCAAGCTGATCGGTCGCTGCCGGCGGCGGGACGCGGTCTCACCCACCACGTTCGCCGTGTGATCCAACGCTCCTACGAATGGGAAGAACTGGTGGATATCCCTGGCCTTCACGACCTGGTGCAAGCCACGGTCACGGGTCTGCTTCTCGGCGGCCTCTTCGCCCTGACCGCTCTGGGGCTGTCGCTCGTCGTCGGTGTCATGCGGCTGGTCAACCTCGTACATGGCGAAATCGCCCTTCTGGGTGGCTATGCATCGCTCCTGCTGCTCAACCAGGTCGGCCTCGATCCCCTGCTCGGACTGCCGCTGATCGCGGCGGTCGTCGCACTGCTTGCAGTGCCACTACAACGGCTCCTCCTGCAACCTCTCTCGAGGCACGGCTCCGAGGCACCGCTGCTGACGACGTTCGCTCTCAGCGTCATCGCACAGAACGTGATCATCTTGTGGTTCACCGGCAACACCCAGTCGATCGACCGCAGCTACACCCGCGCGGTGATCCGTATGGGCGATGTGACCGTTCCGGCGATCTACCTCATCTCCTTCGGAATCTCTGTCCTCGCCTGCATCTGCGTCCACCTGTTGATCACCCGCAGCGGCTTCGGGCGCCGACTGCGCGCCGCGTCTGAGGACCCGGTCGCAGCGTCTGTGGTCGGAGTGCGCGTCGGCGGTCTGCACACCGTGACCTACGCTCTGGCCGCAGGCGTCGCCGCCATCGGAGGTGCCCTGCTCGGCATGTGTTTCTCGTTCACTCCGACCTCGGGGGTCAACCACCTGCTGACCGGCTTCATCGTCGTCGTTCTCGGTGGTCTCGGGAGCGTCAAGGGAACGCTCCTGGCCGGCACCGCCCTCGGTGTCGTGGAGAGCTGGGGAGCGGCCTTCGCCAGCGACGGGTACCGGCTCTTCGTCGGCCTTCTGCTCTTGCTCGCGGTCTTGACCATACGTCCTCAAGGGCTCTTTGGGAGGAGCGCATGAGCCTGACCCTCGCCCCCGAACCCCAGAGTGCCGGCATGGCACGCGTCGACCGCGGAGTGCGCTTTCTCCATGGACCGATCGGTCCTCTGCTGGTCCTCGCCATGCTGGCAGCGGCGGCAGCGGCTCTGCCGTACATCGTCGGTCCTTACTACCAAGAGGTGGGCTATCGTGCGGCACAGCTCGGTACCCTCGCCACGGCCTGGAACCTGATGGCTGGGTACACCGGGCTGATATCTCTCGGCAGTGCCGCCTTCGTAGGCCTGGGCATCTACGCGGCGACCGAAGCAGCCAACGAGTTCGGCTTTGCGCTGTTGCCCAGCCTGTGCCTCGGCGCCGCGGTCGCCGGAGTGTTCGCGGTCCTGGTGAGTCCGGCAATGTTCCGACTCCGCGGCCTCTACTTCACGATCGGAACCCTCGCTCTCGCCGAAGCGCTGCGCATCTACATGGTCAACTCATCGACGTTCGGTGGTGCCACCGGCATCGTGCTGCACGGTTCCGGGCTCGCGGCGTATCAGCTCTACTGGTGGGCGCTGGCGGTCGCGGTCGTCGCGACTGCGGTGATCCTCGTGGTCTTGGCCTCCCCAGCCTCCCTCTCGCTGCGAGCCGTGCGCGACGACGAGGACGTCGCGAAGCAGATGGGTGTGACGACCTTCCGCATCAAGCTATGGGCGTTCGTCCTTGCCGCTGCCGTCATGGGGGCGGTTGGCGGACTCCAAGCCGTCAAACTCGGGGCCGTGGAGCCGTACAGCTCGTTCGGTCTCACCTGGTCGATCGACGTCGTCGCGGTCACCATCATCGGCGGCCAGGGCACGCGCTGCGGTCCCTGGCTGGGTGCGCTCTTCTACGTGGTTCTGGGTGAGGCCCTGCGGGACTACCCAGAAGTGCACACAGCGATCACCGGAGCCGTTCTCATCCTCGTCATCCGTTTCGCCCCCGCGGGCATCTGGGGCACCGCTGTCCACCGGTGGAGGAAGCGCCGTCATGCGTGAGATCCTGAGTCGTCCCCAGGACGCCGTACGAGCAGGCAGCAGCCTGCTGGCGGTGAACGGCCTCACCCGTCGCTATGGCGGAGTGACCGCAGTCGAAGACCTGACCCTGGAACTCGCCCACGGTGAGTGCCTCGGGGTGATCGGGCCCAACGGTGCGGGCAAGTCGACCTTCATCGGTCTCATCGCCGGCGCGGTCGCCCCGAGCGGCGGCACCATCGTCCTCAACGGGGACGACGTCACCGGCATGAGCGCCACCGGTCGCACCCGGCGCGGGATCGGCCGCACGCACCAGATCCCTCGTCCCTTCGGGCGGATGACGGTGCTGGAGAACCTTCTCCTCGCTGGACGTCACGCCACGACGGGCCGTGAATCGGTGCGCGCCACGACCGAGCGGTGCCTCGGCATTCTCGAACGCACCGGGCTCGACGGCGAACGCGACCAGCTCGGCGGCGGACTACCCCTGCTCAAACGGAAGCGTCTGGAACTGGCGCGGGCCCTGGCCCTGCGGCCTGCCGTCCTTCTCCTCGACGAGATCGGTGCCGGGCTCGTCGAGCACGAGATCGCCGAGCTGATCGACCTCATCCTGCGCCTGCGTCGGGAGGTCGACGGAATCGTGGTCGTCGAGCACGTAATGGACGTGATCACCGCCTGCTGCGACCGGGCCGCGGTCCTCGACTTCGGTAAGCTCATCGCTGAAGGTCCGACGTGTGACGTCCTCGCCGATGAGAAGGTCGCCGCCGTCTATCTCGGTACGGCGTCCAAGCCCGGCGACGCAGGGCCGGTGCGCGCGAAGCTCACCCCGCCGGGGCCTCGGGAAGACCCGGAGCGTCCGCTGCTCACGGTCAGCGGCGTTGAGGCCTCCTACGGCGGTGTACGCGCGCTCCGTGGGGTCGACCTCGTCGTGCACCCGGGGGAGGCCGTGGCCCTACTCGGCGCGAACGGCGCCGGCAAGACCACACTCGCCAATGTGATCAGCGGTGTCGTACGCCCGCACGCCGGTGAGGTCACCAAGGAGGACCGACGACTCACCGGACTGCGTCCCGACGAGATCACAGCTGCGGGCATCGCACACTGCATGGAGGGCCGTCGGATCTTCGCCACACTCTCGGTCGAGGAGAATCTGCTCCTGGCCGCCGACGGGGTCGACGCCCCCATCGCGCGCGAGCGCCTGGAGCATGTCTACGAGCTGTTCCCGGTCCTGGCCGAACGGCGGTCCGGTCCCGGCACGGCGATGTCGGGCGGGCAGCAGCAGATGCTGGCCATCGGCCGCGCCCTGATGACGGCCCCGAAGCTCGTGATCTTCGACGAGATCAGTCTCGGACTGGCGCCCGTCGCGGTTGACGCGCTGTACGAAGCGCTCCAGAAGCTCAAGTCCTCGTACACGGCCATGCTGCTCGTCGAGCAGAACCTCGAGCGTGGACTCAGTCTCGCTGATCGTGCCTATGTGCTCGCGCACGGTCGCATCGCGCTCTCCGGCACCCCTGAGGACATCCGTACGCATCCAAGTCTGCGCTCCCTCTACGTCGGAGAATCCGGCATCGACGACTGAGCGTCCCCTGACCAGTTCCCCCGTTCCGATTCGCGGGACCCCATCACGAAGGAGAGACCGATGACTTACACATGGGCGGAAGGCCCCAACGAGCAGGGCCTCGAGTTCTACGACCTGTCCCATCCGTGGGGCCATGGCGTACCTGCCTGGCCGTACTTCGAGGACGTGAAGATCGAGCGGCTCCACGGCATGGCAAAGAGCCGGGTGCTGACCCAGAAGATCACCACCGTGATGCACTCGGGCACGCACATCGACGCACCGGGACACGTCGTGGAGGGCACCCCGCTCCTCCACGAGATCCCGCTGCGAAACTTCTTCGGCACCGGCGTCGTGCTCGACATCCCCAAGCAGAAGTGGGAGGTGGTCACTGCCGACGATCTCGAGAAGGCCGCTTCGGTGACCGATGTGCGGGCGGGTGACTTTGTCATCGTCAACACCGGCTGGCACCGGAAGTACGCCGACAGCGCCGAGTACTACGCGTACTCGCCCGGCTTCTACAAGGAGGCAGGCGAATGGTTCGTGGAGCGCCGGGTCAAGGCCGTCGGCTCCGACTGCCAGGCACTCGACCACCCTTTGGGTACGGCCATCGGTCCGCACGGTCCCAGTGAGGAGTCCGGGGGACTACTGCCGTGGGCGGTGCGCGAGTACGAGGAAGAGACAGGTCGGCCCGTCAAGGAGGACTTCCCGTACTGGGAGCCCTGCCACAACGCGATCCTGAGCGCCGGCATCTACGGCTTCGAGAACATCGGCGGCGACCTGGACAAGGTGACGGGCCGACGGCTGACCTTCGCGGCCTTCCCCTGGCGCTGGGTGGGAGGCGATGGCTGCATCGTACGTCTCGTCGCCATTGCGGACCCCGGGGGGACCTATCGCATTGAGCGGGGCTGAGACCGATGGCTGCTCGTATAGTCAGGGGAGAGGGAGCACCCGCCTACTTCCCGTCGCTGCACGACGGCGTCGACGCCCGGCGCCTCCAGGGCCACGAAGCCGGGCCGACCGAGCGGTTCTGGGTGGGGGAGTCGTACTACCACCCCGCAGGCACCGCCCAGACCACGCCGACCGCTGAGGAAACCGTCTACTACGTCCTCGACGGTGAGCTGACCCTCACCGTCGAGGACGGCCCGGCCGAGACGCTGGGCCCAGGAGACTCGGTCCACCTGCCGCGCGGTACCGTCCGTTCGCTCGAGAACCGTACCGCCAGGGGCGCCCGCCTTCTCGTCGTCATCGCCATACCGACTCCGGAGAACCGGCCGTGAGTGTTGTCGTCACTGTGGCCCCGACCGGGCCGATCGCCCAGCGCAGCGACAACCCGTCGCTGCCCACTCAGCCGCACGAGATCGCCGAGGCCGTCGAGAAGGCGTACCACCTCGGTGCCTCCGTCGCCCACATTCACCTGCGCGACGCACAGGATCGCCCTACCGCCGACCTCGACGTCGCCCGCCTCACCATGGATCTCATCGCGGAGCGCTGCCCGATTCTCATCCAGCTCTCCACGGGCGTCGGCCTGGCCGTGCCGTTCGAGGACCGGGAGAAGCTTGTGGAGCTCCGCCCGCGGATGGCGACGCTGAACCCGTGCAGTATGAGCTTCGGCGCCGGCGAGTTCCGCAACCCGCCCACCGGCGTGCGGCGGCTCGCGGCACGGATGCAGGAGCTGGGGGTGAAACCGGAACTAGAGATCTACGACACCGGACATCTGGACGAGTGTCTGCGGCTTCGTGACCAAGGGCTTCTTGAGGAACCACTGCAGTTCAGCATCGTCCTTGGCGTCGCCGGCGGGGCGGCCGCCACCGCCGACAACCTCCTCACCATCGTGCGCCGCCTGCCCGAGGGAGCGATCTGGCAGATCATCGCCATCGGCAGGTCGAACCTGAACCTGACGGCCATGGCCCTCTCCTTGGGGGGCAACGCTCGTGCCGGTATGGAGGACACGCTCTACCTCCGCAAGGGCGAGCTGACGCAGGGCAACGAGCCTCTCGTGGCCCGAACCATTCAGCTCGCGCAGGGTCTGGACCTGGACATCGCCTCGGTCGCGGAAACCGAGGCCTTGCTGCGGCTGCGACCGAGCCCCTGATCCGACGGAAGAATGACCGTGGAACTGCACGAGGCATCGGCTCTGCTGCATTTGGAGTCGCTGCAGCTCGATACGGGGGTGCGAGCGACTTCCTCCGGTGATGCACGCGACTGTCCACACGGACGTGCACGGGTGCTCCGAGGAGACGCCGGAGTGGCGGTTCCGAGGAAGGGGCGGCACCCGGAATTACGTGCGACGGCGCCTCGCCGATCACGTTTTCTCGCACGGCGGGGATCGCCCTCCGACGCCACGCACGTCGGAGATGAACACGTGGTCACCGAGGTCCTTGGCCCGCGGCGGGCCAAGGACCTCATGGCCCTGTTCCGCGACCCGTCCGAGTTCTTCGAATCGGCGCGGCACGAACGTTACGTCCCATGTGCCCTCCACGGTCGTTCCGGCCCCGGGCAAGAAATCCACGGGAGCCGGATGCTGCACCCGGGTCACGACACGTCGTGGGGGCTGGCACTGCACAGCCGTCTGCACATCGGGCAGGATCTTCCGGCACCGGAACGACTTCGAGTGAGAATGAGTTCGTCTTCCTCTCCCGGTTCCTGTCCTCGCAGTTCGTTGCCGAGTGCCGGAACGCTCGCCCGCCAGGAATTCCTTGGCGATCCGTACGTAGGGACAGAATAGGTATATGACTTCACGATCCGACGAGGCGTCCGCACGGAATCAGGGTGGTATCCAGGTGATCTCGCGGGCAGCCCAGATGCTGCGTGCGATCCGCGAGACACCGGGAGGGCTGACACAGTCCGAGTTGGCCGAGCGGCTCGGTCTTCCCAGGACCACCATCCACAGGATCATGAGTGCGCTGGAGGACGAGGGGCTCGTCGTGTCGGGCAGGGGCGGGCGTGGGCGCTACCGGCTGGGGCCGGAGATCGCCCGTCTCGCAGAGGCCAGCACCCGTGAGGTCGTGAGGCTCATCCACCCGTTCCTGCTCGGCCTCTCCGCTCGTCTGAAGGAGACCGTCGACCTGTCGGTGCTGGACAGGGGGGAGATCACGTTCATCGACCAGGTGGAAGCGCCCCATCGCCTCCGTGCCGCGAGCGCGGTGGGGGAGAGCTTCTCTTTGCACTCCTGTGCTCCGGGAAAGGCGATCCTGGCCACACTCATGCCGAGCCGGATGCGCCAGCTCCTTCCTCCGCGACTGCCGGCCCTCACTTCGCACACCATCACCAAGCTCCCTGACCTGCTCGAGCAGGTGAACGGGATCCGTGAGACCGGAGTCGCCTACGACTACGAAGAGCAGAACGACGGCATCTGTGCGGCGGGCGTGGCCTTCGAAGTGGCAGGCCAGAAGATGGCGGTCAGCGTTCCCATGCCGGCTCAGCGCTTTCACGGCCGTGAAGAGGAGTGCGCTCAGGCGCTGCTGGCGTTGCGCGACCTCGTCGCGAAGCAGGAATGGGCATGAGCGGTCCGGCGGCAGCGTTCGACGCATCGCCGAGGAGTTTGAACGTACTGTCGGTTCGAGCTGCACCGACCGCGGCCTCGCCGAGTACGCGGGCGAGGTAGCGGTTGCCGTGGCCGGTGCTGTTCTTGCCCTTCTTCTTCCCGGCGGACTCCTTCACCCCGGGGGCTAACCTGCCTGTTTCACTTGCCGCGGTGTCCGGATCTTGATCCGAAACGCGAAAGTGCCCTCTGAGCTGGGAAGATGAGGCTTGTCGAAGGTCTCTGTCATCCCAGCAGGAAGGCACTTTCTGCGTGCACACTACCGCCTCGCGCCCCAAGCTCGTCGTCTCGGCCGACGGCCACGGTGTGGTCAGCCATGCCGGGTCCCGTCTGCTGGCCGA
>NZ_JASHLT010000051.1:0-68449 GCF_030056615.1 Streptomyces sp. HNM0645 | reverse complement strand
GTCAGCGAGCGCATCAGGTGCGTGGGCAGCGTCTTGACCGTTGTCACGAGGGCGTTGCGGACGTGCTCGGCGGTGCGGCCGTCGGGCAGGTGGACAAGCATCACGTAGCGGGTGGCGCGCTCGACCAGGGTTCCGATGGCGGAGCCGTTGTCCTTGCCGATGATCAGGTCGCCTTCCCAGTGGCCGGGGACGGACCGGTCCCGGATCTTGAAGCCCATTGCATCCCCTGAGCTGGGGTGTTGCAACGACGCCTAGAACCCAAGTCCACGGTGCGGGCCCTTCGGCGTTCATGCAGCCCACAAGGGTTCTGACGCGGCGTCACGGCATGGTTGACTCGTCTGGACCACGCTGATAGACCTTCGCATCACCAGTTGGCGCCCAGCAGATCCACGTGCCTCCTCCATGCGAGTTACGACGCGAGGTCAACGTCCCATGATCACAACGGCTCCGCACCGCTCCCTCCGCCCGGTCCTCCCCTTCCTCTCGCGGACGGGCCGTCGCCCGCTTCGCCTGTTGCGGCTGCTGCTCGCATCCGGTATCGCGGCCTCCGCACTCTCCGCCGTACCGCCGCAGACGGAGGCAGAGGCGCAGGCGCAGACCCGGGCGGCGCGTGCCGTGCACGGCACCGGGCAGTTCACGGACGGCCGGACGAGCCAGGACGGCGCCGGCTCGAATCAGGACGACGGCAAGAGCGACGACAAGGACGGGGCGGACAACGTGCTGACCGTGGCCGTCTCGCAGAGCGTCGACTCCCTCAGCCCGTTCCTCGCCCAGCGGCTCGTCTCCACAAGCGTCCACCGGCTGATCTACGAGTACCTGACGAACTACGACCCCGGGGACGCGCGCCCGGTCCCCGGTCTGGCCACCGCCTGGAGCCCGTCCCCGGACAAGCTGACATGGACGTACACGATCCGCAGGGACTCCACCTGGTCCGACGGCAGGCCCGCCACCGCCGAGGACGCGGCCTGGACCTTCAACAAGATGATGAAGGACCCGAACGCCGCGACCGCCAACGGCAGTTTCACGGCCAACTTCGCCGAGGTCACGGCTCCGGACCCGGAGACCCTCGTCATCCGGCTCAAGAAGCCCCAGGCCAACATGACGGCGCTGGACGTCCCGATCGTGCCGAAGCACATCTGGGAGAAGGTCGGCGACTTCTCGACGTTCAACAACGACACGGCGTTCCCGATCGTGGGCAACGGACCGTTCGTCCTGACCGACTTCAAGGTCGACCGGTACATCCGGCTCAAGCCCAACAAGGACTTCTGGCGCGGAGCACCGAAGTTCGACGAACTCGTCTTCCGGTACTACAAGGACGGTGACGCCGCGGTCGCCGCGCTGCGCAAGGGGGAGGTGTCCTTCGTCCCCAACCTCACCCCGGCGCAGGCCGCTTCCCTGGAGAACTCCGAGAACATCAAGGTCAACGACGCACCGGGGCGTCGGTTCTTCGCGCTCGCCGCCAACCCGGGCGCACGCGCGAAGAACGGCGGCCGGTTCGGCAGCGGTCACCCCGCGCTGCTCGATCCGGTGGTGCGCAAGGCGCTGTTCCACGCCGTCGACCGGCGGACCATCGTCGACAAGGTGTTCCAGGGCCATGCCGTGGAGGGCGAGGGATACATCCCGCCCCGTTTCGCCCCGTACTTCTGGAGGCCGGACGCCTCCCAGCGGATCGCCTACGACCCGGCGAAGGCCGCCGCCCTGCTCGACGCTGCCGGGTACCGGAAGAACGGCAGCGGCAAGCGGACGGGCAAGGACGGCCGGCCGCTGGACTTCCGCATCCTGTGCCACGCCACCGACCCCAACGACAAGGCGGTCGGCAAGTACCTCCAGGAGTGGTGGGGGGACCTCGGCATCGGGCTGAAGGTCGACTGCCTCGACAACGTGTCCGATCCGTGGCTCAAGGGCGACTACGACCTGGCCTTCGACGGCTGGTCGGTGAATCCCGACCCGGACTTCGTCCTGTCCATCCACACCTGCTCGGCCCTGCCCGCGACTCCGGGGGCCACGGGCGCCACGGACAACTTCATCTGCGACGAGCGTTTCGACCAGCTGTACGCGCAGCAGGCGGTGGAGTACGACACGGCCAGGCGCGGGGACCTGGTCCGGCAGATGCAGTCCCGGCTGTACGACACCGGCCTCATGAACGTCATGGTGTACCCGAACGCGCTCGAGGCCTACCGCACCGACCAGATCGAGTCCATCACGACGATGCCCGAGGCCGCAGGCAACCTGTACGGGCAGGACGGCTACTGGAGCTGGTGGTCCGCCGAGCCCGCCGCCGCGGGCCGGGCGGCCTCGGGCGGTGGCGGCTCGTCCGCCGCTGTCGCGATCGGCATCGGCATCTCGGTCGTCCTGGTCATAGCGGTCGGCGTCCTCACCAGTCGGCGCCGCCGTGCCACCGCCGACGACCGCGAGTAGCCGATGAGCAGGACCACGAGCTCCTCCGGCTCCTCCCCGGACGCCCCGGACGCCCCGGCGGGCACCGCCCAACCGGGCGCTTCCGGGGTCGAGATGAAGGTCGTGGCGCCGTCGCCCGGTTCTCCCGGCGGCCGCGGCGCCCGTACGTCCGGCGCGAAGGCTGCCGCGTATCCGGCGTACCTCGCCGGCAAACTCGGCGGCGCGGTCGTGTCGCTGTTCGCCGTCCTCGTGACCAGCTTCTTCCTCTTCCGGATCATCCCCGGCGACCCGGTCAAGGCGATGACGCGCGGCATGCCGACCAGTGCCGAGCAACTGGACACGCTGAGGCGGCAGTTCGGGCTCGATCTGCCCCTGTGGCGGCAGTTCACCGAGTACTGCGCCGGGGCGCTGACCGGCGACCTCGGCATGTCGTACCAGTTCCGTGCGCCGGTCGGGGAACTCATCGCCCAGAAGCTCCCGGCGACGCTGCTGCTCACCGGTGTGGCGGTGGTGATCTACTCGGCACTCGGGCTGTGGCTCGGCACCCGCTCGGCGTGGCGGCACGGCGGGCTCGGTGACCGGCTGAACACCGGCGTGGCGCTGACGTTGTGGTCGGTGCCGTCGTTCTGGCTCGGGCTGCTGCTGATCATCACCTTCTCGGTGGGGATCGGGCCGGTGCCGGGCGTGTTCCCGACCGGCGGGATGGAATCGGGCGGGACGTCCGGTGTCGCGTACGTCCTCGATGTCGCGCACCACATGGTGCTGCCGGTGCTGACGCTGGTGGCCGTCGGTTACGCGCAGACGCTGCTGGTGATGCGCTCCTCGCTGCTCGACGAGATGGGCGGCGACTATCTGACGACGGCCCGGGCCAAGGGTTTGCGGGACGACGACGTGCGGCGGCGGCACGCGGTTCCCAACGCCCTGCTGCCGACGGTGACGATGGTGTTCATCAACCTCGGTCATGTGGCCGCCGGTTCGATCCTCGTCGAGACGGTCTTCTCCTGGCCGGGGCTCGGCGGGCTGTTCTACCAGGCGCTCAGCGTCCCTGATCTGCCCCTGGTACAGGGTCTGTTCGTGGTCTTCGCGGGGGCGATGATCCTGATGAACCTGCTCGCCGACCTGCTCTATCCGCTGCTCGACCCGAGGGTGGGCCGATGACGACGTCACTGCACTGGGCGCGCCGACGCGCCTCGGTCGCACGCTTCTGGCACCGGTACCGCACCCACCGGGCCGGGGTCGTGGGCCTTGCCGGTCTGGCACTGCTCGCCCTGATCGCCGTAGCCGCGCCGCTGCTGGTCGGCACCGACGTCCAGAGCGTGACCCACGCCCCCGGCGGGGCGCTGGAGTCGCCGAGCGGCGCCTTCCCCCTCGGCACGGACCAGTTCGGGCGCCCGCTGCTCGGGCTGCTCGTCTGGGGGGCCCGGATCTCGCTCGCCGTGGGCCTGCTCGCGGCAGTGCTGTCGGTGGCCATCGGCACGCTCGTGGGCATCGTCGCGGGGCACTACGGCGGCTGGTTCTCCACGGTCGTCATGAGGATCACCGACTGGTTCCTCGTGATGCCGACCCTGGTTCTTGCGATCGTGCTGGCCACGGTGCTGTCGCGGAGCGTGTGGACGGTGGTCCTGGCCATCGGGGTCACGACCTGGCCGACGACGGCACGGTTGGTGCGCGCACAGACGATCGCGGTCGAGTCGCGGCCGTACATCGAACGCGCGAGAGCTTTGGGCGGCGGCCACCGCCACATCATGACCCGCCATGTGCTGCCCAATGTGATGCCTCTGGTGCTGGCCCAGACGACACTCGGCATCTCCACCGCCATCCTCACCGAGGCGACGCTGGCGTTCCTCGGGCTCGGCGACCCGTCGGTGGTGTCGTGGGGCGGCATGCTCCAGGACGCCCGGGAGGCGGGCGCGGTGTCGTCGGGCCACTGGTGGTACCTCGCTCCGCCCGGGATCGCCGTCGCGCTGGTGGCGCTGGCGTTCACCCTGTGCGGACGGGCCGTCGAATCCGTCCTCAACCCCAGGCTGGGGGTGGCACGTTGAGCCTGCTGGAGATCAGGGACCTGCGGGTGACGTACGGGGCCGGGGCGTCCGCCGTCCCGGCCGTGCGCGGGGTCGACCTGACGCTCGCCGCCGGGCGGAAGCTGGGGGTGGCGGGCGAGTCGGGCTGTGGGAAGTCGACGCTGGCCCTGGCGCTGCTGCGGCTGCTGCCGGGATCGGCCCGGCTGTCCGGCGAGATCCTGCTGGACGGCGAGGACGTGCTCACCATGAAGTGGGGCCGGCTGCGGGCGGTGCGGTGGGCGGAGGCGTCCGTCGTCTTCCAGGGGGCCATGCACTCGCTGAACGCGGTGCACCGCATCGGGGACCAGATCGCGGAGCCGGTGCTCGTGCACGGCCGGGCGACGCAGGGGGCCGCGCGTCGGCGGGTCGGTGAGCTGCTGGAGCAGGTGGGGCTGCCGGCCTCGCGTGCGTCGGCCTACCCCCACGAGCTGTCCGGCGGGCAACGGCAGCGCGTGATGATCGCGATGGCACTGGCCTGCGACCCCCGCCTGCTGGTCGCCGACGAGCCGACGACCGCGCTGGACGTGATGATCCAGGCGCAGATCCTGCGGCTGGTCGAACAGCTCGTGTCCGGGCAGGACATCGGACTGCTGATGATCAGTCACGATCTCGCGGTGCTGGCGGGCACCTGCGACCGCCTCGCCGTGATGTACGCGGGCCGGGTGGTGGAGGAGGGCCCGGCCCGCGCCGTGTACGACGCGGCGGAGCACCCTTACGGCCGGGCCCTGTCGGCGGCTTTCCCACGGATCGGGGATCCCGCGTCGCGCCGGGCCCCGCGCGGGCTGCCGGGCGATCCTCCGGACCCGTCGGCGCTGCCGGGGGGTTGTACGTTCCATCCGCGCTGCCCCGTGGCTCTGGAGGTGTGCGGCCGGGACGAGCCGGAGCTGCGCAGGGCCGGGCCGGACAGGCTCGCGGCTTGTGTGCGCGTCGGTGTGCGGGAGGAAGCATGAGCGCTGTCGACGAGACCGGCACGGACCGGAAGGAGGCGTCCCCGGGCACCACCGCCGTCCCCCTGCTGTCGGCCTCCGGTGTCCGGGTGTCCTTCCCCGGCCGGCGCGGAGCCGCCGCTGCGCGCGCCGTCGACGGTGTCGATCTGGACATCGGCGCAGGGGAGGTCGTCGCGCTGGTCGGCGAGTCCGGCTGCGGCAAGACGTCCCTGGCGCGGACGCTCCTCGGTCTCGTACGGCCGGAGGCGGGGCGGGTGTGCTTCGGGGGCGCGCCGCTCGCCTTCGACTCCCGGGCGCTGAAGGCGTACCGCAAGCGGGTGCAGCTGGTGCTGCAGGACCCGAGCGGATCGCTCAACCCCCGGCACACCGTGTACGAGGCGGTGTCGGAGGGGCTGCGGATCCACGGGTACGAGGGCGGGGAGCGGGAGGCCGTCGCGGAGGCGCTCGCGCGCGCGGGTCTGCGGCCGCCGGAGCGGTTCTTCCTCCGCTACCCGCACGAGCTGTCCGGGGGCCAGCGTCAGCGTGTGGTGATCGCGGGTGCGCTGGCCCTTCGGCCCGAACTCATCGTGGCCGACGAGCCGGTGGCCTCCCTGGACGCCTCGGTACGCGGCGAGATCCTGGCGCTGCTTCTGCGTCTGCGCGATGAACTGGGCCTCTCCGCACTGGTGGTGACCCATGACCTGGGCCTGGCCTGGAACATCGCGGACCGGGTCGCGGTGATGTATCTCGGGCGCATCGTGGAGACGGGAACGGTGGAGGAGGTACTGACACGACCTCAGCATCCCTACACGCAGGCGATGTTGTCGGTGCTCCCGGAGTCGGCGGTGGCGCCGGTGGTCCTCTCCGGAGAACCGCCGGACCCGTCGCGCGTACCGCCCGGCTGCCGCTTCCACCCCCGCTGCCAGGTCCTCGCCTCGGGAGCGGCCGACGCCGCCGGTGTCGGGAGCCGGTGCCGTACGGAGGATCTGCCGGTCCTCGCCGGGGACTCGACGGCTGCGGTGGCCTGCCACTGGGCGCTCTCGGCCGGCGCGGCTCCCGGAGACGGCCTCGACGGAGGCACGGCGGACCCGCCGGAGGCGTGAGGCGGATCGCGAAGAGGGCCGTGCCGGATCGCCGCCCGCCGGGTCGGTGCGTACTGACGGGCGGACGGGCGAGGTGGCGCCCGGTCCGTTCGCGCCCCGAGGGCCCGCTCGCGGCCCGGCGCCGCGCGGCGGCGCCCTACGCGTCGTACTCCGCGGTCAGTTCGCGCGCGCGCTTCACATCGGCGGCGATGGCGTCGAGAAGTGCCTCGATGGACTCGAACTTCGCCATGCCGCGTACGTAGGCGAGGAAGTCGACGGCCACATGGAGCCCGTACAGGTCGAGGCCGACACGGTCGATCGCATAGGCCTCTACGGTCCGCTCGGTGCCGTTGAACTGCGGGTTGGTGCCCACGGAGATCGCGGCGGGCATCCGCTCGCCACCGGCGGTGAGCCAGCCCGCGTAGACGCCGTCGGCGGGGATCGCGGTGTGCGGCAGCGTCTCCACGTTGGCCGTCGGATAGCCGAGCTCACGGCCGCGCTGGGCCCCGCGGACGACGACGCCCTCCACCCGGTGCGGACGGCCCAGGATCTCCGCCGCCCCCTCGACGTCGCCCTCGGCGATCAGCCGCCGGGTCAGCGTGGACGAGAAGGGCTCGCCGCCGCCGGCCTCGCCCCGCACGAACAGGTCGACCACCTCGACCTCGTAGTCGTAGGTGCGGCCGAGTTCGGCCAGGAAGTCGACGTTGCCGGCCGCCTTGTGGCCGAAGCGGAAGTTGGGCCCCTCGATGACCGCGCGGGCGTGGAGCTTGTCCACGAGCACCTTCACGATGAAGTCGGCGGGCGACAGCTTCGAGAACTCGGCGGTGAACGGCAGGATCAGCACCGCGTCCACACCGAGTTCCGCCATCAGCTCGGCACGCCGGTGGTGCGGAGCGAGCAGCGGCGGGTGGCTCCCGGGGCGGACGACCTCGCTCGGGTGCGGATCGAACGTGACCACGACCGACGGCACACCCAGCTCACGGGCCCGCTCCACGGCCCGCCCGATGATCAGCTGGTGGCCGCGGTGCACGCCGTCGTAGGAACCGATGGTGACGACGCTGCGCCCCCAGTCCTGGGGGATGTCCTCCAAGCCACGCCAGCGCTGCACTGTGACCGCTCCTCGCCCGAACCCGATTTATCGAACCTGTGTACGCAAGGATGACTTCTTACGCAGGTCTAAGACTGCCATGCCCGCGGAGCGCCGTCGGCATCGGCACCTGACTGCCCAACGCCTCCAGCGTCCGGCGTGTGCTGGGTCCGATCACCACCGCCCACTCCCGCGGTGCCGCGGCCTGCCACGTCACCACCTCGGCGGCGAATCCGGGCACCTGGCGGGCCAGCTCGACCAGTCGGCGGTCGAAGCGGTTCGCACCCTCCGGAGTGCGCACGAGGAGGAGACCGACGCGATGGACCAGTTCGCGGACGCGGGGACCGGCCGGCCTTCTTCCCGGCGCGCACACGACTGCCTGGAGCAGCGCGTCCAGGACCTCCGGGTCCCCGCCCGTGCACCGCTCGTGGTCCAGGAGGACGTCCAGCAGCTCTATGCGCAACGGCTCGCCGGCCGGGCCCCCCGGTGTCCCGAGCACGGCGGCGACCGCGCAGCGTACCTGCACGGGCCGGCCGCGCAGCAGGTCCACGACGAGCGGCAGGAGCACGGCTCGCGCCGACGCGCCCTGCCGCAGCCTGAGCCCGACGAAGGCCGCCGCGTCCGGGGCGCCGGCGGGCCGCAGGCCGACGTACTCGCTCACCAGCCCGGCGGCACGGCGGGCCAGGGCGGGCGTGCCGAGTCCAGCGAGCGCCCGCAGCACGTCGCCCGCACCGTCGCCCGGGCGGTGCAGAGCGGCGCGGAACGCGGCGAACACCGGCTCGGGGTGGGTCGTTGCGGCACTGACGAGAACGTCGGCGGGGACTCCGGGATCGTGGTCGCGATACGCGTCCAGGGCCCGCGTGAGATAGCGGGGCCGGCTGCGCGGGTCGCGGACGAGGACGGCCAACGCTGCGCCGTGCAGAGCGGTGTCGGCGGGCCGCGCGAGCAGCGCGAGCGCCGCGTATCTGAGCAGGTCCCGGTCGAGCCGGCCGGTGACGCGGGCCGCCACCAGGGGGGCGTACGTCGCCGCGGCGAGCCGGCGTACCGGGCGGGTGTCGTCGTGGGCCCAGCGGTCGACGGCCCGGCAGACGGCGGACGGCTCGTCCTCGGCGAGCGCGGCGAGCAACTCCCGGGCACGGGGGTGCACGGTGCTGACGAGCGCCTCGCAGAGATCGTCGACGGCCCGTCCCCGGTGGGTGTGGAGGAGCGCCTGGGCCGCCGCGGCGACGGTGGGCCGGATGGCGGCACCGGGCGCGGCGGGTAGCGGCCGGTCGTCGGTGAACCACCGGCAGAGCAGCGGCTGGACGGCCCGCGGCGACCGGGCCAGCCGTTCGGAGACCGCGTCCAGATAGCGGGGCGGCCGGGCGGCGCCGGGTTCCTCGTGCCGCCGGCCGCCGGCCGTGGGAACGTGGCCGCCCGGCGAACCGGCCGGGCACGTTCCCCGACGCGGCACCTCGCCCGTACCCGCCCCGGCCTCGTCCCGCGGCGAACCGGCCGGGCCGGTTTCGAAGTGGCCCGACGGCGCGCCGTCCACGGCGGCAGCGGTGTTCGCTGCCGCAGCGACCCGGCCGGTCCCGGCGCGCTCCGGGGACCCGTCGGCCGGAACGAGACGGCGCAGCAGGTCGATGCGTTCGGCCTCGCCGATGTGCAGCGCCTGCCAGAACGAGGGGCCGAACTCACCGAGTCCGGCCGGCCGGCGCGGGCCGCCCGGCCGCAGCGAGCGCCGGGTGATGCGGTCCGCGAGGGTGCGCAGCACGCCGAGGTACCGGCGGGCACGCGGGACGCGCAGCAGCGTCTCCCGGAGCAGACCGGCCGCCCACCAGCGCACGTCCGCGCCCGGCCCCGGGTCCGTCCTGCCGTCGAAGCCGTCGGGCCCGTCGGGGCTCTCCGGCACGTCGGATCCCGACGAGCCGTCCAGACCGTCGAGCACGTCCACCAGCGCCGCGAGCCGCGGTGCCAGTGCGGGCTCCCCGGATCGGCGGTCGAGCAGCAGCAGTGCCTGGACGACCGTCCCCTTCCGGTGCCGGGGCAGGGCGGGTACGCCGCCGTCCGCGGCGGCGCCGGTCGTGGGGTCCGCCCGGCGCAGCAGCGGATGCAGAACCGTGTCCACGTCGAGGTGCGCCGCCTGCAGCCACTCGGCGACCTCCTCGTGGGCGAAGCGGTAGCCGCCGCCGGCGGGCACCAGCAGCCCCGTGGCGAGCACCGCGGACGCCCAGCCCGTACGCCAGGGGAAGAGGTCCCCGAAGGTCTCCCGGTCGAGACCGCCCTCCCCCTGGCCGAGGCAGTGCCGCGCGGCCTCGTGCACCCGCCCGGCCACCCGGGCCGCCAGCCGGCGCACCGCGGCCGCGGCCGGCTCGGTCCCCGCGGCCCCGGCGATCCGCGTCGCGGCCCGCAGGCACATCAGGTCCGTGTGCGCCGAGAGGACGTCCTCACGCGACGGCTGCCCAGGTACGTCGCCGGGCAGTGCTTCCCGCACCTCCGCGAGCAGCGCCAGGGCGAGCGGATGGCGGGCGTCCGCGGCCGCCGGCGCAGCGTCCGGGAGTCCGAGGCGCGCCCTCGCCCGCTCGGCCTCCCGCTCGGTCAGCGGCCCGAGGTGCAGGGCGGGCCGGCGCATGCCGGCCGCCTGGTACAGCGGGGCGGTCCGTTCCCAGTACTCGGGCCGGCAGGCGAGGACGAGCCGTACTCCGTGCCCGCGCAGCCAGCGCGTCGTCTCCGCCGTCCAGTCGGGGAGCCGGGCCGCCAGGGCGGCGGGCATCTCCTCGGGACCGTCGAGGAGGACGAACAGCGGCCTCCCGGCCTCCCGGGCGACCCGTGCCACATGCTCCGGCGTGGCCTCGGCGCCGCCCGCGGGTACCGCCCAGGGACCGCTGCGATGGGCCGTGACACCGGCGACGACGCGGCCGGAGCGTGCGAGCGCACGGGCCACGGCGTCCGCCACGCCGCGGTCGCCCGCCGCGAGGTCGGCGCCGCGCATCCGGATCGAGACGGCCGGTTCGGTCCCGTGGGCACGACGGGTGGCGAGCGCGGCGAGTTCGGTGGTCCGCCCGCTGCCGGGGGCGCCGGTCAGGGCGAGGACGGGCGCCGGGGACGCCTCGAACTGGTCGAACTCCCTTACCACGTAGGGGCGTTCAACCGGTTCTGCGCCGGCTTCTCCGGCGCTGACCGGGCGGGCGGGGCCGAGGGACACCGCGGCGAGCCGTCGGGCACCGGCGAGATTCAGGTCGGCCCCGAACCCGGCGACGGTCCGGGCGTTGTGCCGCAGCAGCGCGGCGAGCGGCCCTGCGGGGTCGCTCGCGGCGGCCGTGCGCAGGGGTACGGCGAGTCCCGCGACGGGGTGTCCCGTGGCGGGTGCGGTACCCGCGAGGACGGCCACGACGGAGCCGGTCCGGGTATCCACCACCGGTCCGCCCGTGGCCGTTCCGCCGGGGCCCAGGGCGTCGCTCCCCTCGGTGCCGACGGCCAGTTCGAGTGCGCCGTCGAGGGGGTGCGCACGGCCTGCCACGGTGTAGGTGGCCGGGGTCTCCCCCAGAACGCGCGCCTCGCGCCAGCCACCGGCCGGGATGCGCACGTACGCCCCGTCCGCGGGCCGATCGCGGACGGCGACGGCCAGGGGTCTCAGGCCGAGCCCCGTGGTACGGACGAGTGCGAGGTCCGCCTCCGGGAGGAACGTGACGCCGTCGGCGACCCCGGCGCCGCCGCCGGGCACGCGCAGCACGATCCGGTCAAGTCCTTCGACGGCTTCATGGCTGGTGACGACCGTGCCCCGGTCGTCCACGGCGAAGCCGGTCCCGCACGGCCGGCCCGCCGAATCACAGATGCGCACCAGCGTCGCCAGGTCCCCGCGTCCCATGGCTCCGACGGTAGGCCGTTGTTGATCACCGGGAGAAGACCACCGGACGAACGCGCCCCCGAGTGCACCCCCGATGCACTCCGAGCGCCTGCCCGTTGGGGTGAATCCCCGCTGCGGGACGGATAGACACCCTCCGAGGGGGATCGTGGAGCGGGCAGTGGCCCTGCCCGCTCCACGATGGAGCTCTCCCGGCCGCCCGGAGGGGTCTCCGCGGCCGTCAGCCGAAGACCGCGAGGCTCTTCGCCTTGCCCCGTTGCCGCTCGACCAGCGCCAGGAACCGTTCCTCGGGTCCGAAGACGGCCACCGGGCCCTGCGCCGGGTGCTCCGGCATGTCGAGGCGTACGCCGTTGAGCAGCAGCCTGGCTCGTTTGTCGTCGACGTCCCAGCGCGGGAACGCGGCCGCGGCGGCCTCGCCGATCGGCATGACCGTCAGCTCCTCCTGGAGCTGGTCGAGCGTCCTGGCCGCGTCGAGCTTGTACGGCCCGACGCGGGTGCGGCGGAGCGCGGTCAGGTGTCCGCCGACGCCGAGCCCGGCGCCGAGGTCGCGGGCGAGGGCCCTGACGTAGGTGCCGGAGGAGCAGACAACCGAGACGACGAGGTCGGTCACCGGTGTGCCGTCCTCGGCGACGGCATCGCGGACGTCGTGGACGGTGAACTGCGAGACGGTGACCGGACGTGCGGGGATGTCGAACTCCTCGCCGCCGCGCACCCGCGCGTAGGACCGCTTGCCGTCGATCTTGATGGCGCTGACCTTCGACGGCACCTGCATGATGTCGCCGGTCAGTTCGGCGACCCCCGCGTCGATGGCGTCCCGGGCAATACCCGAGGCGTCGGTGGACGAGGTGACCTCGCCCTCCGCGTCGTCGGTGACGGTGTTCTGGCCGAGCCGGATCGTCCCGAGGTACTCCTTCTCGGTGAGTGCCAGATGGCCGAGCAGCTTCGTGGCCTTCTGGACGCCCAGGACCAGCACGCCGGTCGCCATCGGATCCAGTGTGCCCGCGTGCCCGACCCGGCGGGTGCGCGCGATGCCGCGCATCTTGGCGACGACGTCGTGGGAGGTGAAGCCAGCCGGCTTGTCGACGATGACGAGACCGTCCCGGGTGGCGCTCCCGGTGGCGGCGGGGGCGGTGTCGCTGTGCTGGCTCATTCGGAGGCCGCGTCCTCGTCCCTGTCCTCGTCCTCCGGCTTGCGGTAGGGGTCGGGCTCGCCCGCGTAGGTCTTGCCCGTGGACGCCTGACGGACCTCCGCGTCCTTGGCCCGTGCCTTGTCGAGCAGATCGTCGATGGTCCGGGCGTTGTCCGGGAGGGCGTCCGGGACGAACGTCAGGGTCGGCGTGAAGCGGACGCCGGTCTGCCGGCCCACCTCGGACCGCAGGACGCCCTTGGCGGACTCCAGCGCCGCGGCGGACGCCGCGCGCTCCTCGTCGTCCCCGTACACCGTGTAGAAGACCGTGGCCTCCCGCAGGTCGCCGGTGACCCGGGCGTCCGTGATCGTGACGAAGCCCAGCCGCGGATCCTTGATTCGCCGGTCCAGGGTCTCCGCGACCACGACCTGGATGCGATCGGCCAGCTTGCGGGCCCGCGCGTTGTCGGCCACCGGTCCTTCTCCTCTTTCGTGCGGTGGTCCGGGGTCGCCCCCGGACGGTGCAGTCTCAATCATCGTCGCCGTGCAGCCGCCGTCGTACCGACAGCAGCTCCACTTCGGGCCGGGCGGCGACAAGGCGCTCGCACCGGTCCAGTACGTCTGTGAGGTGTCCCGGATCCCCGGACACCGCCGCGAGGCCGATCTCGGCCCTGCGGTGCAGGTTCTGTCCGCCCACCTCGGCCACGGCCACCGCGTACTTGCGCTGGAGCTCGGCCACGATCGGGCGGACGACGGAGCGTTTCTCCTTCAACGAACGAACGTCGCCGAGGAGCAGGTCGAAGGACAGCGTCCCCACAAACATGTATGTCCGGATGTCCCGCCGGTACGGGTTCGGTCTGTGCCCTGCCCGCTCTTGGCAGGTACATCAAGAACCGTACACGCACGGCCGGGGCCGATCGACGGGATTACCTCCCGCCGACCGGCCCCGAGCACCGGTGTGCGTGTCAGCCCGCGCCGTGTCAGCCGCGCGGCTTCTCGCGCATCTCGTACGTCGCGATGACGTCGTCGACCTTGATGTCGTTGAAGTTTCCGAGGTTGATACCGCCCTCGAAGCCTTCGCGGATCTCGGTGACGTCGTCCTTGAAGCGACGCAGACCCTCGATGTTGAGGTTCTCCGCGACGACCTTGCCGTCGCGGATGAGGCGCGCCTTGGTGTTGCGCCGGACCTCGCCGGAGCGGATGAGGACACCCGCGATGTTGCCCAGCTTGGACGAGCGGAAGACCTCGCGGATCTCCGCCGTGCCGAGCTCGACCTCTTCGTACTCCGGCTTGAGCATGCCCTTGAGGGCCGCCTCGATCTCCTCGATCGCCTGGTAGATGACCGAGTAGTAGCGGACGTCCACACCCTCGCGCTCGGCCATCTGGGTGGCACGCCCGGCGGCGCGCACGTTGAAGCCGATCACGATGGCGTCGGAGCCGGTCGCCAGGTCGATGTCCGACTCGGTGACCGCACCGACACCGCGGTGCAGCACGCGGATGTCGACCTCTTCGCCGACGTCCAGCTGGAGCAGCGAGGACTCGAGGGCCTCGACCGAACCGGACGCGTCGCCCTTGATGATGAGGTTGAGCTGCTGGACCTCGCCCGCCTTGAGCACCTTGTCGAGGTCCTCGAGGGACACCCGGCGGGTGCGCTTGGCGAACGCGGCGTTGCGCTCACGGGCGGCGCGCTTCTCGGCGATCTGACGGGCCGTGCGGTCCTCGTCGACGACCAGGAAGTTGTCGCCGGCGCCCGGGACGTTGGTGAGACCCAGGACCAGGACGGGAGTCGACGGAGTCGCCTCCTCCACGTTGTTGCCCTTGTCGTCGAGCATCGCGCGGACACGGCCGTACGCGTCGCCGACGACCATGGTGTCGCCGATGCGCAGGGTGCCTCGCTGGACCAGGACGGTCGAGACGGCACCGCGGCCGCGGTCGAGGTGGGACTCGATCGCGATGCCCTGCGCGTCCTGCTCCGGGTTGGCCCGCAGGTCCAGGGCGGCGTCCGCCGTCAGGACCACGGCCTCCAGCAGGTTCTCGATGTTCAGACCCTGCTTGGCGGAGATGTCGACGAACATGGTGTCGCCGCCGTATTCCTCGGCCACCAGACCGTACTCGGTCAGCTGACCGCGCACCTTCGTCGGGTCCGCACCCTCGACGTCGATCTTGTTGACCGCGACCACGATCGGCACGTCGGCCGCCTTGGCGTGGTTCAGCGCCTCGATCGTCTGGGGCATCACACCGTCGTTGGCCGCCACCACGAGGATCGCGATGTCGGTCGACTTGGCACCGCGGGCACGCATGGCGGTGAACGCCTCGTGACCCGGGGTGTCGATGAAGGTGATCCGGCGCTCTTCCTCGTTGACCTCGGTCGAGACCTGGTACGCACCGATGTGCTGCGTGATTCCGCCGGCCTCGCCCGCGACGACGTTCGTCTTGCGGATCGCGTCCAGCAGCCGGGTCTTACCGTGGTCGACGTGACCCATGACGGTCACCACCGGCGGACGCGCGACCAGGAACTCCTCGCCGCCCTCGTCCTCGCCGAACTCGATGTCGAAGGACTCGAGCAGCTCGCGGTCCTCCTCCTCCGGGCTGACGATCTGAACCGTGTAGTTCATCTCGCCGGCCAGGAGCTGCAGCGTCTCGTCGGAGACGGACTGCGTGGCCGTGACCATCTCGCCGAGGTTCATCATCACGGCGACGAGCGACGCCGGGTTGGCGTTGATCTTCTCCGCGAAGTCGGTGAGGGAGGCACCGCGCGACAGACGGACGGTCTCGCCGTTGCCGCGAGGCAGCATCACACCGCCGACCGACGGGGCCTGCATGGCCTCGTACTCCTGGCGCCTCTGCCGCTTGGACTTGCGGCCACGGCGCGCCGGACCGCCGGGACGGCCGAACGCACCCTGCGTGCCACCGCGGCCGCCGGGGCCACCCGGACGTCCGCCGAAGCCGGGACGGCCACCGCCGCCACCGAAGCCTCCGCCGCCACCACCGGGACGCGGGCCGCCGAAGCCGCCGCCGCCACCGGGACGACCGCCGCCGCCACCACCGCCACCGGGACGACCGGCGAAGCCGGGACGTCCGGCACCGCCGCCGCCACCGGGACGACCACCGGGACCACCGGGACCACGGCCGCCGGGACCGGGACGCGGACCGGCAGCGGGACGCTGCGGCATCATGCCCGGGTTCGGACGGTTACCGCCGGGGCCACCGGGACCACCGGCTCCACGCGGAGCCTGCGGACGCGGCATGCCGCCCGGGGTGGGACGGGAACCACCGGGAGCCTGCGGACGGGGACCGCCCTGGCCGCCGCCCTGCGGACGCGGGCCACCGGGGGCACCCTGACCGCCGGGACGCGGCGCACCGCCCGGACGGGGCGCCTGCGGGCGCGCCATACCGGTCGAGCCACCGGAGGTGAAGGGGTTGTTGCCCGGACGCGGGCCCGNCACCGGGAGCCTGCGGACGGGGACCGCCCTGGCCGCCGCCCTGCGGACGCGGGCCACCGGGGGCACCCTGACCGCCGGGACGCGGCGCACCGCCCGGACGGGGCGCCTGCGGGCGCGCCATACCGGTCGAGCCACCGGAGGTGAAGGGGTTGTTGCCCGGACGCGGGCCCGCGGGACGGGCACCGGGACGCGGGGCCTGGCGCTCGCCACCGGAGCGCGGGGAACCGGGACGGGCACCGCCGCCCTGGCCCTGGCCGGGACGGGCGGCCGGACGCGGGCCGGGAGTGGCACCGGGCCGGGGACCGGCAGCCGGGGCCGCCGGGGGCGCGGTGAACTCCGGCGCGGCCGGAGCGGCCGGAGCCGGCTTCGGGGCCGCCGCGGGCTTGGGACCCGGGGTCGGCCGCGGGCCGGGGGTCGGGGCCGCGGGAGCACTCTTGGGAGCCTCGGCGGCGGCCGGCTTGGGAGCCGGTGCGCCGGGCTTGGGAGCTGCGGGACGCGCCGCCTGCGCCGGGGAGGGCGCGGCGGGCGAGGGGGCGCCACCCGCGCGGCTTGCCGCTGCGGGGGAGGGCGCGGACTTGCGCGGCGCCGCGGGCTTGCCGGCAGAGCGCTTCGCGGGGGCAGCCCCGGAACCCTGCTGGAAAGCATCAGTCAGTTTGCGTACAACCGGCGCCTCGATCGTCGAGGACGCCGAACGGACGAATTCACCGAGTTCTTGGAGCTTGGCCATGACGACCTTGCTCTCCACGCCGAACTCCTTGGCGAGTTCGTATACCCGGACCTTAGCCACTTCGCTCCTTTTAGGTCCGGGTTACCGCCGGACCGTCGCTACTTCATGGGCGTACTCATCGCGTACTCATCGAGTGCTCATCGCAATCTCGACCTACTTCCAACTCGCGAGGTACCTGACCGCACGGGGATCCGTGCGGTGCTGCTCTTCCTTCTTACGGTGCTGCCTGCGCCGCCGTCGCCTCGATTTCCCGGCGGACGTCCGCGGTGTCGAGCGGCCCCTGGGCCCTGAGGGCCCTCGGGAACGCCCGGCGACGGACCGCCAGGTCGAGACAGACCGAGGCGGGGTGCACATACGCACCCCGGCCGGGCAGCGTACCGCGATGATCGGGGACGCATACGCCCTCGACCGCCACGATGCGCAACAGATCGCGCTTTGCCGCTCGCTCCCGGCACCCCACGCAGGTTCGCTCAGGGCATGCGCGGACATGCGTCCGACCAGACACGACCAAGTCTACCTCCCCGCGCCGACCTCACCCCTTTGGGGCAAGAATCGAACAATTGATGGCTCAAAACTCTTGGCGACTCCGCGGTCACGGAACGAGTCTGCGACCGGATCCGTTCCCCGGCACCCCCGGGCCGGTGACCGAGCGCGACCCCCGCTCCGTCCCGCTCGTCCGGCCGGAAGCTGCTCCGCGGGCCACCCGGCGTCCGGTTCAGTCCTGCTCAGCGGCCTGCTCGGTGTCCGGCCGGATGTCGATCCGCCAGCCGGTGAGCCGCGCGGCGAGGCGGGCGTTCTGCCCCTCCTTGCCGATGGCCAGTGACAGCTGGTAGTCGGGGACCGTCACCCGGGCGGACCTGGCGCCGAGGTCGACGACCTCGACCTTGGACACCCGGGCCGGGGACAGTGCGTTCGCGACCATCTCCGCCGGATCGTCCGACCAGTCCACGATGTCGATCTTCTCACCGTGCAGCTCGGCCATGACATTGCGCACCCGGCCGCCCATCGGGCCGATGCACGCGCCCTTGGCGTTCAGGCCGCTGCGGGTGGACCGCACGGCGATCTTGGTCCGGTGACCGGCCTCACGGGCGATGGCCGCGATCTCGACCGAACCGTCGGCGATCTCCGGCACCTCGAGCGCGAAGAGTTTTTTCACCAGATTGGGGTGAGTCCTCGACAGGGTGACGGACGGGCCGCGCACTCCCTTCGCCACCCGTACGACGTAGGTGCGCAGCCGCAGGCCGTGCGAGTAGTCCTCGCCCGGCACCTGCTCCTGCACCGGCAGGATGGCCTCCAGCTTGTCGTCCAGCTTCACCAGAACGTTCTTGGGGTCCTTGCCCTGCTGGACCTGGCCGGCCACGATGTCGCCCTCACGGCGGGCGTACTCGCCGAAGGTGACGTCGTTCTCGGCGTCGCGCAGCCGCTGCTGGATGACCTGGCGGGCGGTGGACGCAGCGATCCTGCCGAAGTCGTGCGGGGTGTCGTCGAACTCCCGGGGCTCCTGGCCCTCGTCGAGTTCCGACGGGTCCTCCTTCGCCCACACCGTCACGTGCCCGGTCTGCCGGTTCAGCTCGACCCGGGCGTGCCGGCGACTGCCCTCGGTGCGGTGGTACGCGATGAGGAGGGCCGACTCGATGGCGTCGACCAGCAGGTCGAAGGCAATCTCCTTCTCCTGTGCCAAGCCCCTCAGGAGCTTCACGTCGATGTCCACGGCTACGCCTCCTCTTCTTTCTGAATGCCGTTCTTGTCCTTGCGGTTGAACTCGAGCTCCACACGCGCCTTGGCAATCTCGTCGAAAGCGAGTCTGCGGGCGGTGGGCTTGCGCCCCTTGACTCCCGGTACCTCCAGGCCGAGACCCTCGTCGTCGACGTCGAGGATCCGCGCGACCAGCTCCTCGCCCGGCTTCCCGTCCGGGGTGGTCAGCTGGAACCGGGCGAGCCGGCCCTTGGCGCGCACGTAGTGGCGGTGTTCGCTGAGCGGGCGCTCCGCTCCGGGGGAGGTCACTTCGAGCTGGTACTCGCCCTCGCCCATGGCGTCGCTCTCGTCGAGCCTGTCGGAGATGACACGGCTGAGCTCGGCACAGGCGTCGAGATCGACGCCTTCCTCCGAATCCACGACGACGCGGAGCACACGGCGGCGGCCGGCCCGGGACAGTTCGATCTCTTCCAGATCCAGGTCCGCGGCGCTGACGAGCGGTTCGAGCAGTCCGCGCAGCCTCTCGCTCTGGGTGGTGCTCATCCGGGTGACTCCTCGGCCGCGTGTGCTGTTGTGGGTTTCGTCGTGTGTCAGCACAAAGGGTATCCGGTCGCGGGGGGTGTTGCCGTCCACCCACCGATGACCCGCAGGTACGCTCGCCTGCGGTGATCACATCAAGGCGTCACCCACCCGATCGGGTGAACGCGTCCCAGGGCCCGAGGAGAGACCAGGTGGAGCGCACGGGAACGACGCGCAGACGTGCCCTCTTGGCCACCGGGGCGGCCGCCGCGGCGGTGCTGACCGGGTGTTCGCGGGACGAGCCCGGGGCACGGCGCGCCACGCCCCGGAGCGAGTCGGTGGAGACCGTGCTGCGCCGGCGCAGCGCCGAACTGAGCGGCGCCCTGCTGCTGCGCTACGACGCGGTGCTGACGGCTCATCCGGCACTGGCGGCCCGACTGACGCCGCTGCGGGCCGAGGTGGTGCGGCATGTCGAGGCGCTCGCGCCCACCGGGTCGCGGCCGCGGCCCGGGACCCCGCCGGCCCGGTCGGTGTCCCGGCCCCCGTCGCCCTCCTCCCCCGCACCGTCCGCTTCCGGGCCCGCGCGTCCCGGCCCGTCGGTCGCGGCGAGCCCCGCGGTGCCCCCGGTGCCCGCCGACGCCGGGGCTGCCGTTCGCGAACTCGCCGCGGCCGAGCGGACCACCGCCGACGGGCACACCGCCGCGCTGAGCGGCGCCCCGCCGGAGTACGCACGGCTGCTGGCCTCGGTCGCCGCGGCCGGTGCGGTCCATGCCTATCTGCTGACGGAAGGGTCCCGTTGATGAGCGACGCGCTGGCCGCGGCACAGGCCGCCCTCGCGGCCGAGCACGCCGCCGTCTACGGCTACGGCGTGGTCGGCGGCCGGGTCGGCGAGGCCCGCCGGGCCGAGGCCGTTGCGGCGTACGCCTCGCACCGGGCCCGCCGGGACGCCCTGGAGCGCACGGTCCGTGATCTCGGCGGGAAGCCCCCCGCCGCGCAGGCCGCCTACGCACTGCCCTTCGCGGTACCCGACACGGCGGCCGCGGTCCGGCTGGCCGCCGTCCTGGAGGACCGGGTCGCGGGCGTCTACTCCGATCTGGTGCGGGCCGCCGGGGGGCCGCTGCGGCACGACGCCGCGGCCGCGCTGCGCGAGGCGGCGGTGCGGTCGGTGCGGTGGCGCGGTACCGGCGTAGCCTTTCCCGGGCTTGCCGAGCGAGCCGCGGCGCAGTGAAAGGGAACAACGCACGCATGGGTTTCGAACCGCCCCGGCGTCTGGTGCGGGCGCTCGGAGACAACGACTGGACCGGGCAGCTGCCGAAGCTCGTCGAGGACACCGCCGTCCGCGACGGGCTGGAGATCGAGCGGGTGATGGTGCCGGGCGGCCGGAGCAGTCTCGTCGTCCTCGTACGGCGGCGTGACGGCACGCCCGCAGCCCTCAAGCTCGTGCCGCCGTTCGCGGGGCCGGCGCTGGAGCGGGCGGCACTCGCGCACTGGAACGGATTCGGCGCGGTGCGGCTGTTGGGCGGTTCCGGAGGCGCGCTGCTGCTGGAGCGGCTGCATCCCGAGCTGTCCGTGCGCTCGCTCCCGGAGGCCAAGGCACTGCTCGAGGCCGCGGGCACGATGCGCCGGCTGTGGGTGGAACCGCCGTCCGGCCATGGCTTCGAGACGGTGGCCGAGCGCACGGCCCGTCAGGTGTCCGCGCTGCCGGAACGTGCGGCCGCAGCACCGCAGGCACTGGTGGACGAGGCGCTGGTGGACGAGGCGCTGGCCGCGCGTGAGGAACTGCTCGCGCACTCACCCGAGTCGCTGCTGCTGCACGGGAACTTCCGCCAGAGCAAGGTGCTCGCGGGCGACCGCACGCCCTGGCTGGCGGTCGGGCCGGAGCCGTTGGTCGGCGAGCGGGCGTACGACCTGGCGCGGCTGGCCAGGGACCGGGTGGAGGACCTGGTCGCCGCGGCCGCCGGCGCTTCCGCGGCTCGCCGCCGGGTGAACCGGCTCGCGGACTCGCTCGACGTCGACCGGGACCGGCTGCGCGGCTGGACGCTGTTCCGCGCGGTGGAGTCGGGCACGCGGGCGATCGCCGAGGGGCGGCACGCCGAGGGTGAGCTGTCGCTGGAGTTCGCCGGCTGGCTGTGAACCCACGGCGCCCCGGCGGCAGTGCGGGCGGGCCGGCGACCGGCCGCCGTCCACGCCGGGCATCAGAGGGCACGGCGGCGGACGAGGCCGGGGGCCGGGCCGGTGTGCACCGGCCCGGCCCCCGGCCTCGTCGTCGGCGCAAGCGCCGCAGCGTCAGTCGGTGAGGCGCGCGACGGCCTCCTCGACGGTCAGCTCCTCGCGCTCGCCCGTGCGGCGGTCCTTCAGCTCCACGACGCCCTCGCCGGAGCGGCGGCCCGCCACCAGGATCTTGGGGACGCCGATCAGCTCCGCGTCGGTGAACTTCACGCCCGGGGAGACACCGGCCCGGTCGTCCACGAGCACCCGCAGGCCCGCCGCGCCGAGCTTCTCGGCCACGTCGAGTGCGAGCTCGGTCTGCAGCGCCTTGCCGGCGGCGACGACGTGAACGTCCGCCGGGGCGATCTCGCCGGGCCAGCACAGGCCCTGCTCGTCGGCGTGCTGCTCGGCGAGGGCGGCCACGGCGCGGGAGACGCCGATGCCGTAGGAGCCCATGGTCACGCGGACCGGCTTGCCGTTCTGGCCCAGGACGTCGAGCTGGAAGGCGTCCGTGTACTTGCGGCCAAGCTGGAAGATGTGGCCGATCTCGATGGCGCGGTCGAGCTTCAGCCCGGTGCCGCAGGAGGGGCACGGGTCGCCTTCCTCGACGACGACCACGTCCAGGTAGTCGTCGACCTCGAAGTCACGGCCGGCGACGACGTTGCGGGCGTGCTTGTCCTGCTTGTTGGCGCCGGTGATCCAGGCGGTGCCCGGGGCGACGCGCGGGTCGGCGATGTAGCGGACCTTCTCCAGGCCCTGCGGGCCGACGTACCCGCGCACCAGGTCGGGGCGGCCGACGAAGTCCTCGGCGGTGACCAGCTCGACGGCCGCCGGGGCCAGGTGATCCGTGAGCTTGCCGAGGTCGACCTCGCGGTCCCCGGGCACGCCGACGGCGACGATCTCGCCGTCGACCTTCACGAGGAGGTTCTTGAGCGTGGCGGAGGCGGGCACGCCGAGGTGGTCGGCGAGCGTCTCGATGGTCGGGGTGTCCGGGGTGTCCAGCTCCTCGACGGGGCCGTGCTCGCCGGTGACCGGCTTCAGGTCGAAGGTGACGGCCTCGGTGTTCGCCGCGTAGTCGCAGGAGGGGCAGTAGACGAAGGTGTCCTCACCGGCGGCGGCCGGGGCGAGGAACTCCTCGGAGGCCGAGCCGCCCATGGCGCCGGAGACGGCGGAGACGATGCGGTGCTCCAGACCGAGGCGCCGGAAGATCTTGATGTAGGCCTCGCGGTGCAGCCGGTACGACTCCGCCAGCCCCTCGTCGGTGGTGTCGAAGGAGTACGAGTCCTTCATCTGGAACTCGCGGCCGCGCAGGATGCCGGAGCGCGGACGAGCCTCGTCGCGGTACTTCGTCTGGATCTGGTACAGGATGACCGGGAGGTCCTTGTACGAGGTGCACTGGTCCTTCACCAGCAGGGTGAAGATCTCCTCGTGGGTGGGCCCGAGCAGGTAGTCCGCGCCCTTGCGGTCCTGGAGGCGGAACAGCTCGGCGCCGTACTCGTCCCAGCGCCCGGTGGCCTCGTACGGCTCCTTGGGCAGCAGCGCGGGCAGCAGCACCTCCTGCGCGCCGATGGCGTCCATCTCCTCGCGGACGACCCGGGCGACGTTCTCCAGGACGCGCATGCCGAGGGGCAGCCAGCTCCAGATACCCGCCGCGTTCCGGCGGACGTAGCCGGCACGGACCAGCAGCTTGTGGCTGAGCGTCTCGGCGTCCGCCGGGTCGTCGCGCAGTGTCTTGACCATCAGACGGGACATGCGCTGGACCTGGGCTGCCATGGATTGTCTCCTGCGTACAAGTGCGTACAAGAAAGGGTGATGTCCAGGAGGTTAGCCGGGCGGTGCCAGCGGGTGGAAATCAGTTCCGTTCCGTACGCCCGTCGCGTGTGCGTGCGGTACGGCCTTCAGGCGCCGCGCAGCAGTGGCAGCGGGGCCCCCATCACCGCGTACGGCTTCGGGGCGCTGGGGAAGATGACCTGGCGCGCCAGGTCCTGGTAGCCGAGGGCGCGGTACAGGCCGCGTGCCGGGCTCTCCGTGTCGATGGCGGACAGGATGGAGCGGGGCTGGGCGGCGCCGTCAGTGATGGTGGTGATCAGCCGACGGCCGATGCCCCTCCCCTGGTAGGCCGGGTGGACATGGAGCTCGGTGATCACGAACGAGTCGTCCAGCCAGTCGTCGGAGCCGTTGCTGCGCAGATACGGCTCCACGACCGTGGACCACCAGTGGGTGCGGTCGTTCGGCATCCCGTACACGAACCCCACCAGTCGGCCCGCGGGAGTCGTCGCGCCGAGGGCGTAGGCCCCGGGGCTGAGCAGGTGCCGGAGCACGATGTGGCGGCGGATACCGATCTCCTCCGCGGTGAGGCCGAAGGCGAGGGCCTGCACCGAGAGGGCGTCGTCCACGCGTGCGGCGAGGTTGACCGGCGCGACCTCGACATCGTGTTCCATGCGGGAACCCTACTTCTCCGCCGGCCGCTCAGAACAGCACGCTCATGAACGCACCGACCTCGCGGAATCCCACCCGTCGGTACGCCGCGCGGGCCGCGGTGTTGTAGTCGTTCACGTACAGGCTGACGACCGGTGCCACATCGGCGAGGGCGTAGCGGATCACGGCCGCCATCCCGGTCTCGGACAGGCCGCGTCCGCGGTACTCGGGGGCGACCCAGACGCCCTGGATCTGGCACGCCAGCGGTGTGGCGGCGCCGATCTCGGCCTTGAAGACCACCTTGCCGTCGTCGATCCTTGCGAAGGAACGGCCCGTGCCGACGAGTTCGGCGATCCGGGCCTGGTAGAGCAGTCCGCCGTCGCCGGCCATCGGGGAGACGCCGACCTCCTCGGTGAACATGGCCACGCACGCGGGCATGATCACCTCCATCTCGTCCTTGCGGATGCGCCGCACGTACGGGTCGGGCTCGATGTCCCGGGGCAGCGACTCGGTGACCATGAGCGGCTGGTGGGCGCGGACCTCGCGGGCCGGGCCCCAGCTGGGCTCCAGCAGCTTCCACAGCGTGGAGGTGGTCTCGGCCGGCCCCACGATGGACGAGCAGCGGCGGCCGGCCCTGCGGGCGCGGTCGGCGAAGGCGCGGACGGCCTCGGGGGTGGCGCAGATGGGAACGAGATTGGCGCCCGAGTAGCAGAGCGAGCGGAGCCGTCCGTCCGCGTACCAGCCCCACATCTCGCCGCCGAGGCGCCAGGGGTCGAGTCCTGCGACCTGGACCCGGGCGGTGACGAACGCGTTGGCGACCGGGTCGCTCTCCAGGACCACGAGGGTGGCCCCCAGGTCGTCGGGATCGAGGACCCGGGTGGTCGTCTGCGTCAACACGAGAGGGCCCTCCATCACTCCTTGCGGGCAACGACAGGTGCCGCTCGGTCGGCCGGCTCCTGGACGTATCCGTGGTGGTGTACGGCCTGCCGGTCTGTGCACTGTACCCGGATACCCGGGAGCGGGCCCCTCACGCGAAAGGGCCGGGCCGCCTGCGCGGACCCGGCCCTTGCGGCGGTCGGTCAGCTGACGGAGACCTCGGGCTCCCCGGAGGCCACGCCGTCCTTCTCCATCTGCTCGGCGATCTTCATCGCCTCCTCGATCAGGGTCTCGACGATCTTCGACTCCGGGACCGTCTTGATCACCTCACCCTTGACGAAGATCTGGCCCTTGCCGTTGCCGGAGGCCACACCCAGGTCGGCTTCACGGGCCTCGCCGGGGCCGTTCACGACGCAGCCCATGACGGCCACGCGCAGGGGCACCTCCATGCCCTCGAGGCCCGCGGTGACCTGGTCGGCCAGCTTGTAGACGTCGACCTGGGCGCGGCCGCAGGACGGGCAGGAGACGATCTCCAGCCGGCGCTGGCGCAGGTTCAGCGACTCCAGGATCTGGATGCCGACCTTGACCTCCTCGGCCGGGGGCGCGGACAGCGACACGCGGATGGTGTCGCCGATGCCCTCGCTGAGCAGCGCGCCGAAGGCGACGGCGGACTTGATGGTGCCCTGGAAGGCCGGGCCGGCCTCCGTCACGCCGAGGTGGAGCGGGTAGTCGCACTGCTCGGCCAGCTGCCGGTAGGCGTTGACCATGACGACCGGGTCGTTGTGCTTGACCGAGATCTTGATGTCCCGGAAGTCGTGCTCCTCGAAGAGCGAGGCCTCCCACAGCGCCGACTCGACGAGCGCCTCGGGGGTGGCCTTGCCGTACTTCTGGAGCAGCCGCCGGTCGAGCGAGCCCGCGTTCACACCGATGCGGATGGGAGTCCCGGCGTCCCGGGCCGCCTTGGCGATCTCCTTGACCTTGTCGTCGAACTGCTTGATGTTGCCGGGGTTGACGCGGACCGCGGCACAGCCCGCGTCGATGGCCGCGAAGACGTACTTCGGCTGGAAGTGGATGTCAGCGATCACCGGGATCTGCGACTTCCGGGCGATGGTGGAGAGCGCGTCGGCGTCGTCCTGCGTGGGGCACGCGACGCGGACGATCTGGCAGCCGGACGCGGTGAGCTCGGCGATCTGCTGCAGCGTGGCACCGACGTCGGAGGTCCGCGTCGTCGTCATCGACTGCACCGACACGGGTGCGTCGCCACCGACGGCGACCGAGCCGACCTGGATCTTGCGGCTGGCCCTCCGGTCGGCGAGCTTGGTCGGAACGGACGGCATCCCGAGAGAAATCGCGGTCATCTGCTGTGCAACCCCAAGGTGTGGATCGAGGCCCCGACAGGGCGGGCTCCAGCCTTCGACATTACGCCACGGGTCCGCGGCCGAGCACACCGCGGCGGCAATCCACCCGAAGGGACGCGGCCGGACGCCATACGGTGTCCGGCCGCGGTTTCCGCCCGGGGTCCGGGCGGAAACCGCGGGCGAACACGAGCCCTCAGGAGATCTTCACCGGGTTCACGATGTCCGCCACCAGCACGAGCAGCGTGAAGCAGATGAAGATCCCCGCGACCACGTAGGCGACGGGCATCAGCTTCGCCACGTCGAAGGGGCCGGGGTCGGGCCGACGGAAGACCCGGGCGGTGTTGCGGCGCACGGACTCCCATAGCGCTCCCGCGATGTGCCCGCCGTCCAGCGGCAGCAGCGGCAGCATGTTGAACAGGAACAGCGAGAGGTTGAAGCCGGCGAGCAGCATCAGGAAGGTGGCGACGATGTTCTGGGTGGGGGCGTCGAGGTTGAGCACCTCGCCGCTGATCCGGGCCGCGCCGACCACCCCGACCGGGGAGTCGTCCTTGCGCTCGCCGTCGCCGAAGGCCGCCGCCCAGAGGTCCGGCACCTTGGCCGGGAGCGAGACGATCGCCTGGACCCCGTTCTCGAACATGTCGCCCATGCGGTCCAGGGACTGCCCGAAGGTCTGCGGCACGATCTCCGTCCTCGCCGCGAAGCCGAGGTAGCCGGCCGGCACGAACTCGCCGGGGACGACCTGCCCGTCGGCGTCCTTCTTGGCCACCATGTTCTTCAGCAGGGTGGCCTGGAGGACCTTCTCCTCGCCGCCGCGGTCGACCGTGATGGTGGCGGGGCCGATGGTGTCGCGGATGCGGCTGGACAGCTCTCCCCAGTCGGTGACCGGCACCCCGTTGAAGGCGACGATCCGGTCGTCCTTGAGCAGTCCTGCGGCCGAGGCAGGGGATTCGGGGTCCGTGGACCTGCAGGTGCTGCGGTCCTCGCTCTGCGGGATGACGCACTGCTGGACACCGGCGACCTGCGTGGTCTGGGTGGCGAAGCCGAACGACATCGAGACGCCCAGGAAGATCGCCACGGCGAGCACCAGGTTCATGAAGGGGCCCGCGAACATCACGATGACGCGCTTCCACGGCTTGCGCGTGTAGAAGAGCCGGGTCTCGTCGCCGGGCTTGAGCTCCTCGAAGGCCGCCGTGCGGGCGTCCTCGATCATGCCCCGCCAGGGGGAGGTGGAGCGGGCCTCGACCCGGCCGTCCGGGCCCGGCGGGAACATCCCGATCATGCGGATGTAGCCGCCGGCCGGGATGGCCTTGATCCCGTACTCGGTCTCCCCCTTGTGGCGCGACCAGATCGTGGGGCCGAAGCCGACCATGTACTGGGGCACGCGGATGCCGAAGAGCTTGGCGGTCGAGAGGTGGCCGAGCTCGTGCCAGGCGATGGAGAAGAGCAGTCCGACAGCGAAGAGCGCTATGCCGAGGACCGTCAACAGAATCGTCATGCGCGAGCCTCCGCTGTCGCCTTCTCTTCCAGTACGGCCAGTTCCCGGGCGCGGGCGCGCGCCCAGGTCTCCGCTTCCAGGACGTCCGTGACCGTCAGCGAGGTTCCCCTCCCGGGGGTGCCGTGTTCGCCGACGACTGCAGTGACCGTATCCATGATTCCGTTGAACGGCAGCCGTCCCGCCAGGAAAGCGTCCACGCACTCCTCGTTCGCGGCGTTGAACACCGCGGGGGCGGTGCCGCCTCGCTCACCGACCTGCCGGGCGAGTGCCACGGACGGGAAGGCCTCTTCGTCGAGCGGGAAGAACTCCCAGGTGGAGGCCGTCGACCAGTCGAAGGCGGGAGCGGCCTCCGGCACCCGCTCCGGCCAGCCGATCCCGATGGCGATGGGGCCGCGCATGTCCGGCGGCGTGGCCTGGGCGAGCGTGGAACCGTCCGTGAACTCCACCATCGAGTGAACGTAGGACTGGGGGTGGACCACGACCTCGATGCGCTCGAACGGGATGTCGTAGAGGAGGTGCGCCTCGATGACCTCCAGGCCCTTGTTGACCAGGGTGGCGCTGTTGACCGTGATCACCGGCCCCATCGCCCAGGTGGGATGGGCGAGAGCGTCCTCGGGGGTGACCCGGGAGAGCTCGGCCCGGGTGCGGCCGCGGAAGGGGCCGCCGGAGGCGGTGACGACGAGCTTGCGGACGTCGGCGCGGGTGCCGGCGGCGAGGGCCTGGAACAGCGCGGCGTGCTCGGAGTCGACGGGGATGATCTGACCGGGCTTCGCGAGCGCCTTCACCAGGGGGCCGCCGACGATGAGCGACTCCTTGTTGGCCAGCGCGAGGGTGCGGCCCGCTTCGAGTGCGGCGAGGGTGGGGGCGAGGCCGATGGACCCGGTGATGCCGTTGAGGACGGTGTGGCACTCGGAGGCGGCGAGCTGGGTCGCCGCCTCCGGCCCGGCCAGGATCTCGGGGAGCGGCTCACCCGTTCCGTACCGTGCCCGCAGGGCGTCCCGGAGCGCGGGGACGGCGTTCTCGCGGGCGACGGCGACCGCCCGCACCCGCAGGCGGTGCGCCTGCTCGGCGAGCAGGTCGACCCGTCCGCCGGCGGCGGAGAGCGCGGTGACGCGGAAGCGGCCGGGGTTGCGCAGGACCAGGTCGATGGCCTGCGTGCCGATGGACCCGGTGGAGCCGAGGACGACGATGTCCCGGCGGCCTTCGGACGGATCGAAGACGATGTGCGGGTCGGCGAGTGGGGCTGGGCTGTCGCTCATGCCCCCATTGTGTCCGCTGCCGGCGCGGGCCCCGACAGCGCGTCCCCTGCGCGCCGCCGGTGCGGGCGCCGCCCGGAGGGGGCGGGCCCGCAGCGGCGACCGCACGACGGTCCGGCCGGTCAGCGGAACGGGCGGTGGACGTTCTCCCGCGTCGCCGGGCCGGGGGTCGCGTCCGCGATCCAGGGTCCGTCGCCGCTCGGGTCGAGGACGCCCTCCTCGAGCCAGGTGTAGGAGCCGGCGAGGACGTCCTTGACCACGGACCGGTCGAGGTCGTCGGTGTTGGTCCACAGCCGTCCGAAGAGCTCCTCGACCCGGATGCGGGACTGTTGGCAGAAGGCGTCAGCCAGCCGGTACGCCTCCCGGCCGTGCTCCCCGGTCCTGCGCAGCAGTTCGGCTCGTACGCAGGCGGCGCTCATCGCGAACAGCTCCGCGCCGATGTCGACGATCCGGCCGAGGAAGCCCTGCTTGGTCTCCATCCGGCCCTGCCAGCGGGACATGGCGTAGAACGTGGAGCGGGCGAGCTTGCGCGACGTGCGCTCCACGTACCGCAGGTGCACGGAGAGGTCCGCGTGCCCGCGCGGGTGGAACTCGGCGTACGAGCGGGGCAGTTGGCCCGGGCCCGCGACCAGCCTGGGCAGCCAGCGGGCGTAGAACGCCGTGGCCGCCGCGCCCGCCCTGGCCTTGTCGCCGAGCGACTTGTCGGGGTCGATGATGTCACCGGCCACGGAGAGGTGCGCGTCCACCGCCTCACGCGCGATCAGCAGATGCATGATCTCGGTGGAGCCCTCGAAGATGCGGTTGATGCGCAGGTCACGCAGCAACTGCTCGGTGGGGACGGCCCGTTCGCCACGGGCGGCGAGGGACTCCGCGGTCTCGAAGCCGCGTCCGCCGCGGATCTGGACGAGCTCGTCCGCGATGAGCCAGGACATCTCGGAGCCGTAGAGCTTGGCGAGGGCGGCCTCGATCCGGATGTCGTTGCGGTCCTCGTCGGCCATCTGGGACGCCAGGTCGACGACGGCCTCCATGGCGAAGGTGGTCGCCGCGATGAAGGAGATCTTCGCACCGACGGCCTCGTGCTTGGCGACCGGCTTGCCCCACTGCTCGCGGACCGCGGACCATTCGCGGGCGATCTTCAGGCACCACTTCCCGGAGCCGACGCACATCGCGGGCAGTGACAGGCGTCCGGTGTTCAGGGTGGTCAGGGCGATCTTCAGTCCGGCGCCCTCGGGGCCGATGCGGTTCGCGGCGGGCACCCGGACCCGGTGGAAGCGGGTCACGCCGTTCTCGATGCCGCGCAGGCCCATGAAGGCGTTGCGGTTCTCGACCGTGATGCCCTCGGCGCCCGCCTCGACGACGAAGGCGGTGATGCCGCCCTTGTGGCCCTCGGACTTGGGGACCCGGGCCATGACGACGAGGAGGTCGGCGACGACGCCGTTGGTCGTCCACAGCTTCACGCCGTCGAGCACGTAGTCGTCGCCGTCGGGCACGGCCGTGGTGGCCAGGCGCGCCGGGTCGGAGCCCACGTCCGGCTCGGTGAGCAGGAACGCCGAGATGTCGGTGCGGGCCAGGCGCGGCAGGAACGTCTCCTTCTGCTCCTGGGTGCCGAAGATCTTCAGCGGCTGCGGTACGCCGATCGACTGATGCGCGGACAGCAGCGCGCCGATGGCGGGGCTCACGGAGCCGACCAGGGCCAGGGCCTTGTTGTAGTACACCTGGGTGAGGCCGAGGCCCCCGTACTTGGCGTCGATCTTCATGCCGAGGGCGCCGAGTTCCTTGAGTCCCTCGATCACCTCGTCGGGAATCCGGGCCTGGCGCTCGATGAGCGCGCCGTCGATCTTCGTCTCGCAGAAGTCGCGCAGTCTGGCGAGGAACTCCTCGCCGCGCTGCACGTCCTCGGAGGCCGGCAGCGGATGGGGGTGGATCAGGTCGAGCCGGAAACGTCCGAGGAACAGTTCCTTGGCGAAGCTGGGCTTGCGCCAGCTCTGCTCGCGCGCGGCCTCGGCGACCTGGCGTGCCTCACGCTCGGTGACCTTTGGTGCCTCTGTGGCCTCGGGGGACACAGTGACCTTCGGGGTGTCCTGCGGAGTGGATGGTGCGGACATGAGGGACTCACCTCGCCGCTGTCGGAGGGCGGCCGGACCGGAATTACCGACCGGTGCTACTCGTCCGTATCTACCCGATTACCGGCCACCCCACCAGTCCTGCGGGGCACCCGGGTGGATCGTGACCGGCTACCACAGGAGGACGGCCGGGGCATCCGCACCGTGAATTCCCCACAGTGGCCCTGACCTGCTGTTCCTCTCCAGTGCCGGGCCTTTCGTCCTGATCCTCGCCGCCCTCTTCCTCGGCGCCGGGATCAGAGCCGTCCACGCTATGGCCCGGACAGCGGCGGGCGCACCCCACGCCATGGCCTCCCCGCTGGACCCCCAGCTCCCACGAGGCACGCGCGTACCACGCCTGACCACGTCCGGAGAGACTTCGCATCGCGGCTGGTCAGACGGGATGAAAAAGAGGACGGCCGGAGCCCCCGCACAGTGGGCTCCGGCCGTCGGTCGGGAACGTATCTACAGGGCGAGTCCGGTGAGGACCAGCACCCGCTCGTACGTGTAGTCGTCCATCGCGAACTTCACGCCCTCGCGGCCCACGCCGGACTGCTTGGCGCCGCCGTAGGGCATCTGGTCGGCGCGGTAGGACGGGACGTCGCCGACGATCACGCCGCCGACCTCCAGCGCCCGGTGGGCGCGGAAGGCGGTCTGCAGGTCGTGGGTGAACACTCCTGCCTGGAGGCCGTACTTGGAGCTGTTGACCGCCGCGAAGGCCTCGGCCTCGCCGTCGACGCTCTGGACGGTGAGAACCGGCCCGAAGACCTCCTCGCAGGCGAGGGTGGCGTGCGCCGGAACACCGGTGAGCACGGTCGGGGCGTAGGAGGCGCCGTCGCGCTTGCCGCCGGTGTGGAGCTGGGCACCGGCCCCGACCGCCTCGTCCACCCAGGACTCGACGCGCCTGGCGGCGTCCTCGCTGACCAGCGGGCCGACGTCGGTGGACGGGTCGGACGGGTCTCCGGTGTTCTGTGCCTCGACCGCGGCGACGATCCTCGGCAGCAGCCGGTCGTACACCGAGGCGTCGGCGATCACGCGCTGGACGGAGATGCAGGACTGGCCGCCCTGGTAGTTGGAGAAAGTGGCGATACGGGTCGCTGCCCAGTCGAGGTCCTCCTCGGAGGCGAAGTCGGCGAGGACGACAGCCGCACCGTTGCCGCCGAGTTCCAGGGTGCAGTGCTTGCGCGGCACCGAGTCCATGATCGCGTAGCCGACCTTGTCGGAACCCGTGAAGGAGATGACCGGGAGGCGCTCGTCCTGGACGAGGGCGGGCATCTTGTCGTTCGGGACCGGCAGCACCGACCAGGAGCCAGCGGGCAGCTCGGTCTCGGCGAGCAGCTCGCCGAGGATCAGACCCGACAGCGGAGTGGCCGGAGCGGGCTTGAGGATGATCGGCGCGCCGACGGCAACGGCCGGGGCGATCTTGTGGGCGCACAGGTTCAGCGGGAAGTTGAACGGCGCGATGCCGAGGACGACGCCCTTCGGGAAGCGGCGGGTGAGGGCGAGGCGCCCCTGGCCGCCGGCGTCCGTGTCGAGGCGCTGGGCCTCGCCGCCGTTGAAGCGACGGGCCTCCTCGGCGGCGAACCGGAAGACGGAGACCGCACGGCCGACCTCGCCGCGGGCCCACTTGACGGGCTTGCCGTTCTCGGCGGAGATCAGCTGGGCGATCTCCTCGGTGCGCTCGACGAGGCGCCGGGAGACGTGCTCGAGGGCGGCGGCGCGGACATGGGCCGGGGTCGCGGCGAACTCGTCCACGACGGCGTGGGCGGCGGCAACGGCCTCCTCGACCTGGGCGTCGGTCGGGACGGCGACCGTGCCGACGAGACGGCCGTCCCAGGGGGAGGTCACGTCGAAGGTCGTCTCGCCGGTGGCCTGGCGGCCGGCGAGCCAGAAGGCGTGAGTGGAAGTCATTTGGGGATCCCGGCCCTTCCGAAGTAGTGGGTTGCCTCTTCTCACACGTTAGGGCGGCCGGGCCGGAACGTGGGTTGTCCGCGTTGGAGTGGTCGGCCGGATCGCCCTGCCGCTTTGGCGAGTGCGCGGGTCTCCCCCGCGACCCGCCGCTCGGGGATGCGCGGGGCCCCGCAGGCGTCAGCGGCGGCGTTCGGTACTGACGATCAGGCAGACGCCGGCCACCACGACCGCGCCGCCGACGACGATCGGCCAGGTCAGCCGCTCCCCGAGGATCAGCGCGCCGAGGAGTACGGCGACGACCGGGTTGACGTACGCGTAGGTGGCCACGAGCGAGAGCGGAGCGGAGTGCAGCAGCCAGGCGTACGCCGTGAACGCGACCAGCGAGCCGAAGACGACGAGATAGGCGAGGGCGGTCCAGGAGCGGCCGGAGACCTCGGCGAGCACGAAGCCCCGCTGTTCACCGCGGCCCAGCCCGACGAGCAGACAGCCGACGCCGCCCGCGACCATCTCGTAGGCGCTCGCGGCGAACGGGTTGGCCGGCATGGGGATGCGGGAGGAGGAGAAGGAGCCCACCGACCACATGACGGTCCCGGCGATCACGGTCAGCACGCCCCAGAGGCGTACGTCGCCGCTCAGCCCCGGCAGGGTCAGCACGGCGAGCCCCGCGAGCCCGAGGAGGACACCGCCGTACGCTCCGGTGCCGGGCCGCTCGCCGGACACCCGCCGCAGGACGACGACCCAGGCCGGGACGACGGCGACCAGCAGCGCGGCGAGTCCGGAGGGGACGGCCGTCTCGGCGAGGACCACGAGCCCGTTGCCGCCGAGGAGGAGCAGCAGCCCGACCACGGCGGCGGAGACCAGCTGGGCGCGGGTGGCGCGCAGCGCGGACGGCCCCTGGCGCCAGGCGACGATCGCCGCGAGAAGCAGCCCGGCGACGACGAACCGCGCTCCGGCCGACAGGAACGGCGGCATGGTCTCCACGGCCACGCGGATGCCGAGGTACGTGGAACCCCAGACGACGTAGACGATGGCGAGCGCCGCCCAGACCGGGCCTGGTATCCGGCGGCCGGACGCGGGCGCGGAGTCGGCGGCGGGTGCGGCTCCGGGTTCGGAGAGGAGGGCGGCAGCGGGGCCGGCTCCCGCTGCCGTGCCGGGTGAGACGCCCGCTTCCGTGCCGGGTGGGGTGTCCGCTTCGGCGGCGGGCCGGGCCGGGGGTCTCCTCGCGCCGGGCGAGCCGGGAGTGGGGTTGCCGGGAGTGGGGTTGCCGGGAGTGGGGTTGCCGGCGTCTGCCGCGGGTTGTGTCATCGGTCCTTCCCGTCTCGTGGACGGCCGGACGGATGCCTCCCCCGCCCGACTGGTGATCACGAGGGTGGACCTTAGGCAGTTCAGCGGCCGAACACCATGTTTTCTGCCCGAATTCGGGCAGCAGAGAGGGAATTTCTCTGGGGCGGATCACGCAGAGCGGCGGTCTGCCGGGATGCGACTCCCGGCCGGGCGGCTCCAGGGGACGGCGGTCGGGGCCGGTGGTCGAGGGGCAGTGGCCCCGGCCTCTGCCCCCGTGGCGGCGCCATGGCCCGGAGCGCGGGCCGTCGGTTGCGGGCAGGGGGCACAGCTCCGGGCAGGGGCAGCGCGGCTCCGGACCCTACTCCGGGGCCGGAGCCGGCAGCGGGGCCTCGGTCGCCTTGAGGGCCAGCCAGAGCTCCATGCGCACGTCCGGGTCGTCCAGGGAGCGGCCGAGGATCTCCTCGACGCGCCGCATGCGGTAGCGCAGGGTGTGGCGGTGGACGCCCAGGTCGGCCGCGGCCGCGTCCCACTGGCCGTGGCGGGAGAGCCAGGCGCGCAGGGAGGCCACGAGGTCGCCGCGGCCGGTCGCGTCGTGCTCCCGCAGGGCTCGCAGCATCCCGTCGGCGAAGGCGCGCACCGCGTCGTCCGCGAGCAGCGGCAGCACGGAGCCGGCCGCGAGCTCCTCGTGCTCGACGAGCGCCCGGCCCCGCCTGCGGGCGACGGAGAGGGCCTGTTCGGCCTGCTTGTACGCCGTGGCGGCCGCGATCGGGCCGGTCGGCGCGGACATGCCGACGACCACCCCTGCCTCCTCCGTCTCGCGTTCGGTGTACGGCTCGCACGCGAGCGCGACCGCTCCTCCGTCGGAGGCGAGGACCACCAGTCTGCCGTCGCTCTCCCACACGGTCAGCACGGACTCTCCGGCCCGGGATGCGGTCGCCTCCAGCGCTTCGGCGAAGGAGTGCACGGGATGCTCGGCCGCCGGGTCCGGTTCGCCGGACGGCTCGGCGACGAGCAGCCGGAACGGGGCGTCCAGGAGCCCTCCGTACAGGTCCCCGGCGACCGTCCTGGCGTGGTCCGGCTGGCCGGAGAGCATCAGCCTGAGCACCGCCGCGCCGAGCCGCTGCTCGGCGGCCTGCAGCGAACGCGACCGTTCCGTCGTGAGCGTCAGCAGGGCCACCGCGGAGTGCACGGCATAGCGCTCGGCGGTGCCGAGCGGCGCTCCGGTGCCGACCGCGAGCGCGCCGCGGACCCGCCGCCCGGTGCCCAGCGACTGGAGTTCGACGCGGTCCTCCGTACCGCCGACGACCGCGCTGGCGGGAGCCGGGCGTTCCCGCAGGCGCTCCACGTCCCCGGTGAGCCGGGCCGCGCGCCGGACGGCCCATTCGGGCGCGGCGGCGACCACGGCACCGGAGGCGTCGTAGAGCGCGGCCCAGCCGTCCACGTGCGCGGCGAGCCTGGCGAGCAGGGCCGCGGGGCCCTCGGCGAGCGCGGCGCGCGTCAGCTCCCGCTGGGCCTCGAAGCCGGCGGTGACGGCTCGGTACTGATCGGCCGCGATGGCCGCGGAGACCGCCTTGCTGATGGCCAGGAAAGGCGTGCGCCGGGGCACTTCGAGGAGGGGGAAGTCCTCGGCCTCGGCCGCCTCCAGCAGCGCGTCCGGGATGTCGTCGTAGTTGACCCCGACGGCAAAGCCCAGTCCGGCGACACCCGCACCCACGAGCCGCCGCACATAGCGGCGCATCGCCTCCCGGTCGGCGGCGTCGAGGGTCATCGCGGTGACGAGCAGCAGCTCGCCGCCCTCCATGTACGGCACGGGGTCCGCCAGCTCGCTGGCGTGCACCCAGCGCACGGGGGTTCCCAGACGGTCCTCCCCGGCCCGGACGGCCAGCTTGAGCGCGGAATGCTGGACGAGGGAAGCGAGGGTGACCGGCATGGGACCGCGGACTTTCGGCAGAGGATGGATGCTTCTGGGCCAATTTCGCCGTCCCGTATGAACGGCATAGCTCGATTCTGCCACCGCGTACGGGTACCCGGCTCAGTTCCGCATATCCACCAGGAGCGGCGGGGTGTGCTCGCCGCGGACCGACGTCAGGGAGAGCACGGCGTGCCCGGCCGGCACGGAGTGCGCCAGCTCGGAGGCCGACCAGCGCTCCCGCTCGACCTCACGGACCGTCACCGCCTCGGCCGTGGCGGCCTTGCCCGTCACGACCCGGCGCATGAAGTGCAGCGCCTTGGTCAGCGGCTCGTCGGAGATGATCTGCCGGTTGGTCACGTCCTTGGTCTGCACCCATTCCTTGCCCCAGGACTCGGCGAACCGGCCGCCGTCCCAGGGCCCGAGCCCGGCGAACGCCATCCGGCAGCCGACCGCACCCAGCAGCGGCCCTCGCAACGCCTCCGGCACGTCCTCCAGGGTCCGCAGCGTCAGCACCACCCCGGCGTGCGCGGAGCGCAGCCGCTGCACGGCCCTGACCGAGTCGGGCGTGACCGTGTGGGTGGCGTCGTCCAGAACCAGGCAGGCGAACAGCGAGCGGTCCGAGCGGCTGAGGGCGGCTTCGGTGAACTGGGCGAGGACGAGCCGGGCGATGATCCTTGACGCCTCGGCGTGACCCCGTTCCGGGAGGTCGATCCGTACCCTCAGCGGGTGCTCGACGGCCCGCAGCGAGAACTGCCGGCCGGGCGCGCCGGTGCGGAAGAACCCGGCGAACGCCGGCCGGTCGAGGTACCCGATCCGCTCCGCGAGCAGCACCCCGATGTCGTCCGCACGCTCCGACTGCCGTGCCCGCGCGTCCAGTTCCCTCAGCTGCGCCGCCTCGCCCGCGGCCTGCAGGGCGGCACGCAGCCCGTCCAGCGCCCCGGGCACGCCACCGAGGAGGTCGCGCAGTTCGGGCACCGCCGGGAAACGGCCGTGGACGCCCCGGTACGGCCCGATGAGCTGCGCGAGGGCGGTGGCGGCCCGCCGGCCGTCGGCCGAAAGGTCCCCGACGAGCGCCTCGGCGAGGTTCCGGGCGGCCTCGTCGGGGTCGTCGCTGCCGCCGTAGAGGTCGAGGTCGTGCGTGGAATCCGGCCGGCCAGGGGCGATGACCAGGTCGAACGCGTCGTCGGGGGCCAGCGCCGTGCCGTGCGCGGTGACGGCGACGACGGCGGCACGGTTCGCCAGCGCCTGCAGGCACATGGCCTCCACCACGGGCCGCACGAGCCGCACGGTCTTCCCCGACCCGGACGGCCCGACGGCGAGCAGCGAGGTGCCGAGCAGCGCGGGTTCGAGGGCGACTCCGGTGGTGCGGCGGGCATAGGGGTTGCGGGGGTGGTCGGCGGCGGTGCCGATCCTGACCTGGTGCGTGGCGAGGTCGTGCACCGCGGTGCGCACCGGCAGATCCCGTGCCCCGGAGGGATGCGCACAAGCCGCCGCGCCCTCGGCGCGGACCACGTCGGTGAAGGCCGCCAGCCGCTCGGGCCTGGCCCGCACCCCCTGCCAGGCACGGCGGATCCGCGCGTAGTCGACGTCGCCGAGCGAGCCGTCGCGCGTCGCCTCGGCGAGGGTGCGGGCCGTGTCGTCCAGCCCCGAGGTACGCAGGTCCGGCCAGTCGACGGGGTCCTCCCGCGGCGGGGGCGGCGGGGCGGGCACGTCCCTCCTGCGCGAGTAGCGGCGCCAGATCTCCGGCACATGGCCGATCCGGGCGAAGAGGACGAGCAGCCCTCCGCCGACGAGGGCGTAGTACACGTAGCTCGCCGTGGCCCACAGGGACGGGTCGGCACGCCAGGAGTCCGGGGTGAGCACGAGCAGCGGCCAGAGCCAGTAGCGGCCGAGGTAGCCGTTCCACAGCAGTGACCAGAGCAGCCAGCCCGCGAGCAGGGCGATCAGCGCGCCCGCGAAGAGCCTCCTCGCCGGGACCGGTTCCGGCTCCTCGGCCGGGCGCGGCCGGTGCCCCAGCCGCCAGACGCCCGGCTCGGCGTCGGGGCGCGGGGTGCGCAGCCAGTCGGCGACGGAGGCGCGGGCCGCCGGGGGGCGGGACGGCACCGGCGGGGCGGCGGACGGCATCTGCGGTGGGCCCGCGGGACGCGGGACCGGCCGTGCGCTGCCGGTGCCGCCCGATCGGGCTCCGCGTGCGTCGTACGTACCTTCGGTCTCCATGAACCCCTGCCCCCTGACCAGCCAGGTCCGCGCGTCTGTGCCACCGTCAATCTACTGCCCGCCGCCGGGGAGTTCAGCGATCCCGCACCGCGAGCGCGGCGGCCGGTGCGCACCGGCGGGAGCCGCCCGGTGCGCACCGGCGGGAGCCGCACCCGCCGTCGCGGGCGGGGCCTGCGGGGAAGCGGTCACGGCCCGGCCCGCGCGTGGCCCGCACGGCGGCGGACCGGCTGCGGCTCGGCGGTGGCCCGGACGCGCCTGCTCCTCCACGTCTCCCGGCCGGGTCTGCTCCTCGGCGGCACGTCTCTCTCCCGGGAGGGTGCCTCCCACCGGCTGCGTCCGGGGCGGCCGGCCGGCCGCTCCCCCGGCCCCGCAACGGAACCGCGCTCCAGGGCACCGCGCCCGTAGCCCACCTTCCGCCCCGCACCGCGCGTCCGCACCACGCCGGCCACTGGCTCTATGTCCGCCACGGACAAGGACACGCCCCCACCACTACCGAACGGAGCATGCCGGACCCCCTGACCCGGACCTAGCCTGCGAAGAAAGAAGAAGTGCGTCCGGAACACCCCCAGGAGCCCTCATGAGCGCAATTCCGCAGGAGCGCCGCGTCGTCACCGCCATCCCCGGCCCCAAGTCGCAGGAGCTGCAGGCCCGCCGTCTCTCCGCGGTCGCGGGCGGCGTGGGCTCCGTGCTGCCGGTGTTCACCGCCCGCGCCGGCGGCGGCATCATCGAGGACGTCGACGGCAACCGTCTGATCGACTTCGGGTCCGGTATCGCCGTGACCACCGTGGGCGCCTCCGCCGAGGCCGTCGTACGCCGGGCCTCCGCGCAACTCGCGGACTTCACCCACACCTGTTTCATGGTCACGCCCTACGAGGGCTACGTCGAGGTCTGCGAGGCGCTGGCCGAGCTCACCCCGGGCGACCACGCCAAGAAGTCGGCGCTGTTCAACTCCGGCGCCGAGGCCGTCGAGAACGCCGTCAAGATCGCGCGGGCCTACACCAAGCGCCAGGCCGTCGTCGTCTTCGACCACGGCTACCACGGCCGCACCAACCTCACCATGGCGCTGACCGCGAAGAACATGCCGTACAAGAACGGCTTCGGCCCCTTCGCCCCCGAGGTCTACCGCGTCCCGGTCGCCTACGGCTACCGCTGGCCCACCGGCCCGGACAACTGCGGCCCCGAGGCCGCCGCCCAGGCCATCGACCAGATCACCAAGCAGATCGGCGCGGACAACGTCGCCGCGGTCATCATCGAGCCGGTCCTCGGCGAGGGCGGCTTCATCGAGCCGGCCGAGGGCTTCCTCCCGGCGATCGCGCAGTTCGCCAAGGACAACGGGATCGTCTTCGTCGCGGACGAGATCCAGTCCGGCTTCTGCCGCACCGGCCAGTGGTTCGCCTGCGAGCACGAGGGCATCGTCCCGGACCTGATCACGACCGCCAAGGGCATCGCCGGCGGTCTGCCGCTGTCCGCCGTCACCGGCCGCGCCGAGATCATGGACGCCGCGCACGCGGGCGGCCTCGGCGGCACCTACGGCGGCAACCCGGTCGCCTGCGCCGGTGCGCTCGGAGCCATCGAGACCATGCGCGAACAGGACCTCAACGGCAAGGCCAAGCGCATCGAGGAGGTCATGAAGGGCCGCCTGTCCTCGATGGCGGAGAAGTTCGACATCATCGGCGACATCCGCGGCCGCGGCGCCATGATCGCCATCGAGCTGGTCAGGGACCGCGCCACCAAGGAGCCGAACCCGGAGGCCGCCGGCGCCCTCGCCAAGGCCTGTCACGCGGAGGGTGTCCTCGTGCTCACCTGCGGCACCTACGGCAACGTGCTCCGCTTCCTGCCCCCGCTGGTGATCGGCGAGGACCTGCTGAACGAGGGTCTGGACGTCATCGAGTCGGCGCTCGCGGGCGTCTGAGCGGGTCGGGCGGGGCGTAACCGCCCGTAATCGCGCGCTCTCTGTGAAGAACGTGTGGGGGGGCAATGGCGGGATGGCATTCCCGCTGTCGGTCCCCCCGCTGCTGCCGTACGGTTTCCGCAGATGAGAGAGACACCCCGCTCGCAGGGAACTGCGGGCGACTCCATGGCGCGGCCTCCCCAGCCCCGCCTTGGCCGTGCCCTCGCGCACACCACCGGAGCCTCGTGCTCCGGATCTCCTCTCCGATCGGATGGCCGCCCGCCCCAAACCCCCCGGGGCGCGCGGCAAACCGATCCTCACGGCCGCCCCGGAACCACCCCCCCTGTTCCGGGGCGGCCGGCCCCTTTCCTCGGCTTCCGCGGACTCGATCCCCTCGGCCCGCTCAGCGGCCCCGCCGTCGTCGCGGCCCTGTGCGCGGCCCTCTTCGCCCTGATCACCTGGCAGGTCGTTGGCCACGGGCCGCTGCGCGCACTGGACGAACACGTCGACCGGGCTCTCGTGGGCGAGGGCCCCGCAGGCCTCGCCGAAGTCCTCGCCGATCTCGGCAACGTGCAGGTCGCACTGCCGGTCCTGGCCGCGGCCGTCGGCCTGGCACTGTACCGGCGCCGGCGGGTCCCCGCGGCGGCGGTCGTCGTCGCCATGGCTCTCGTACCGGCGCTGGTGGCGCCGCTGAAGGAGCTGACCGACCGGCCCGGCCCGCTGACCCCGGAGACGGGCTACTTCCCGTCGGGCCACGCCGCGACCGCGATGGTGGCGTACACCGGCGCCGCCCTCCTCGTCGGCCGGCGGGCGATGCCCGTCGCCGTGCTGCTCACGGTGGCGACGGGCGTCGGTCTGGTGCTGCGCGGCTACCACTGGCCTCTGGACGTCCTCGGCAGCTGGTCTCTCTGCGGGGTGCTGCTGGCCGGCGCGGTCCTGGTCAGCTCCGGGGACAGACGTCGAAGTCGCGCTGGAACTCCCAGCCGCCGAACCGGTCCCGGTTGATCGACCAGGTCATCGGTCCCGCAGCGCGGGCCAGGTGCCGTGCGACTGGCAGGAGCCGCGTTTCGCCTTCCTGGTCAGGCAGTCCAGTGCCTGGTGACCTCGGCGGACGGGTGTGCCCGCTTCCGGCCGTGGTGGTCGCCGGGAGGCCGGTGCCGACCTGGTCGGGACGGAGGGCGGGGAAAGAAGGCCTCCCCCTGCCCACTGTCTCACTCCCGCTGTCTCACTCCCGCGCGGGGCCGGCGGCGACGGCCGCGGCCTCGTGCATCGACAGCTCCAGCATCGCCGGGTCGGTGAGGGTTCCCGAGCCGTCCGGGAGAACCACCCAGCGCACGCCCCCGGCGGTGCGCCCCGGATACGGCAGCACCACCCAGGCGCCGGGCCCCGCGGCGTGCGTGCCCGTGCCGACCCAGCGCTCCGAGGAGCCCGGCGGCACGAAGAAGCCCATGCGCGGCGCCGGGTTGCGGCCGCGCCGGGCGGCTCCGAAGTGGGCGAGGACCGGTCCCGGCCGGTCCGTGAGCCGCTTCAGGACGTCCAGCGTCGGGCCGGCGATCCCGCCGGGCAGGACGAGCACGTCCCAGTGCCTGCCCGTGGGGAACAGGGCGACACCCCTCGGGTCGCTCTCCCACCGCCTGCGCCAGTCGTCGGGGTCGGGCGCTGCCGACACCAGCCAGTCCACGCCCGCGCCGACCCCATGGCCCCCGGTTTCCTTCATCTTCCACAGCCTCCGTTCCGTGCGCCTCGCCGCGTCCGCGGTCCGTGCGTCCACCCGGTCAGAGCGGGAAGGGCCCGCGCCATGACGCGGGTTCGGGCAACCGGTGGAGGGATTCCTCCGGAACCGGACGGGGACACGGGACGGGCACGCCGACCGAGGCGCGATCGGGACACGGCACCGGGCTGGGAAGCGGAACGGCCGGGCCCCTCGGGGCCCGGCCGTACGGCGGAGGCGTCAGCTGTCGAAGCCGAGGCCGAGGCGGTCCATCGTCCTCAGCCACAGATTGCGCCGGCCGCCGTGGGCATCGGCCCGGGCCAGCGACCACTTGGTGATGCCGATCCCGGCCCAGGCCACCGGCTCGGGCGGGAAGGGCAGCGGCTTCCTGCGGACCATCTCCAGCCCGGTGCGCTCGGTCCGCTCTCCGGCGAGCAGATCGAGCATCACGTCGGCACCGAAGCGGGTGGCGCCGACGCCGAGTCCGGTGTAGCCGGCGGCATAGGCGACCCTTCCGCCGTGCGCGGTGCCGAAGAACGCCGAGAAGCGCGAGCAGGTGTCGATCGCGCCGCCCCAGGCGTGGGTGAAGCGCAGGCCCTCGAGCTGCGGGAAGCACTCGAAGAACTGTCCAGCCAGCTTCAGGTACGTCTCCGGCCGGTGGTCCATCTCGGCGGAGACCTTCCCCCCGAACGGGTAGATGGCGTCGTAGCCGCCCCACAGGATCCGGTCGTCGGCGGTGATCCGGAAGTAGTGGAACTGGTTGGCGCTGTCGCCGAGGCCCTGCCGGTTGCGCCAGCCGATCGCGGCACGCTGCTCGGGCGAGAGCGGTTCGGTCATCAGGGCGTAGTCGTACACCGGGACGGTGTACGGGCGGATCCGCTTGACCAAGGACGGGAAGACGTTCGTGCCGAGGGCGACCCGGCGGGCGATGACCCGTCCGTAGGACGTGCGCACGGCCATGCCGGCGCCGGCGGAGGAGAGGCCGAGGGCCCGGGTGTTCTCGTAGATCCTGACGCCGAGGCCGAGACAGACCCGCTTGAGGCCCCAGGCCAGCTTGGCCGGGTGGAGCATGGCCACCCCCTCCCGGTCCCACAGGCCGCCGAGGAAGGTCGGGGAGTCCACCTCGGCGCGCACGGCGTCCCGGTCAAGGAGTTCCAGACCGCCGAAGCCGAGCCGACCGGCCTCCTCGTGCGTCTCGCGGAGCTCGTCGAGCTGGTGGGGCTCGGTCGCCACGTCGATCTCGCCGGTGCGCTCGAAGTCGCAGTCGATTCCGTGTCGGGCGACGGCGTCCTCGATGGCGTCGAGGTTCCGCGCGCCGAGTTCCTCCAGCCTGGCCATGTCGTCCGGCCAGCGGGCCAGGCCGTTGGCGAGCCCGTGGGTCAGGGAGGCGGCGCAGAAGCCGCCGTTGCGGCCCGAGGCGGCCCAGCCCACCTCGCGGCCCTCGATCAGGACGACGTCCCGCAGCGGGTCGCGCTCCTTGGCGAGGAGCGCGGTCCACAGTCCGCTGTAGCCACCGCCGACGACGAGCAGATCGGTCTGCTCGTCGCCGGTGAGGGCGGGCAGCGGGGCGGGCTTGCCGGGGTCTTCCAGCCAGAAGGGGACGGGCTGGGCGTCGGAGAGTGATGAGGCAAAGGTCATGGCTGCTGGGGCCATGGTTTCCACTCCTTCGGGTGCTACTTGGGCAGTGCGGTCTTCCTCCGCCGGCCGCTGATGATCTGGCCGGCGACGACGACGATGACCGCCAGGGCGAACATGGCCGTACCGATGACGTTGATCTGGACGGGCGTGCCGCGCTGGGCCGAGCCCCAGACGAACATCGGGAAGGTGACGGTGTTGCCCGAGTTGAAGTTGGTGATGATGAAGTCGTCGAACGAGAGGGCGAAGGCGAGCATCGCGCCCGCGGCGATGCCGGGCGCGGCGATCGGCAGCGTGACCCTCAGGAAGGTCTGCACGGGCCCCGCGTAGAGGTCCTTGGCCGCCTCCTCCAGCCTCGGGTCCATCGACATCACCCGTGCCTTGACCGCCACCACGACGAAGCTGAGGCAGAACATGGTGTGCGCGATGAGGATGGTCGTCGGGCCCAGCTCCGCCCCCAGGTTGAGGAAGAGCGTCAGCAGGGAGGCCGCCATGACGACCTCGGGCATCGCCATGGGCAGGAAGATCAGGGAGTTGATCGCCCCGCGGGCCCGGAAGCGGTAGCGGACGAGCGCGAAGGCGATCATCGAGCCGAGGACCGTGGCGCCGATCGTCGCCCACAGCGCGATCCACAGGGACAGGCTGAGCGAGTCGCACACGCCGGCGACGCCGCACGGGTCCTGCCACGCGTCGGTGGAGAACTCCCGCCAGGAGTAGTTGAAGCGCCCGGCCGGCTTGTTGAAGGAGAACACCATCACGATGACGTTCGGCAGGACCAGGTACGCGAGCGTGAGCACACCCGCGATCACCACCAGGTTGCGCCGTATCCACGTCGTTGAGATTCGCAACATCAGACGAGATCCTCCGTACCGGCCCGGCGGATGTAGACCGTCACCATGATCAGCACGATGGCCATGAGAATGAACGACAGCGCGGCCGCGGTCGGATAGTCGAGCACCCGCAGGAACTGCGACTGGATGACGTTGCCGACCATCCTGGTGTCCGTGGAGCCGAGCAGTTCGGCGTTGACGTAGTCGCCGCTCGCCGGGATGAAGGTCAGCAGCGTTCCGGAGACGACGCCCGGCATCGACAGCGGGAACGTCACCTTGCGGAAGACCGTCGACGGCCTCGCGTAGAGATCCCCCGCCGCCTCGTGGAGCCGCGGGTCGATCCGCTCCAGCGAGGTGTAGAGCGGAAGGATCATGAACGGCAGGAAGTTGTACGTCAGACCGGTGACCACCGCGAGCGGGGTGGCCAGTACCCGGTTCCCCTCGGTCATCCCCAGCCAGCTGGTGACGTCGAGGAAGCCGACGGTGTTCAGGACGTCCACCACCGGGCCGCCGTCCGCGAGGATCGTCTTCCACGCGAGCGTCCGGATCAGGAAGCTGGTGAAGAACGGCGCGATGACCAGCACGAGCAGCAGATTGCGCCAGCGTCCCGCCTTGAACGCGATGAGGTACGCCAGCGGATAGCCGAGCAGCAGGCACAGGATCGTGGCCGTACCCGCGTACAGCACCGACCGCAGGAACTGCGGGTAGTACTCGCTCAGGGCGTCCCAGTACGTCTGGAAGTGCCAGGTGACCTGGTAGCCCTCCTCCAGGGAGCCGGTCTGCACGGACGTCGAGGCCTGGTAGACCAACGGCAGGGCGAAGAAGACCAGCAGCCACAGGATGCCCGGCAGCAGCAGCCAGTAGGGCACGAGCTTGCGGCGCACCGGCTGCTTGCGCGGTACCGGCCCCGTCCCGGCCGGGGCGGGCGAGGCGGGGGGTGCCTCGGTGACGGTCATGCTGTCTCCTCCACCGTCTCCACGCCCGCGTCTATGTCCTGGGCGGCGTCGAGGCCGAACGTGTGCTCCGGGTTCCAGTGCAGGACGACCTCGGCGCCGGGTACCAGGCGCGGGTCCCGCTCGACGTTCTGCACGTACACCTCGAGCTCGGGGCAGACCGGGCTGTCGATGACGAACTGGGTGGAGACGCCGATGAAGCTGGAGTCCGCGATCTTCCCGGTGAACCGGTTGCGGCCCTCGGTGATCTCACCGGCGTCGTCGGCGTGCGCCAGGGATATCTTCTCGGGCCGTACACCCACGAGGAGCTTGCCCCCGGCACTGGGCATGGTGGCGCAGCGCGCGGACGGCAGCCTCAGCTTGGCGTCGGCGGCGGTGACGACCACCTGGCCGCCTGCGGCCTCCGCGACCTCGGCCTCGATGAGGTTGGAGGTGCCGAGGAAGTTGGCCACGAACGTCGTCTGCGGGTTCTCGTAGAGGTCGGAGGGGGCGCCCAGCTGCTCGACCCGGCCCCCGTTCATCACCGCGACCGTGTCGGCCATGGTCATGGCCTCCTCCTGGTCGTGGGTGACGTGGACGAAGGTGATGCCGACCTCGGTCTGGATGCGCTTGAGCTCCAGCTGCATCTGGCGGCGCAGCTTGAGGTCGAGCGCGCCGAGCGGCTCGTCCAGCAGCAGCACCTGCGGGTGGTTGATGAGCGCGCGGGCGACGGCGACGCGCTGCTGCTGCCCGCCGGAGAGCTGATGGGGCTTGTGCTTGGCCTTGTCGCCGAGCTGGACGAGCTCCAGCATCTCGTCGACCTGCTTCTTCACGGACTTGATGCCGCGGCGGCGGAGCCCGAACGCCACGTTCTCGTGGATGGTCAGGTGCGGGAAGAGGGCGTAGCTCTGGAAGACGGTGTTCACCGGCCGCTTGTACGGCGGGAGGTCGGTGACGTCCTTGTCGCCGAGGAAGACGGTGCCGGTGGTCGGGTCCTCCAGGCCGGCGATCATCCGCAGGGTGGTGGTCTTGCCGCAGCCGGAGGCGCCGAGGAGGGCGAAGAACGAGCCCTCGGGGACGGTCAGGTCCAGCGGGTGCACGGCCGTGAACGAGCCGTAGGTCTTGCTGATCCCGGTGAGGCGGACGTCTCCGCCCGCTGTCTTGTCAGTCATGGATCGCGGTCCCAGGTGTCGAGAGGGGAGCAGGGAAGCAGGAACGGTCAGGCGCCGATGAGCTTGGCGAACTTCTCTTCGTACGCCGTCTCTTCCTCGCTGCTGAGCGAGCGGAAGGCATGGGACTTCGCGGCCATGGCCTTGTCCGGGAGGATCAGCGTGTTCTTGGCGAGCGCCGGGTCGATCTTGGCGAGTTCGGGGCCGACGCCCTCGACCGGGCAGACGTAGTTGATGTAGGCGGCGAGCTGGGCCGCGACCGGGAGCTCGTAGTAGTAGTCGATGAGCTTCTCGGCGTTGGTCTTGTGCCGCGCCCTGGCCGGGACCAGCAGGTTGTCGCTGGAGGTCATGTAGCCGGCGTCGGGGATGACGAACTCGATGTCGGGGTTGTCCACCCGGAGCTGGACGAGGTCCCCGGCCCAGGCCAGACAGGCGGCGATGTCGCCCTTGTCCAGGTCAGAGGTGTAGTCGTTGCCGGTGAAGCGACGGATCTGCTTGGTGTCGACGGCCCGCTGGACCTTCGCGATCGCCGCGCTGTAGTCGTCGCCGGTGACCTTGCCCGGGTCCTTGCCCATGTCGAGGAGGGTCATCCCGATGGTGTCGCGCATCTCGGACAGACAGGCGACCCGGCCGCGCAGCGACTTGTCCTCCAGCAGCTGGGAGACGCTCTCGATCTTCCGGCCCCCGGTCGCCTTGGAGTTGTAGGCGATGACGGTGGAGATGCCGGTCCAGGGGTACGAGTAGGCCCGCCCGGGGTCCCAGTCCGGGCTGCGGAACTGCGGCGACAGATGGGCGTACGCGTTCGGCAGGTTGGCGGGGTCGAGTTTCTGCGCCCAGCCGAGGCGGATGATGCGGGCCGCGAGCCAGTCGGTGACGTTGATCAGGTCACGCCCGGTCTCCTGGCCGGCGGCGAGCTGCGGCTTGATCTTCCCGAAGAACTCGACGTTGTCGTTGATGTCCTCGGTGTACTTGACGCTGATCCCGGTGCGCTTGGTGAACGCGTCGAGCGTCGGGCGGCTCTTCTCGTCCTCGCTGATGTCGATGTACTGGGTCCAGTTGGAGAAGGTGATCCGCTTCTCCTCGGCCGAGTGGTCGTCGGAGGCCGCTGCTCCTGCGCCCTCGCGCTTGGCGGGCGGGATGCCGCAGGCGTTCAGCGCGCCCATGCCACCTATGGTGAGCGCGCCTACGCCCGTCGCTCGTAGCATGGAGCGGCGGGAGAGCGCGCCCCGGCCGTTCCTCAAGCTCCGCCGCATAGCGGCCAGCTGGGCCTCCGAGAGGCGCTCGGGCTGGTACTGCTTCATGCGCTGTGTTGCCTTTCGGGATGGGTCGCCGTCGGTCGTACGGCTGTGGCTGCTATCGGTCCCCGAAGATCGTGCGGTGCCAGTCCTTCCGGACCACCGCGGTGTTGTCGTACATAACATGCTTGACCTGCGTGTACTCCTCGAAGGAGTACACCGACATGTCCTTTCCGAACCCGCTGGCCTTGTAGCCGCCGTGGGGCATCTCGCTGATGATCGGGATGTGGTCGTTGACCCATACGCAACCCGCCTTGATCTCGCGGGTGGCGCGGCCCGTCCGGTACACGTCACGGCTCCAGGCGGAGGCGGCGAGCCCGTACGGGGTGTCGTTGGCTAGCGCGATGCCCTCGTCGTCGGAGTCGAAGGGCAGGACCACGAGGACGGGACCGAAGATCTCGGACTGGACGACCTCGCTGTCCTGGGCGGCGCCGGAGATCAGCGTGGGCAGGTAGTAGGCGCCCTTCGCCAGGTCACCGCCGGGTGCCCTGCCGCCGGTGACCACGGTGGCGTACGAACGGGCCCGGTCGACGAAGCCGGCGACCCGGTCGCGCTGGGTGTGCGAAACGAGCGGGCCGAGGTCGGTGGACGGGTCGAAGGGGTCACCGAGCCGGACGGTCGCCATCAGGTCGGCGACTCCGGCGACGAAGGCGTCGTGGAGCGGGCGCTGGACGTAGACGCGGGTGGCCGCGGTGCAGTCCTGACCGCTGTTGATCAGCGCGCCGGCGACCGCCCCGTGCACCGCGGCGTCGAGGTCCGCGTCGTCGAACACGACGAACGGGGCCTTGCCGCCGAGCTCCAGGTGGAGCCGCTTGACGGTGGCTGTGGCGACCTCGGCGACCCGCTTGCCGACGGGGGTCGAGCCGGTGAAGGAGGTCATGGCCACGTCCGGGTGTCCGACCAGGCGCTCGCCCGCTTCCCTGCCGGTGCCGGTGACGATGTTGAGGACACCGTCGGGGATGCCCGCCTCGGTGGCGGCCTCGGCGAACATCAGCGAGGTGAGCGGCGTGATCTCGGCGGGCTTCAGGACGATGGTGTTGCCGGCGGCGATGGCCGGGAGGACCTTCCAGGCAGCCATCTGGAGCGGGTAGTTCCAGGGCGCGACGGAGCCGACGACACCGATCGGCTCCCGGCGTACGTACGAGGTGTGGTCGCCGCTGTACTCGCCCGCCGACTGGCCCTGGAGGTGGCGCGCGGCCCCCGCGAAGAAGGCGGTGTTGTCGACGGTTCCGGGGACGTCGAACTCCCTGCTCAGCTTGATCGGCTTCCCGCACTGCAGCGATTCCGCCCGGGCGAGGTCCTCCGCCTGCTCGGCGAGCACGGACGCGAACCGGTGCAGGGCGTCGGAGCGCTCGCCGGGCGTCGCGCCGGCCCAGCCGGGGAACGCCGCACGGGCGGCGGCGACGGCCGCATCGACGTCGTCGGAGCCCGCCAGGTCGTAGACGAGCACCTGCTCCCCGGTGGCGGGGTCTACGATTGCGTGGTTACGTCCCGATGTGCCCGGACGTAGCTCTCCGTCGATGTACTGTGCGCCGCTCTTGAAACGGTCCTGCACCTGGAAGCGGTTGCCCATCACGCTCTCCGTAGTTCCAGATCGAAGTGAGTGCCGATCCTGACAGAGTCAAGCCTCTTCAACAAGGGATTCCGTAGTTGCCTTTTGGTTACGCGACGGATTCGGTCGACCATGTGTCGCGTCAGGAGGTAAATACCCGTACGGAGTGTCAGTGGTGGATGCCAGACTCGCCTGCATGGGGATCACCGACGCATCCGTCGAGGGGCTGACACGGCAGGTCAGGAATGGTGGACGGGTCAGATATCTGCACTTCTGGGGCCACCGGCCGCGGCCCGACGGCGCCATCGGCGCCGGCTGTCTGAGCCAGTGGTGGCCGGCGCCGTTCACGGTTGACGGAATCGAGTATGCGACCGCCGAGCACTGGATGATGGCCCGCAAGGCCCACCTCTTCGATGACGCGGAGGCGGAGGTCAGGGCCGTGGCGGCCGCGAGCCCGGCCCAGGCGAAGAAGGAGGGCCGGCTCGTGCGCGGCTTCAGCGACGCGGCCTGGGAGCGTGAGCGCTTCGGCATCGTCGTCGAGGGCAACGTCCACAAGTTCTCGCAGCACCCGGAGCTGTCCGCGTTCCTGCTGGGCACGGGCGAGCGGGTGCTGGTCGAGGCGAGCCCGATGGACCGCATCTGGGGCATCGGCCTGGCGGCCGACGACGAGCGGGCGAACGACCCGGCGCGCTGGCGCGGGCTGAACCTGCTGGGCTTCGCGCTGATGGAGGTGCGGGAGCGGCTGAGGACGGGCCGGCCGACGGAGTAAGGCGTCTCGTGGCCGTGGGCGCGTCTCCCGGGTGAGACGGGCGGCGGCCTCGGCCCCGCGACGGGCGGGACCGGGCGGCGCGGGGGGCCGCCCGGTTCAGCGCGTCGCCGTGGCCACGGTCAGCGTCGTCGCCCAGGGGTCTTCCTCGGACCGCTCGAGGAACTCCGGATCGTTGGCGACCGCCCAGATCAGGAGGCCGAGGAAGGCGGCACCGACCACGATGCCGATCGCACCGAGGATGATCCCGGCGAGTGCCATCCCGCCGTTGTTCGCCTCGCCGCGCCGGGCACGGGCGCGGCCGATGAAGCCGAAGATCAGCGCCAGGACGCCGAGGACGATCCCGAGCCCGTAGAGGCAGAACCCCACGACGGCGATGATGCCGAGCACCAGCGCGGTGATCCCCATGCCGTTCGCCGGGGCCGGTGCCCACCCGCCGGCGCCGTAGCCGGGATGACCCGGGTAGCCGGCGTGCGCCCCGTAGGGCGATCCGCCGAAGGTACCGCCCGGTGCTCCGGCCGGGTAGCCGTACGGGCCCGGAGCCGTCTGCCCGGGGCCGCCCGGGGCGATCGGCGGCGGGGGCACGGCATTCCCGTCCCCTGCGGCGCCCGTCCCGGCAGCGGGGGCGGCGAACGGGTCGCCGGTCGGCACGGAGGTGACCGTGGGGTGGTCGTGGACGCCGGGAGGACCGCCCGGCGCCGCGCTGCCCGGCCCGGGCCGGGCCTTCTTGCCCAGCTCCACCTTGTTCTGCGGGTCCTGCGGGGAGCGGCGCTCCGGCGGGGCCCACGGGTCCTCGGGCCCGTTCCCGCCCGGCTGCTGGTCGCTCTGGTCTGACATGAGGCTCCCCCATCGTGGACTTGTCATGCTACGGGCCGCTCCGCGCGAGGCTCGCCCCGCCTACGATGATCCCTGACCGGCACGGACAGCACACACGGAGGACCCGGTGACCGATCTGCTTCCCTTCATCGAGGGCCTTCCCAAGGCCGAGCTCCACGTGCACCACGTGGGCTCGGCGTCACCGCGGATCGTGTCCGAGCTGGCGGCCCGGCACCCGGACTCCAAGGTTCCCCTCGACCCCGGGGCCCTCGCCGAGTACTTCACCTTCACCGACTTCGCACACTTCGTCGAGGTCTACCTGTCGGTCGTGGACCTGGTCCGCACGCCCGACGACGTCCGTCTGCTGACGTTCGAGGTCGCCCGGGACATGGCCCGGCAGAACATCCGGTACGCGGAACTCACCGTGACCCCGTTCAGCTCGACCCGCCGCGGCATCCCCGAGCAGGGGTTCATGGAGGCGATCGAGGACGCCCGCAAGGCCGCCGAGACCGAGCTCGGCGTCCTGCTGCGCTGGTGCTTCGACATCCCCGGCGAGGCGGGCCTGGACGCCGCCGAGGAGACGGCCCGGCTGGCCGTCGACCTGCGCCCCGAGGGCCTGGTGTCGTTCGGTCTCGGCGGGCCCGAGATCGGCGTGCCCCGGCCGCAGTTCAAGCCGTACTTCGACCGCGCCATAGCCGCCGGGCTGCGATCCGTTCCGCACGCCGGCGAGACCACGGGACCGCAGACCGTCTGGGACGCGCTGAACGACCTGCGGGCGGAGCGCATCGGCCACGGCACCAGCGCTCCGCAGGATCCGGAGCTGCTGGCGTACCTCGCCGAGCACCGGATCCCCCTGGAGGTCTGCCCTACCTCCAACATCGCCACGCGGGCCGTCGCCACGCTCGACGAGCACCCCGTCAGGGAGATGGTCGCGGCCGGCGTGCTCGTCACCGTCAACAGCGACGACCCGCCGATGTTCGGCACCGACCTCAACAACGAGTACGCGGTGGCCGCCCGGCTGCTCGAGCTCGACGAGCGGGGCGTCGCCGCCCTCGCGAAGAACGCCGTGGAGGCGTCGTTCCTCGACCCGTCCGGAAAGGCTCGGATCGCGGGCGAGATCGACGCGTACACCGAGCAGTGGCTCGCGAAGTGAGGCCCGCCGCATGCGCCGTGTCACGGTCGTAGGACATCGCGGCGATCCGTACGTCGCGCGGGAGAACACCCTGCCCTCGCTGCGGGCCGCGATCGACCGGGGCGCTGACGCCGTGGAGGTCGACGTCCGGCTGACCCGCGACGGTGTGCCCGTGTTGCTCCACGACGACACCCTCGAGCGGCTCTGGGGACACGACCGGCCGCTGGCCCGGCTCTCCCACGCGCAGCTCAACGGGCTGACCTCCGGCGGGGTGCCGACCCTCGAGGAGGCACTGGCGGCGGTCGGCGGCCACCGGCTCATGCTGGACCTGCCCGGCGCGGACGAGGCGGCCGTGCGCACGATCATCGGCGCAGTGCACGGAAGTGGCGCCGCCGACCGGGTCTACTACACGGGCGGTCCCGTCGGCATGCTCGCGGTCCGGGACACCGACCCGGACGCGGAGATCGCGCTGACCTGGACGACGCTCGCCCCACCGCGTCCCGTGCTGCTCGCGTCGCTGCGGCCGCGCTGGCTCAACTACCGCTTCGGGCTGGTGAGCCGGGAACTGGCGAACCGGGTCCACGCGAGCGGCTATCTGCTTTCCGTGTGGACCGCGGACACCCGTGGGACGATGCGCAGGCTCGTGGGTCGCGGAGTCGACTCGATCACCACGAACCGCGTGGACGCGCTCACCCGCGTCCTGCGAGGTTCCCGGACCGGGAAAGGACACACGTCGTGACAGGGCCCGAGGACACCGGCCAGGACAGGATCCGCACCGACATCGCCCACAACGCCCGCGTCTGGAACTACTGGCTGGGCGGCAAGGACAACTACCTGATCGACCGTCAAGTGGGCGACATGGTCACTGGGATGTATCCGAGCATCGGTCATGTCGCGCGCGCCGACCGGGCGTTCCTCGGCCGCGTCGTGACGTATCTCGCCGGTGACGCCGGGGTGCGCCAGTTCCTCGACATCGGCACCGGACTGCCGACCGTGGACAACACCCACGAGGTCGCCCAGCGCATCTCCCCGTCCGCGCGGATCGTGTACGTCGACAACGACCCGATCGTGCTCACCCACGCCCGCGCACTGCTCACGAGCACCCCCGAGGGCCTCACCGAGTACATCGACGCCGACGCCCACCGGCCCGGCGACATCCTCGGCGCCGTGGAGGGGACGCTCGACCTGTCGCAGCCGGTAGCCGTGATGATGCTCGGCATCCTGAACTTCGTCCTCGACACGGACGAGGCCCGCTCGATCGTCCGGCGCGTCATGGACGCCGTTCCGTCCGGCAGTTTCCTCGCGCTCACCCACCCGACGCTGGAGCTCGGCGGCGAGGGCAACGCGGAGGCGATGGAGTTCTGGAACAAGCACGCGACACCGCCCATCACGGCCCGGACGCGTGCCGAGTTCGCGGGCTTCTTCGAGGGACTGGACCTGCTGGAGCCCGGCATCGTCTCCTGCGCCCGCTGGCGCGACGGCGGGGCGACCACCGTCGAGGTCGCGCAGTTCGGCGCGGTGGGCCGCAAACGCTGACGCCCGTACGGAGGCGATGCCGGTGGTCCCGGACTGCCAGGGCACGCCGTGCCGCCGGCCCTCGTCGAAGGCGGGCGCTCGCAGCTGGGGGTCCAGGTGCTCGGCGACGTTCGGCTGACGGTCCCGGTCCGTCTCCCGGCCCCGGCCCGAGGCGTACGAAGCGGGCGGCCATCCAGTCGCTGACGACGAGGTCCCACCCGGCGACCTGATGGTTCGTCAGGGCCGAGCCGATCTCGCCGAAGAACTCGTCGTTGTCGTTGATCTCCTCGCTGTAGCGGACCGAGATGCCGGTGCGCCGGGTGAAGGCGTCGAGGGTGGGGCGCCGGGAGGTGTCCTCGCCGTCGGTGTCGATGCAGAGCGGTCAGTTGGCGGAGTCGAGGGTGCGGTCGTGGCCCGAGAGGTCGCGTCCCGCGCGGTCGGCGGGCCCGACGTGAGCCGGGGGAACCCCGCAGCCGGCGAGCGTGACGCCCCCGGCACCCAGTGCGCGCAGCGCGGAGCGGCGGGACAGGAGGCGGGGCGTACCGGCGTCGCGGACTGCATCGGCTCGGCGGGCACGGTCGGCGGGATGCCGGGCGCGGGGAGCGGGCGGCAAGGGACGGTGCGTCGAGCGGATGGCCGGGCACCGGCACCCCATCGATCATGGACGGGTGTCTATACTTCCTGGACAGCCGTTCAAGAAATCCAAGAAATGGGAGGAGCCCGTCGTGACCGCGACCGCTCATGTCCTCGTGGCGCTGGTGGCCGTACTGCACCTGTACTTCCTGGTGCTGGAGATGTTCCTGTGGGAACGGCCGCGGGGCCGGCGCCTGTCGGGCTTCGACGCGGAGACCGCGCGGGCCACCGCGCCCCTGGCCGCCAACCAGGGGCTCTACAACGGCTTTCTGGCCGCCGGGCTGGTCTGGGGCCTGGCGGCCGCGCCCCCGACGGGCCACCGGGTCCAGGTGTTCTTCCTCGTGTGCGTCGTGATCGCCGGGCTGTACGGCGGCGCCACTGCCAACCGCCGTATCTACGCCGCCCAGGCGCTCCCCGGCGCCCTGGCCCTGGCGGCGGTGTGGGCGGCGGGATGAGCGGGGACCCCAGGACGGGGACGAGCGGGGACCCCAGGACCGACCGGACCCGCGCCCGGCTGCGCGCCGCCCTGCTCGACGAGTGCCGGGAGCGGCCGCTGGCGGAGGTGAGCGTGGCGGGGCTGGTCCGGCGGGCCGGCCTGGGCCGGGCCACGTTCTATCTGCACTACCCGGACCTGGACGCCCTCGCGGTGGACGCCTGCGCGGAGATCGTCCGGGACGCGGTGGAGGCGCTGCACGCCTGGCGCGGGGTGCCGGATCCCGAGGACCCGCCGTCCGCGCTGACGGAGTTCTTCAGCGGCGTCGTCCCGCACACGGCCCTGTACCGCGCCCTCCTCCGCGAGGGCGGCGGCGGCCCGCTCGGCGATCTCCTGCACCGCGAGTTGAGGGAGCGGAGCCGCCGTGAACGGGAGCTGGTGGGCGCGCCCGCCCCCGACCTGGTCGCCTCGGTCGTCGCGTCCGCGTTCACGGGCCTGCTCGCCGACTGGCTGCACGGCAGCGTCGACGCCGGCCCCGAGGACATGGCGGCCCGGGTCTGGCGCCTGCTGCTGGCGCTGCACACGACGCCGCTGGGTTGACCGCGCACCGGTGGAGCACCTCCCCGGGGGTCCGGGGTATGCACGAGGCCACCGGGGCCGATGCCCCGGTGGCCTCGTGCGGTGCCGCGGGAGGCGCGGCGCTCCCGCGGGACGCGTCGGGCGTCTACGCGTCCAGGGACGTCATCACGTGCTTGATGCGCGTGTAGTCGTCGAAGCCGTACGCCGACAGGTCCTTGCCGTAGCCCGACTTCTTGAAGCCGCCGTGCGGCATTTCGGCGACCAGCGGGATGTGGGTGTTGATCCACACACAGCCGAAGTCCAGCACCTTGGACATGCGCATCGCGCGGGCGTGGTCCTTGGTCCACACCGAGGACGCGAGGGCGTACTCCACGCCGTTCGCGTACTCGACGGCCTGCGCCTCGTCGGTGAAGGACTGGACGGTGATGACCGGGCCGAAGACCTCGTTCTGGACGATCTCGTCGTCCTGCTTGAGGCCGGAGACGACGGTCGGGGCGTAGAAGTAGCCCTTGTCGCCGACGCGCTGACCGCCGGCCTCGACCTTCGCGTGGGCCGGGAGCCGGTCGATGAAGCCGGAGACCTGCTTCAGCTGGTTCTCGTTGTTGAGGGGACCGAACAGCACGTCCTCGTCGTCGGGCATGCCGGTCTTGGTGTCCTGCGCGGCCTTGGCCAGCGCGCTCACGAACTCGTCGTGGATGGACTCGTGCACCAGCACGCGGGTCGCGGCCGTGCAGTCCTGGCCCGCGTTGAAGAAACCGGCGACCGAGATGTCCTCGACGGCCTTCGCGATGTCGGTGTCCTCGAACACGACGACCGGCGCCTTGCCGCCCAGTTCCAGGTGGACGCGCTTCAGGTCCTTCGACGCCGACTCGGCCACCTGCATGCCGGCCCGTACGGAACCGGTGATGGAGGCCATCGCCGGGACCGGGTGCTCGACCATCATCCGGCCGGTGTCGCGGTCGCCGCAGATGACGTTGAAGACGCCCTTCGGCACGATCGAGCCGATGATCTCGGCGATGAGGACCGTGGAGGCGGGGGTGGTGTCCGACGGCTTCAGCACCACGGTGTTGCCGGCGGCGAGGGCCGGGGCGAACTTCCAGACCGCCATCATCATCGGGTAGTTCCACGGAGCGACCTGCGCGCAGACGCCGACCGGCTCGCGGCGGACGATGGAGGTCAGCCCCTCCATGTACTCGCCCGCCGAGCGGCCCTCGAGCATCCGCGCCGCGCCCGCGAAGAAGCGGATCTGGTCGACCATGGGCGGGACCTCTTCGCTGCGGGTGAGCCCGAGCGGCTTGCCCGTGTTCTCCGACTCGGCCGCGATCAGCTCCTCGGCCCGCTCCTCGAAGGCGTCCGCGATCTTCAGCAGGGCCTTCTGGCGCTCGGCCGGGGTGGTGTCGCGCCAGGCCGGGAAAGCCGCGGCGGCGGCCGCCATGGCGGCGTCCACGTCCGCCTGGCCGGACAACGGGGAGGTCGCGTACGCCTCGCCCGTGGCCGGGTTGACCACCTCGATGGTCCGCCCGTCAGCGGCGTCCCGGAACTCTCCGTCGATGTAATTGCGCAGACGACGCAGTTCGGTGGTCACAGCCACCCCTCCTCAGATGTCCGATGGGTGAGACACCCCCACACTACGCGGCCCAGGCTAGCCCGACGAGTGACGCTTTCGACAGACCCAACGCCGCTCGACTTCGAAATCGGTAACTTTTCCATCCCAGAACAACGAATTTCATCGCTCGCCGGTTGCAGAATCTACGACTCCGGTGCACAGTGTGCTCGTGGCCAGTCGAAGTACAGACTCCAGGACCGGGGGCGGCGGTACCTCCCCCACGATCGATGCCGTCTCCCTGGCGATCATCGAGCAGCTGCAGGAGGACGGGCGCCGGCCCTACGCCGCGATAGGAAAGGCCGTCGGCCTTTCCGAGGCGGCGGTCCGGCAGCGCGTCCAGAAGCTGCTCGACCAAGGCGTGATGCAGATCGTCGCCGTCACGGACCCGCTCACCGTGGGCCTGCGGCGCCAGGCGATGGTCGGGATCAACGTCGAGGGCGACCTGGACCCGGTGGCAGACGCGCTGACCGCGATGTCCGAGTGCGAGTACGTCGTCATGACGGCGGGCTCGTTCGACCTGATGGTGGAGATCGTCTGCGAGGACGACGACCACCTGCTGGAAGTGATCAACCGGCGCATCCGCACCCTCCCCGGCGTGCGCTCCACCGAGAGCTTCGTCTACCTCAAGCTCAAGAAGCAGACCTACATGTGGGGAACCCGATAGCCGTGAGCAAGGACCGCAGCGACCTCTCCAAGTCCGCCTACGACCACCTGTGGATGCACTTCACCCGCATGTCGTCGTACGAGAACTCCCCTGTGCCCACCATCGTGCGCGGTGAGGGCACCTACATCTACGACGACAAGGGCAAGCGCTACCTCGACGGCCTCGCGGGCCTGTTCGTGGTCCAGGCCGGCCACGGCCGCAGGGAGCTGGCCGAGGTGGCCGCCCGGCAGGCCGAGGAGCTGGCCTTCTTCCCGGTGTGGTCCTACGCCCACCCGAAGGCGGTCGAGCTCGCCGAGCGCCTCGCGGGCGAGGCCCCCGGCGACCTCAACAAGGTCTTCTTCACCACCGGCGGCGGCGAGGCGGTCGAGACCGCGTGGAAGCTCGCCAAGCAGTACTTCAAGCTCATCGGCAAGCCGACCAAGTACAAGGTGATCTCCCGCGCGGTCGCGTACCACGGCACCCCGCAGGGCGCCCTGTCCATCACCGGCCTGCCGGGGCTGAAGGCCCCGTTCGANAAGGTCTTCTTCACCACCGGCGGCGGCGAGGCGGTCGAGACCGCGTGGAAGCTCGCCAAGCAGTACTTCAAGCTCATCGGCAAGCCGACCAAGTACAAGGTGATCTCCCGCGCGGTCGCGTACCACGGCACCCCGCAGGGCGCCCTGTCCATCACCGGCCTGCCGGGGCTGAAGGCCCCGTTCGAGCCGCTGGTGCCCGGTGCGCACAAGGTCCCGAACACCAACATCTACCGCGCGCCGCTGCACGGCGACGACCCGGAGGCCTTCGGCCGCTGGGCCGCCGACCAGATCGAGCAGCAGATCCTGTTCGAGGGCCCGGACACCGTCGCCGCGGTGTTCCTGGAGCCCGTGCAGAACGCCGGCGGATGCTTCCCGCCGCCGCCCGGGTACTTCCAGCGGGTCCGTGAGATCTGCGACCAGTACGACGTGCTGCTGGTCTCCGACGAGGTCATCTGCGCCTTCGGCCGCCTCGGCAAGACCTTCGCCTGCGACAAGTTCGGCTACGTACCGGACATGATCACCTGCGCCAAGGGCATGACCTCGGGCTACTCCCCGATCGGCGCCTGCATCGTCTCCGACCGGCTCGCCGAGCCGTTCTACAAGGGCGACAACACGTTCCTGCACGGCTACACCTTCGGCGGCCACCCGGTCTCCGCTGCCGTCGGCCTGGCCAACCTCGACCTGTTCGAGCGCGAGAAGCTCAACCAGCACGTCCTGGACAACGAGGGCGCGTTCCTCTCGACGCTGCAGAAGCTGCACAACCTGCCGATCGTCGGCGACGTCCGCGGCAACGGGTACTTCTACGGCATCGAGCTCGTGAAGGACAAGAACACCAAGGAGTCCTTCAACGAGGAGGAGACCGAGCGGGTCCTCTACGGCTTCCTCTCCAAGGCGCTGTTCGACGCCGGCCTGTACTGCCGTGCCGACGACCGCGGCGACCCGGTCGTCCAGCTCGCCCCGCCGCTGATCTCCACCCAGGAGACCTTCGACGAGATCGAGCAGATCTTGCGCGNCCGACGACCGCGGCGACCCGGTCGTCCAGCTCGCCCCGCCGCTGATCTCCACCCAGGAGACCTTCGACGAGATCGAGCAGATCTTGCGCGGCGTCCTCACCGAGGCCTGGTCGAAGCTGTAGGGCCGGGCCCCGGCCTGCGCGAGCGGCCCGGACGCCTCCCTTCGAGTGAGAAGGGAGGCGTCCGGGCCGCGTGCCGTGCGTACACCCGGCTCCGAGTCCCTACGGTGCTGTGACCGATCGGCCTCGGGGTCGTTCGCCCGTGCGGGGGAACGGAACCCACGGATCTGAACCGAGGTGTACGCCATGGTGGTCCCGCCGGACAACGATGTGCTCTGGGCGCGGTCCCTGAACCACGCCTTCGGCGGCTCGCCCGCCCTCTGCGGAGTCTCCCTCGGAGTGCGCGAGGGGGAGATCCTCGCGGTGAACGGCCCGCGCGGCAGCGGGAAGACGACCCTCCTGCGCTGCCTCTCGGGGCAGATCGTGCCGCACCAGGGCGAGGTGTGGTTCAACAGCACACCCGTCCACACCATGGGGGCGCTGAACCGCGAGCGGCTGAGGCGCGAGCGCTTCGGCTGGATCGGGCCGGAACCCCAACTGGTGCCCGAACTGACCGCCTGGGAGAACGCGGCGCTGCCACTGCTGCTGCGCGGCTCCTCGCACCGCAAGGCCAGGACCGCCGCCCTGGAATGGATGGAGCGGCTCGACATCGGGCGGTGCGCCCGCAAGCGGCCCCGGGCGCTGCTGCAGTCTCAGCGGCAGCGGATCGCCCTCGCCCGTGCCCTGGTCACCACCCCCGCGGTGCTGTTCGCCGACGAGCCGACCGCCACACTGCACAGCTCCGACCGGGCCCAGGTTCTGCGCACCCTCACCACCGCCGCCCGGTCACACCGCATCACCCTCGTGCTCGCGACCCATGACGAGGAGGTCGCGACCCTCGCCGACCGTGGAGTGTCGCTGGTGGACGGCCGGCGTGTCACCCCGGTGCGGGACGCGGAGGCGGAAGGCCGGGCCGAGTGCTCGCTCTCCGTCTGAGCCGCGGCTCCCACCCCCTCGTCCTGCTGCGCCGCCTCCTGGTGGCGACGGCCTCGGCGGGGGTGGGCTTCCTCCTGCTGTGCACCCTGTCCTACGCGATGTCCGGCCCGCACCCCTCCGATCCGGCGCTGCAGCGGCTGGCCTGGTGTCTCGCCCCGCTGGCGGCCACGGTCCAGTTCGCCGTGGCGGTGGCCCGCACGGATCCGGGTACGCGATCCCGCCAGGGCCTGTCCGCCGTCGGACTCGGACCGGTGCGCATGAGTGCGCTGGCGGCCGCGTCCACCGCCGTTTCCTGCGTCCTCGGCAGCATGGTGGCCCTGCTGTTCTTCCTGCACCTGCGTGGCGACCTGAGCGGAACGCCGTTCGACGGCGACGCGGCGGAACTTCTCGCCGCGGGCGAGCCGTTGCCGCTGGGGGCGGTGGTCCTGCTGCTCGCACTCGTCCCGGTCCTCGGCGCCGGGGCGGCCGCACTCGCCCTGCGCCCGCGCCGCCGGAGGGACGGCGAACTCCCCGACGACGAACCCGAGCACGCCACTGGGACGCCGGGCGGCCTCCCCTGGGGCGTCGCGCTGACGGCCGTGGGCGTCGCGATCGAGGCGTACACGGGCCGGGGCCCTGACAGCACCGGTGGCGCCTCCGGCGGGGTGCTCGCCGGCTGGACGCTGACCGCGGTGGGGCTCGCGACGGCCGGCCCCGGCATCGTCCACGTGTGCGGGTGGGTGCTGCAGTCCCTGCGGCCCGGGGCGATGCGACTGCTCGCAGGGCGGGCGCTCATGGACGACGCACGCCGGATCGGGCGGCCTCTAGGCATCGTGTGCGCCGTGGTGTCCGCCTTCGTCGCGGCCTCCGCGCTCGCCGGGGAACACCCGCAGCCCTTCGGACCGCTGACCGCTCTCGGGGCGACGCTCGTCGTGGCCTGCACCCTGGCGACGCTGCTCACCTCGGCCGTCGAGGCACGGCAGGCCCGAGCGGGCACCCGGGCCGGTCTGCTCGAACTGGGCGCCTCCGTGGCCCTGCTGCACGCCACCGCCATGCTGCGGGCCGTGGTCCTGCTGGTCGTCTTCGCTCCGCTCACCTGGGCGGTGGCGGAACTTGCGGCCCTGCCGCTGCGGCGCTGAGCCCGGGGCGGGGTCACCGACCCGGACACGAAGGCCCCGGGCCCGGGGCATATCGTGGCCGCCATGGTTCACGGACAGAGGCCGCGGCTCGGTTCGTCGTTCGACGACGACCGGGAGATCGAGACGCTCGATGAGTTCGACAGGGTCGTCGCGCGGCGGGGCAGCCTCGCGGGGCACCGCGTCCAATCCGTCGACCTGAGCGGGCGCACCTTCGCTCTCCTCTCGTGCGACACCACGGCCGCCGCCTTCCTCGGCTGCGCCATGGAGCCGGACGCCACGGCCAAGGTCCGCGCGGACGGTGCCCTCGTCTTCCCTCCCCTGCCGGACCTCCCGTTCGACCCCTACCGGGGGCTCCTCTACACCCCCGACGAGCTCTTCGACGGCCTCGCCGACGGCGGTTACGAGGTCACGCCCGACGCGCTCGCCTACGACTGGTTCCAGCTCACCAAGGCGGACCGGGACATCTACGCATCGATGCTCAGGGCCCTGCACGACGACGCCGTCTCGGACGCCCTGGACGAACTCCTCGACGGGGTGCCGGTCGTCGGGGTGATGGGGTGGCACGCGATGAGCCGCGGCACCGACGAGTACGCCGGCGCGGCCCGGCTCGGCCGCGCCCTCACCCGCGCCGGCCTGACCGTCGCCACCGGCGGCGGGCCCGGGGCGATGGAGGCGGCGAACCTCGGCGCCTACGCGGCCCCGCACCCCGACGAGATGCTGGACGAGTCCCTCGAACTCCTCGCCAAGGCACCGTCGTTCACCCCCTCCGTCAGCGACTGGGCGGCCGTCGCCCTCGAGGTCCGCTCGCGCTGGCCGCAGGGCGGCGACTCGGTCGGCATCCCCACCTGGTTCTACGGGCACGAGCCGCCCAACCCGTTCGCCGGGCACATCGCCAAGTACTTCGCCAACGCCACTCGCGAGGACGGGCTGCTCGCCCGCTGCACCGCCGGTGTCGTCTTCCTCCCCGGCGCCGCGGGCACGCTGCAGGAGATCTTCGACAACGCGACCCCGAACTACTACGAGTCGCGGGGCGAGCCGACGCCGATGGTCCTGGTCGACCGCGCCCACTGGACGGAGCGGCTCCCGGCCTGGCCGCTGCTGCGCTCCCTGGCGGAGGGCCGCGCGATGGAGACGCGTATCGCCCTGGTCGACTCGGTGGAGGAGGCCCCCGGGGCACTCGCCCGGCTGACGACCGCCGCACGTCAGGCCGGCTGAGGCCCGGGCGGCCGGCGGCAGCCTGCTCCGGCCGGATCAGTCGCCGGTGTCGGGTCGCAGGACCACCACGTCCTCCGCGGCGAACGCGACCCCGACCTCGGCGCCCGGCTCGGGAGCGTCCCTGAGCCCGCACTCGGCCTCCAGCGGCGGCGCGTCGTCCGGCCGCAGCCGTACGGCGACATGGTGGCCGCGGAAGGTCAGGGACTCCACCGCGCACGGCAGTCCCGTGCCGCGCGGCCGAAGCCGTACCGCGGACGGCCGTACCAGCAGCCTGCAGGCGCCCTGGGGTGAGCCCATGGGAACCGGGACACCGCCCCAGGGGGTCTCGGCCGTGTCCCCGGTGACCGTCGCGGGCACCACGTTGGCGAAGCCGAGGAACCGGGCGACGAATTCCGAGACGGGCCGCTGCCACACGTCCCGGGGTGTGCCCGACTGGGCGACACGTCCGTCGCGCATGACCACGACCCGGTCGGCGAGCGCGAAGGCCTCCCCCTGGTCGTGGGTGACGGCCAGCACCGTGGTGCCCAGCCGGCGGAACACCGCACGCAGTTCGACGACGAGCCGTTCCCTGAGAGTGCGGTCGAGCTGGCCCAGGGGCTCGTCGAGCATCAGCAGCCGCGGGCTGGGCGCGAGTGCCCGGGCCAGGGCGACGCGCTGCTGCTCACCACCGGAGAGCGCGCCGACGGCCCGTCGTGCGGCGCCCGGGAGCCCGACCAGTTCCAGCAACTCCTCGACTCGCAGACGCCGCTCGGCCTTCGGCACGCCGTGCATCCGCAGCCCGAAGGCGACGTTGCCGCCGACGTCGCGCTGCGGGAAGAGCTGGTGGTCCTGGAACATCAGGCCCACCCCGCGGCGGTGCACCGGCACTCCGGTCTGGTCGCTGCCGCCGAGCAGCACCCGGCCGCCGTCCAGGGGCTGCAGCCCGGCGACGGCCCTCAGCAGGGTCGACTTGCCACTGCCGCTCGGTCCGAGCACAGACACGATCTCGTGGTCGGCGACCTCCAGGTCCACTCCGTCCAGCGCCGCCCGCCCCCCGAAGCGTACGGTCGCGTTCTCCAGCGCCAGCATCAGAACTCCCCTGCGGAACGGTCGGGACGGAGCCGGTCGAGCAGCAGCAGGGCCACCGCGCAGACCAGCATGAGGATCGTCGAAAGCGCCATTGCCTGGCCGTAGTTGAGCTCGCCGGGACGGCCGAGGAGTCGCGCCACGGCGACCGGGAGCGTCGGGTTGTCCGGCCGGGCGATGAAGACGGTGGCACCGAACTCGCCGAGTGACACGGCGAAGGCGAAACCGGCGGCGACGAGCAGCGCCCGGCGCACCAGCGGCAGGTCCACCTCGCGCCATGCCCGCAGGGGCGAGGCGCCCAGCACGGCCGCCGCCTCCCGCAGCCGTGCGTCGACGGCCCGCAGCACGGGCAGCATCGTCCGAACGACGAAGGGCACTCCCACGAGCGCCTGGGCCAGCGGCACGAGGATCCAGGAGGTGCGCAGGTCCAGCGGCGGCTCGTCGAGGGCGATGAGGAAACCGAAACCGACGGTGACGGCGGAGACCCCGAGCGGCAGCATCAACAGCGCGTCGAAGCCGCGGACGAGCCGGCCGGCTTTGGAGGATCCCCCGGACGACGTCCGGGGGAGAGTGAGCGCCGCGGCCGCGAGGCCGCCGACGACGAGCGCGATCGCGGTGGCGGCGAGCGCGTACTGGAGGGAGTTCCACACGGCCTCGACCGGCGGGACGAGGAACGTGCCGCCGCTCGCCCCGGCCGACTGCAGGGCCCGGTAGAAGGTGAGACCGTACCCGCCTGGTCCGTCGAAGGACCGTTCGACCAGCACCGCGAGCGGTGCCACGATCAGCAGGACGACCGTGGCGAGCACCCCGCCCAGCAGGGCCCATTGCCCGGCGCCCCTCGGACGGTGCGCGGCGAGCGCCGGATCGACAAGTCGCAGCGCGGTCTCCCGTCGCCGGACGGTCCGGGCGTGCACGGTGAGAACCGCGCCCACGGCGGCGAACTGCACCAGGGTCAGCACGGCGGCCGTGGAGAGGTCCAGCACCTGGGCGGTCTGCCGGTAGATCTCCACCTCGAGCGTGGAGTACGCCGGGCCGCCGAGGATCTGTACGACGCCGAACGAGGTGAACGTGAAGAGGAACACCATCAGCGCGGCAGCGGCCACGGCCGGGGCCAGCGCGGGCAGGGTGACCCGGCGCCAGGCCCCGAAGCGGCTTGCGCCGAGGACCCGTGCGGCCTCCTCCTGGCGCGGGTCGAGCTGGGCCCACAGGCCGCCCACGGTGCGTACCACCACGGCGTAGTTGAAGAACACATGGGCGAGGAGGATCGCCCAGACCGTCGTGTCGAGCCGCACCCCCCACAGCTCGTCCAGCAACCCGCCCCGGCCCAGGAGCGCCAGGAATGCGGTGCCGACCACGACGGTGGGCAGCACGAACGGCACGGTGACGACCGCCCGCAACAGCTGTTTCCCGGGGAAGTCGCAGCGGGCCAGGACGTAGGCGCCGGGGAGCGCGATCAGCAGGGTCAGCCCCGTGGACGCGAGCGCCTGCCAGAGGGTGAACCAGAGCACCTGGAGGATGTCCGGACGGCCGACGACCTCGGCGATCCCGCCGAACCGCCAGGAGTCCCCCACCCGCAGTCCGCGGCCGACGATCGAGGCCACGGGGAGGGCGAAGAAGAGGGCGAAGAACGCGACGGGCAGGGCCATCAGGGCCGAGCGAGCGGCGGTGGCGCGCAGGGCCGCCGGGCCGCGCGAGGGGTTCCGCCCGCGCGGCCCGGCGTTCCCGCCGGACTGCCCGGCTACTTCAGGACGAGCGAGGACCACGACTGGATCCACTGGTCGCGGTTCTTGGCGATCCTCTCCGGAGCCATCGTCCGCGGCTCGGCGATCACCTCGCCGAACTCGGTGAACAGCGGGGGCAGCTTCGCGTCCTCGGCCACCGGGTTGACGAACATGTTGAGCGGCATGTCCTCCTGGAACTTCCTGCTGATCAAGAAGTCCAGCAGGGCCTTTCCGCCGGCCTCGTTCCGCGCGCCCCTGAGCAGGCCGGCGGCCTCCGTCTGGCGGAAGCAGGTGCCGGTGGAGACGCCGGTCGGCGCCGCCTTCGGCCGCGGCTCGGCGTACAGCACCTCGACCGGCGGGCTGGAGGCGTACGAGACGACGAGCGGCCGGTCGCCCTTGGCCGCCCTGCCGCCGGCGGAACCGGAGAACTCCTGGTTGTAGGCGATCTCCCAGCTGTCGACGACCTTGACGCCGTTCGCCCGCAGCTTCTTCCAGTAGTCCTGCCAGCCCTTGTCCCCGTACGCGGCAGCGGTGCCGAGCAGGAAGCCGAGGCCCGGCGTGGAGCGTTCGGCGTTCTCGACGACGAGGAGGTTCCGGTACGCGGGCTCGGCGAGGTCCTCGAAGGTCTGCGGCGGGGCGAGCTTTCTGTCGGCGAAGTACTTCTTGTCGTAGTTGACGCAGATGTCGCCGCTGTCGACCGGTGTGACCCGGTGCCTGCCCCCGTCGAGCCGGACGGCCTCGGGAACCCGCTCGAGGCCCTCGGCCTCGTACGGGGTGAACAGGTCGTTGTCGAGGGCCCGCGAGAGCGTGGTGTTGTCGACGCCGAAGAACACGTCGCCCTGCGGGGAGCCCTTGGTGAGGATCTCCTTGTTGAGTGCCTCGACGGCGTCTCCGCTCTTCAGCACCTTGACCGTGTACCCGGTCTCCGCGGTGAACTGCTTGAGCACGGCCGGCGAGGCGTTGAAGGAGTCGTGGCTGACGAGTGTCACGGTCTTGCCGCTGCCGCCGGCTCCGGCGGAGTCGTCCCCGGACGACCCGCCGCAGGCCGCGAGCGTGCTCACGCCGAGGGCCGCGGCCAGCGCGGTGACGGTGATCTTCTTGGTGGTGCTCACTGATTCCTCCTGGGCATGACCAGGAAGAGACGCGGCCCTGCCCGGCCGCGGGATCCTCGGGATCCGGGAGCCGGGCAGGGCGCAACAGCTTGAGTCTCGTCCGAACTTCCTACCCGGAATGACCCGGGCGAGGTTCAGAGGGTCTGCGGTCTGACGGTCACCGCACTCTCAGCGCTGTGGCGCTCCCCTGTCGGAATATGCAGATGTTCGGGCCAGCGTACAGGGGCGCGTCGGACGCTCCGCAGGGACCGGGGCGGCCCTGCGCCTGGCACCTGGCACTAGCGCTCGGAGGCGGCGAGCTGACCGCAGGCCCCGTCGATCTCCTGACCACGGGTGTCCCGGACGGTGACCGGGACACCGTGGGCGGCGATGGCCTCGATGAAGGCCTTCTCGTCCTCGGGCCGGGAGGCCGTCCACTTGGAGCCCGGAGTCGGGTTCAGCGGGATCAGGTTGACGTGCACCCGCTTGCCCTTGAGGAGTCGCCCGAGCAGGTCACCGCGCCATGCCTGGTCGTTGATGTCCCGGATCAGGGCGTACTCGATCGAGATGCGGCGGCCGGACCTCTCCGCGTACTCCCAGGCCGCGTCCAGGACCTCCCGGACCTTCCAGCGGGTGTTGACGGGGACGAGGGTGTCGCGCAGTTCGTCGTCCGGCGCGTGCAGGGACACGGCGAGGCGGCACTTGAAGCCCTCGTCGGCGAAGCGCAGCATCGCCGGCACGAGGCCCACCGTGGAGACGGTGATCCCGCGCTGCGACAGGCCGAGGCCGTCGGGCTCCGGATCGGTGAGCCTGCGGATGGCGCCGACCACGCGGTTGTAGTTGGCGAGCGGCTCGCCCATGCCCATGAACACGATGTTGGACAGCCGGGCCGCGCCTCCGGGGACCTCACCGTCGCGGAGGGCCCGCATGCCGTCCACGATCTGGTGCACGATCTCGGCGGTGGACAGGTTCCGGTCGAGACCGGCCTGGCCCGTGGCGCAGAACGGGCAGTTCATCCCGCAGCCGGCCTGCGAGGAGATGCACATCGTCACCCGGTCCGGGTAGCGCATCAGCACCGACTCGACGAGCGTGCCGTCGTGGAGCCGCCACAGCGTCTTGCGGGTGGTGTCGTCGTCACAGGAGACGTGCCGGACCACGGACATCAGGTCGGGCAGCAGCTCCGACGCGAGCCGCTCGCGCGCGGCGGCGGGGATGTCGGTCCACTGCTCCGGGTCGTGCGCGTAGCGCGCGAAGTAGTGCTGCGACAGCTGCTTCGCCCGGAACGGCTTCTCGCCGATCGCGGCGACGGCGTCCTTCCGCTCGGCGGGCGTGAGGTCGGCGAGGTGCCGCGGGGGCTTCTTGGCTCCGCGGGGGGCGACGAAAGTGAGTTCTCCGGGCTTGGGCATGGTCGTACCAGTGTCGCAGATCGACTCGGGTGACCCGAGTCCCCCGGGCGGCGGGGGAGGCGGGCACCGGAGCGGTCGCGGCGGACCCGGCCGGGCGGGGATGGCAGTCTCCCGGTACGGAACGACCGGGCCGGGCGCGGGCGGGACGAACCGGACGGCGACGGGCCGGGACCGGGTTCGGGACCGGGACCGGGTTCGGGACCGGGACCGGGACCGGGACCGGGTTCGGGTTCGGGTTCGGGTTCGGGTGCGAAACGACATCGGGCGCGCACCGACCACAGGCGTTGGGCGGGGGATGGTGAGGACCGTCGACGGCCGCTGGGCGGGGGCCGGCCCCCGTGACGCCGTCCGCGGCATGCAGGCGGCCGAGGCGGCGGTCACGACTGCCGTGGTCGTGACCACGGTGATGAGACCGGCGGGGCCCGTCCCCCGGCCCGTACGGATCCGCGCGCCAGCGGCCCGGTCGGCGTCAGCTGAGCGGCGGCAGCGCGTCGTACACAGCGGCGAGGTCGGCGGGGATGTCCGTGCCGTCGTCGACGGAGGTGCGGCCGTCGTGGACCAGCACCCGGGTGAGCCCGTCCATGACCGGCGGCCCGGTGGGCCGGGTCGGCAGCCGGGAGAAGTCGACCTCGTCGAGGGCTGTCCGCAGTTCGGCGAGGGCCGCCGGGGCCATTCGGCCGGGGCGGTTCCTCTTCCCCGGTGCGACCAGGAGGTACGTACCGTCGTCGTACACGACGATCGAATGGTGCCGCCCGTCGATACCGCCGCTCTCGGTGAGGGTGACGAGCGCGGACGCACGGTCTGGCGTCGTGGCGGACGGGGTGGTGGCGGACGGGGGCACGGGGGCACTCGGCGCGGGCTGCTCCGAGCGGGCCGGGGTGGCCGTCCCGTCCGGACGGGGGTCGGTCTCGTCGTCCACTCCCCCGCACCCGCACACGAATACGAGTACGAGCAGCAGAGCCGTTCCGCCGGCCTTCCGCCTCATGGCCCCTCCTCGCCGCCGGGCTCCCCTTGGGTTCTAGGCGTCGTTGCAACACCCCAGTTCAGGGGATGCAATGGGCTTCAAGATCCGGGACCGGTCCGTCATCCAGGGGCGCCGTCCCTTGTCCGAGGAACGGCGCCTCTACCTTCAGCTCATGCAGCATGGTGTGAGCAACGCGGAGGCAT